>JADGBO010000390.1 GCA_015231465.1 Desulfamplus sp.
CGAAAGGAGCATAAACAACTGATTGAGATTGATAATCCAGATGAAATGGCATTGAGTTTTGCAGCTTAAGCAAAAAATATGCCAAAATATTGTTTTGTAAAAGAACTATTTTTCGAAAACTCAAGGAGATAATGAAAAGTAAAGAGAAACTTTGATTGCTTCATCAAATATTAATCATAAAATCAGAAATGAAAAGTCAAAAAGTATAGCAATATATGATCTATAAGATTCAATTTAAACTGTTAAAATTTTCAATTTATAATCAAAGTAGTAGCGGGAGAGCACCCGATTCCTCATGGAAAATAAATCAGATCAGTAGTAGCGGCACTACCCTCATATTTAACGTACAACAGGCTGCATTGGATGAAATAATCAAGGACGGACCCATCTCTTTTAACATGACACCTGACTGGAGCAGCGGTCAGTTTGATATAGATGATGCCAACCTCTTGCAGAAGGATGCCAAAGCCTATTTTACTCCCAGCAGAAGAAATCAGCGTATCTTGTCAGGCTCGAATGTTGATTCTGCAGGTACTATCAACCTTGATGACACCTCTTTGTTTGAATTTACTACAAAATATGATGCTTCAAAAGGTAAGTATGTGGTTGATTGGGGATCAAGCACAATTATGGGTATTTATTTGGGTTTTGATTATAAAAGCGACCCGAGTTGTCAAGGTTGCTGTTCATGGCATGGTGGAGTTGTATGTAATAACGGTATAACTACTACCTGTGCAGATGATAAGGAATAGGGTTTAAATAACTTGCCCATTTGGAATTGCCCTGTAATTCCAATTAGGTAAGACTTCATCAAATACGATTTTCGGTCTTGATCATCGTTTCGGCCAAAAGGAAAACAATAATAGCATACAAAGAAGTTGCTCTGCTATACAAAACAGCTATGAAAAAAAGAACAAGAGCACAAATAGCCGAAGATCTGTTGGTATTCGAGGCAGGACTTGCAAATAATCCTGATGCAAGCCAGCGAGATATCATTGAAGGGCTTGGGATTTCCCGCTCAACACTGCAGCACTGGCTTAACCGCAAAGATACCATAGATGCCGCCCCTGAAGTGGTAAATTTTTTTGAAAGCCCTGTTGGCACAGCTTATCTTCATCGGTTGGTTTCAGGGCTTCATTTTGTATTCACCTTATGCAATCCATGCGGCATTCGTGCTGTATGTGAGTATCTTGAATTGACAGGGCTGGACAAATTTGTTGCATCTTCCTATGGCTCCCAGCAAAAAGTATCAAAGTCAATGGAAGAAGGTGCGTGTGAGTTTGGTAAAGAGGAAAAGCAGTGTCTGGCTGAAGGAATGACACCGAAAAAAATCAGTGCGATTGAAGATGAGACCTTTCATCCTGAAACCTGCCTTGTGGCTATTGAGCCGGTTTCCAATTATATCTTACTGGAAGAATATGCCTGGTTCTAACGGTTTTTGTGTCTATGATTTCCATCCTCCAATAGAAGCTGCAACAAGAAGATTGTGAAGCCAGTTTGGATGATAATGGAAGCCATTTAGATCACCAAAAGGGGAAGCCCTATTAACGGAGTCTTTATGGCTTATCCTTGTGCAATAGGGATGAAAGTTCCAAATCAGAGCCATGGATCGCAGATAAAGGACTGCACTATCGCTATTGCTATGGAAATACCGCATAGCGTAGAGAAGGCGATCCTGATAATCCATAAGCCGATCAAGTGCGTTACTTGTCCGGTATGCTTGAGGATGGTCAAAAGTCTTTTTGAATTCCTGAACCTTGCCACACAGATCGAGCACTTTTTCTTTAACCGTTTCCGGAGGAATAGTTTGTGCCCATTCGCGTAGCCGGCGAATCCGCTGGGAAAATTGAGCCGGAGTAATGGAATGATATATATTCCAAACCTTCTCTTTTATATCAGCGAGCAATTCTCTGGAACGTTTGCATCTATCTGTTATCTTTAGGACAGAGTGCAGAAAACAAAGACACAAGGTTATTTTTGGAAACAGGTGTTTCCATGCACTTCTGGTGGGTTCCCATCCATCAGTATTAACGGTCTGAGGCTGATAATCAGGATTAAGATTGCAACACTCCTCTTTGAAAGGAAGGTAACCTTTAATAAGTTCCTTTGTTCCTGCATTCGCAGCCAATTCTGCTCCAAGAATACACTCTTTGGCAACTGTGGTGGCAACAAAGGTCTTTTCACCATTAATAC
>JADGBO010000391.1 GCA_015231465.1 Desulfamplus sp.
TATGGGCAACTTTTTGAGTTTGTTACCATTAAGCCTAAGTTCAGTAAGCTGAGTGAGCTTACCTATTGATTCAGGCAGCTCAGTAAGTTGGCTGTGACTAAGATTAAGTGTGGTAAAAGATAAAAGTTCATCTTTTTTTCTAGGTATTGATACAATAGATGTGATGTTGTAAAATCCATAATCAGGAATAACATTTTCATCTGCCCAATCCCGAAGTTCTTGAATCCAGGTATCATCAGGACGTAAAATTCTCCCAAGAACGTTTTTTAATTTTATCCATATAGGTAAAAAAAATTTGCTCATTATGATAAGCTGCTTATTATCCATAACATGCATCTCCTTAGGAATTGATTGCCCATTCACCTCACCCCCCAAAACCCTCTCCATGACTGGAGAGGTGGAGTTTGGGTAAGTTAATTAGTATCCACTGATTTTTGTTGATATGAGCATTTTAAAAAAAAATAATAGAGAGGTTAATCTTTAAAAATGAGGCACAGATCATAAAATTTAGCCCTATTTGAGAGAGGAACACAAAATAAGGTTATAAATATGAATATGGGTACGATCTAAAAACGCAGTTCTCCCGTTAATGTTATTTGACAAAAAGTAATGTTTGAAATACAGCTCTATCCAACTAAGCCTAATGCCATGAGAGACTTTTCACTTACATCTTCATTATTGTAGAGTTGAAAAAATTTCTTCAGGTTATGAGCAGCCTGGCATAGTAGAGACCATATTCGATCTCCTGAAAATCCTTTATAAAAACTGCGCTTCATGCCCCGCCAGTTCTTCGTGACTGCAATAAAGCCCTCTGTTGCGGAACGTGCTTTTTGGCATGCTTCACGTTTATTTTCAGGAACATCACTGCTCCTCCCTAAAAAAACAGTGTTCACCTTATCCTGGCCAAACTTGAAATTTTTGACACTTCTATAGCCAAGATCTGTGACCACAATTTCCGGATACATTTTCATCCTTTTTAGAAAAAGTTCAAGGGTCCCAGGATACAATGTTTTATCATTGGGATTGCCAATCAGGTTTTCAACCGTGATCATGAAACCTTGACGGTTGAAGCAGGCTTGAAAAGTCGTCCCGAATTCACACTTTGGATGTGTTTTGCCCTTTACTATCGGGCGGGCTTGAGGTTCATCAAGGGAGACTATTCGGTTGTCAATATGCTTCTCTCCCTGCAATTTAAGGTCAGTTTGCTCAGACAGAAGTTTTAAAATATCCAACATAAGTTTTGCACCTTCTTTTATGTGTTTTGGTGCTTTAGAATTATTAATTTCCACTTTAAAAAGTGGAAGAGCATCTTTTAGCATTAAAGCAAATAGGTCTAAATATACATAAGCATCTTTTTCTTTATTAAGTTTGAACTCGCGCCACTTCGCTTTTAATCCATCATGATTCCACCAAAGGGTAATTTTATAATTTTTTGCAAAAAGTGCCATTTTGCAAAAAGCTTTATAGATCAATTGTACATCTGTTGGATAAATAATATTACTTTCAAGTACACTTGAATCGATAAGGGCGTATTGAGTATCTATTACTCCTGTATCGCGCAATACATCAAACACAATTTGTTCTATAATTTCAACACCTTTCTCCCCAAAACGTTTTCTTATTCTGCACAAAGTGCTGGGATGCAGGAAATGATGTAGCTGTTCATCAGATACATTACAGAAATATTGATAATACCTGTTTTCTTTAATCTGATTTATGACTTTTTCGTCACTTAAGCCTCGCAGTTTGGAAAGGAGTAGAACAGCTACAATAACTCGAATGGATATGCCGATGCGCCCTTTTGAGGCACAATAAAACTGTGACAGTTGATTAACCATTTTCTCCCAGTCAATAATTTTTCTCATCACTACTAATTCATTTGTCGGGTCTGTAATGTTTTTGTTTATCCATTCTTGAGAAAATGATTCAGAAAAATTATTGTTGATCATGGCATTACCCCTTTATTATAGGCTTAATTGCTGTTATTTTTAAGGTCATTATAGCATATGATAATCTATAGGCAATAGTCCATATGCTCATTAAAATAGAAAATCAGTGAATACTACTTACATTTATAAGTTTACACTTTTTCGGAGAGTATGCTTTTGAGGGGGGTTATGCTCTAAAAAGTGTAAAGTAATTTTGGGTGTATATGAAGGATGCCAAAATTAAAATGTTATTTAATACTCA
>JADGBO010000392.1 GCA_015231465.1 Desulfamplus sp.
ACCCATGCAGGAGAACATGCTGTTCCACCGCCTCTATGAGAAGGAGTCCACCGCATACCATGAGCAGTTCAGCTTCTCCCTCACAGGGAGTGTGAACCTCACCTGGTTTGAGGAGGCCTGGAACGCTGTCTGCCGGCGCCATGATGCCCTGAGAACCACCTTTGTCTATAAAGGTGTCCCCACCCCTCTGCAACTTGTCCACAAAGAGCGGCCCATTGAGTGGAGATATGAAGATTTGACGAAAAACATGCTTTCGGGAACCCCAGCCACAGATATACGGAATCACATTGCAGCCTGTCAAAAGGAAGATCGCCAAAGGGGATTCCAACTGGACAAAGATCCCCTTATGAGGCTTTACATATTCAAGGTTGATGAGGATAAATACCGGATATTGTGGAGCTATCACCATATACTCATGGACGGCTGGTGCCTGGGTGCCATCATTCCTGATATCCAGGAAGCCTACACGGCCCTGGGCCAGGGGAAAGCAGTCCGGCTGCCCCCGGCACCCCAATACAGGGAGTATATAAGATGGCTTGAAAGGGCCGATGAAAACCTGGCCCTGGCTTACTGGAGCGAGTATTTGGAAGGTTTCCATCCCATGACCTCCCTGCCCAGGGATGTGAACAGCGAGGCAGGGCAGGGATACCTGCATGAAATGTACAGCTTTGATCTGGATGGCAACCTAAGCAGCAAGCTCTCCACCATTGCAAGGGCCCAGAGGGTAACCATAAATACCCTGGTACAGTCCATATGGGGGGTTGTGCTGGCCCAGGCCAATAATATATCCGATGTGGCCTTTGGTGCCGCAGTGTCGGGAAGACCCGGGGATCTGCCCCATGTGGAGCAGATTGTGGGGCTTTTCATCAACACAATTCCGGTGCGCATGGAGGTATCCCCTGAAAGTACATTCACCGAGCTGATGCAGAAGGTTCAGTCCGAAAGCATTGCCGCCGAGCCCCATCACTTTGTCTCCCTGGCCGCTATCCAGACCGCCTGTCAAACCGAAGGACAACTGGTGGACCATGTGCTGATCTTCCAGAACTACCCCTTTGGCAACGCCCTGGAGGAGCTGCAAAAAGGGTACGATACCGGATTCACCTTTGGAGAACTTGAAGCCCTGGAGCAGACCGGTTACGATCTCTCGGTGGAGATATATCCGCTTCCCCATGTTCACTTCGATTTCCGTTACAATCCACATGCCTACTCCCGGGAGTTCCTGACCCGGGTCTCCAATGATCTCATGACCATCTTCAAGGCTGTCGGGGAGAATCCCCAAATAACCATAAAAGAGCTGCAAAAAACAATCACGCCAAAGGAAATTCACACAACAGATGCTGAGTTTCTAAGTGCTGCCATGGATATTGATGATGATTTCTAACAATTGAAAAATTTTTGAAAGTTGCCTGGAATAACAACAGAGAGTATCACCATCGAGGAAACCGATTTCTGGCAGGAAATGCAGTGGAATCGAATTGATAGTTACGGTGGCCCGGCCCCCACAACCCATAAAAATATGGAGAACGATATGAATAAAAAAATTCTGCACAGGGTATTTGAACATATGGCATCACAATTTCCGAACCGGACTGCCGTGGAAGAGGAGTCAGGCCGGATTTCCTACAAAGAACTTAACACCGGAGCCAATGGCATGGCCCGGGTTTTTGCTGAAATGGGGGTAACATCAGAAACAGTGGTGGGGCTATGTCTGCCGGCAGGAATTAATTACATAATGGCTGCACTGGCCGTCCAAAAGGCCGGAGGCGTATTCATGCCCCTGGATGGCGATGCTCCCCCCATGAGGCTGGCCTTAATGCTTGACAAAACAGACCCGGCCATGATCATCACCCGTCCGGAATCCAAGGATGGTCTGATCTCGATTAAAACCAAAGATCAGCCGGACATCTTTACTGTGGAACAACTTCTCTCCATGCCGGCGGCAGCCCATGAAGGGTCGGCGGCTGAGTTTCTCCAAGCAGGCCATGAAGGTTCTGCGGCGGAGGTTCTCCAAGCAGGCCATGAAGGTTCTGCGGCTGAGGTTCTCCAAGCAGGCCATGAAGGTTCTGCGGCTGAGGCTCTCCAAGCAGGCCATGAAGGGTTGGCGACTGAGGTTCTCCAAGCAGGTGATAACCTGGAATTTACACCGGATCCCCATGATCCCGCCTATATCATCTTCACA
>JADGBO010000393.1 GCA_015231465.1 Desulfamplus sp.
CGAAAAGCCAGAATACGCCTATGCCAAAGTGCGCGTTTCTAACCATGCGCTTCAGCCGACCCGCACCACGCTGGCGCGTGGTGTTCCCTCGCTTCGCTCGGCGGGCAGCTGAGCTTTCCCGTTAGCATGATCTTGCGATTGACTTATTGCGCCTCTTCGGTATGATGATTCGCAATACTGAGGTTTTCCATGAGTACAGCAAAAATTGCCATCACGATCGAGGAGGGGCTCCTCCAAAGGCTCGACTCTCTCGTCAAAAAACACCTATTCCCCAATCGCAGTCGTGCAATACAGGTCGCTGTAGCAGATCAAATCGCTCGAATCGAGCGTTCGCGCTTGGCCAGAGAATGCGCGAAACTTGATCCTAACGAAGAACGCGCACTGAGCGAAGACGGGCTTTCCCACGAGGTCGAAACATGGCCAAACTACTGAGGGGCGACATCTACTGGGCAGACCTCAATCCAACCATTGGCCACGAACAGTCGGGATTGCGCCCAGTCGTGGTCCTGAGCCATGAAGTGTTTAATAGCCGCTCGGGTACAGTTATTGTTATGGCATTAACCAGCCAAGAACAGCGAGCCCAATTCCCCCTCTCCCTTGAGATAACCTCTGACAAGCTGCCTAAAAAGTCTTGGGTGAAAATCTCTCAAATACGCACTATATCAACGCTGCGTCTCCAGAAGAAAATGGCTTCGCTACCACCGGAAGAGGTAAATCTCCTCATCGATGGTCTCAATGAAATTGTATCGAGCTAACCAGTCGCTTCAGCAGACCCGCACCACGCTGGCGCGTGGTGTTCCCTCGCTTCGCTCGGCGGGCAGCTGAGCTTTCCCGTTAGGCGAACAAATGGCACCAATCTCAGGAATCCTCACACTGGTAGCACTGGCATCTCCGGTAGCATGGCACTTAATTCCAAAAAAGAATAAGTGCATCTTCAATTACTTTTTTCTACCCTTGCTCGCAATCGTATTCTGCGTATCCGCTATTACCAGCTGGAATACACTCCAAATAGAATCTCGCCTAGTCGTCTCGTATGTTGATTTTCCGTCGTTGTTTTCAACATTAATCCTTTCGGCAACCTATTGCAGAATTCGTTACAAAACAAGTTTCTTTCAGCGTCTTCTCGTCTCTATCAAAGAGCAGCAAGATTGGTCTTCTTATATTTCATTCATGCACTATGTCATAATATGCAGCACCATCTTCTCAATCAACTCATTGTTAATCGTTAATCCGGAATGTGCCAACCAGCATTTCATATGCTTCATTTCTTATACTGCAACTCCAGGCCTTTTACATATTCTCGCAGTTCTCCCGTTCAACAAAAAGGCCTAACCATGCGCTTCAGCCGACCCGCACCACGCTGGCGCGTGGTGTTCCCTCGCTTCGCTCGGCGGGCAGCTGAGCTTTCCCGTTAGCCCCATCTTAAAGTCTCCATGAACACAAAAACCCTCATTGCTTGCCTCCTTGTTCAACTTGTTTGCTTCGCCGACCAATCAAGTCCAAACAGTTCAAATATCAGAGTCGTTGACCCTAATGCTCCTGAAAAATTTATAAACGGCATACCTAATGGTAAACTCCTAATGGTAAACGAGACTGAAATCATAAAAGCATCAACACATGCCATTCAAAATGAAAATTCTCACATCACATCTGATTCGTTAAAGCTCATTGACATTACATACTCAAAATCAAATGGCAATTTCATCTTGGCAACATTCATCAATAAAAATGAGGAGCCAGTTGTAAAAGAAAAAACCACAAATTCTTTTATCATGGTAACCACAACTCAAAAAATGTACTCCGTAAAACTTAGCCCAAATGGCGAAGAGACCGAGGTCTCAATTTCTACAAGTACGAATTCAAAATCAATATCGTTGCCAAAAAAATGAGTCGCCAAAAAAGGGCTAACCAGGCGATGAACGGGACCTTTATACAGCTGGGAGTTGGTTCCGTGAGTTGGTCTTTATCTTGTTCACTTCTTGGTAACGGCTGTATAAAGGCCCGTTATCGCATTCGTTAGCTATCATGGACCCAATGTCAGAAATTACCCATCACGTTGCCGAGATCCACAGCAGATTTTTTGAAATAATTGGGCAGTTCTGCTGGGCGCTTTACCTGGCCCCTCTTGCTTTTATAGTTTTGGTCTGTTTTTATATTACTAATCAACTTAACACC
>JADGBO010000394.1 GCA_015231465.1 Desulfamplus sp.
GATCGATTGGAGAAAGACGAAACGTTTGTACAAAAATGGTTGAAAGTTGAAAAAGCGTGTATAGAAAAAAAGCGAAAGGAGCATAAACAACTGATTGAGATTGATAATCCAGATGAAATGGCATTGAATTTTGCAGCTTAAGCAAAAAATATGCCAAAATATTGTTTTGTAAAAGAACTATTTTTCGAAAACTCAAGAATATAGGGCGGGTAAAAAAGGGAGCTGATGCCTATCTATTAAGTGAAATCGCAAGAATAGAATCAGGCCAGTCCCCTGAAATGCTGGTAGCAATTTACCAGATGTTTCAGCACCACCCAAAAATCAAATGGAAGGATAAAATCAAAAAACGTCTTGAAGATTACTTGCACGGACTCCTTACAGTCTTTAAAAAAAATGGACATTCAATAGAGGGCTGAATTATCAGGCTGGGGCACCTCGAATTTTGAGTTGTACAGGCTTGCCTTGCCGATTGAGTTCCATGGCATTAAATGCCTCTGCCAACTTGTTGATTTTTTCTCTGTACGGAACAGACAATCCTTTTGTGGTAACCCAGTAGACAATCTTGGAGGAAGTTTCGATATACGAACCAGTACGGTTGAAAAGAACCTCGATCAGACTATCCACACCCATGTTTATTTCTGCCCCTTTCGTTAAAAGATTCCAAAATATCATCAGGCAGTTTTCAAGAATTAACGTTCTGACGGTCATAATCAACTGTTTCCTGAAATCACGATCTGCCCGTTGCCTTGGTTCTCCTGTCTTTTCAATCTGCTCTTTGATCTTTTCTGCCTTGATTGCTATCTGTTTCAAATCATCATTTATTACTGCTAAACGGTTTTGACGCTGCACCAGTCTTGTTGCATGACCGTTTTCTTCTGACTCTTTGATTTTCTCCAATTGAGTAGTGATTTCACTCTCTTTTTTTCTGATTATAACGGATTTGGGGGTTGGGCTTTTTTCGGAGTTTTTCTTGAAAAATCCATGAGAATTTTTTATAGTCTTGTGCATGGAAACTTTATCAAAAGAATCTCGACAATATCGTGGCATTTGTGTTCCTTTCGACAACAAAGAGTATGACTCGATAATCAGTGATGCCGCTTCATTTCGAGCGTCACTTGATTCAAAAATCGAATCTTTTCCTGCTCTTTTTCCAGTTGAAATTAGCGGTGGATATAAACTCAAAGACATCCGCTACTCAAAGAAATTGGGCATTTCTATTCGAAGGATAGAAATTGACGGAATTTCTTACACGATTCGCCCTTCCTTTGTAATGCCCTATATGACCGGTGTAGTATCGGAAGTTGAGCCGGCACTGTTTTTTAGAAAATTTGATGTTCCATTTTGGGCACTTGCTCATGTTTTTGGTAAAGATGCAATGTATTGGTATAGAATGGAGCAGTCCATTGGGCGCAATAGTCTTGTCGGAACGACCATAAAAAATCCGGAAGATGTTCCAAAAGACATTTCTGCAGACGAGAAACACACCCGTCTTCTGGGGAAAAAAGCCTATGTTGCCACGACTGTAGGAGATAATTGTATCCTCGGGGTATCGGTAACGACCGATGCCGGTACAAAATCATTGACCAAAGCATACGGAAAATTCAAGGAAGAGGCTCAATTGTTAGATCCCGAGTATATTCCTGAGACAGTCAATACTGATGGTTGGCAAGGCACTCGGAATGCATGGAAAACAATTTTTCCATGTGTTGTTCTAATTGCCTGTTTTCTCCATATTTATATTAGACATTATATCGATTTACCATAACTTACTGATTTTATTGAGAAACTCAATTTTATAAAATTCAATAAAATCAAGTAGTTAACCCAAAATCGGTATAATGACTATTAAAATAAGAGATCGTTCAAAAAAGAAGTATAACGATCTTTTTCATGCAGTCTCTGATAAATTTTGGAACTGTTATCGTGCTCAAACCAAAGCCTCGTTTTCGCAGGATGTAAGAAGTTTATATCTCAAGAGTGGTAAGTTCTCATTCTTTCCACCATATATTGTGGTATTATCTTGTTTAAAATACCATTTGTGGCACTCATTTGGAGAACTTATCACTGACGAGTTTATATGAGTGGGCAAAAAAAATCAAGAATGAGCCTAAGCACCTTGATTCAAATGGCTTTCAACAGCATTTCAAATGA
>JADGBO010000395.1 GCA_015231465.1 Desulfamplus sp.
AGGATGTTTTCGAAATGACGGAAATCGACACCCAGGCCCTCTTAAATCGCTACAAAGCCTATCTGCAACGCCTCAAGGCAAAAGGGATTAATCCATGGAAGGATCAGCCGAGACGGTCGGACATGCACTACACCGAATATGTGGGTCATTTTCATCTCTATTTCTGGCTTTGCCAGGCCCTGGACGGGATTTGCGTGGTAAGCCCGGAGTTTCCCACAGGCAACGGCCGGGTGGATCTCATGCTCCGGTGCAAAGATCGCCAAGCTATCATTGAAGTGAAAAGCTTCCGGAGTCAGACAAAACTGGAGCAGGCGAAACAGCAGGCACTCCATTACGCAAAAAAACTGGGTTTAAAGGCCACCACCCTGGCCCTGTTCGTACCGGTGGAGGATGAGGAGACCCTTGGCAAGCTGTCCTCCAGGGGAATCGTGGAGGGAGTGCTACTCCATGTTACCGCCATTGGGTGGGTGTAGTCTTTTTTTCCTGTTCGACAATGGTTACCGGCATGGCCGCTCTACATAATCACGATTTGTGCATCAAATTGGTTTTTAGATACCCCACATGGAATCAATTCTCAATTGATTTTCCTGAAGCATACCCGCTCAAACCCAAGGGCTGCAACAACAAATTTCTGGAGCCTGAGATTTCCATACTTTTCATCAAGGTGTTTTCCATATTGAATAACCTGTTTTTCTCCCTCTTCAAGGGCTTTTTTTATGGGGGGCAGTTCATGGAGAGACTCTTTTGACAGTTCTTTTGCCGCATCACCTGTCAGGCCGGCATCCTTTAAGGTTACAAACTTGAACTCGATGAGAACATCAAATATTTTAAGCCTTCGCTGATCCGGCCGGATTATCATGGTTAGATCAGCATACCTACGCTGCAACTCTATCTCGGAATCCATTATATATAAAATATCGTTGTAAAGAAGGGTCAAGAATGTGGTCTTAAGTGTCAATTCGTTGGCCCACCTGTAATCCCTGTTTCTGAACACTCTAAAATAGCGGCTCTCAATAAAATCACACAGCGGTTCCATCTCTCCCTTTTGATAAACCTGTTTTGCAGCACGGATTCCATCATCCCTTTCTTGAGGCTCCGGCAGCAGCATTTTTTGTACACGCCCAACATAAAGCCCCTGCATAACAAGGTTGGGAACCTTTAATCTCAACTCCCCTTCATCTGTCTCCCCGGCCAGGGTCAGCACACCAAAATAGTAAAGAAAAGATACTATGAACATGTTGTTTTTAAAATTTGCATCCAGCATCTCCTTTATGCCGAAACGATCAGACAGATATTCAACCTCAAGATAATTGTCACTCTCCATCATTGAGATAATAATTTCACGGCCCATGGGAATATCTGCAATGTATTCAAGTTTTGATTCATCTGTGGCAAGGTTGGAGTCCAGCATTTTTCTGGGGTAATCACACATCTCCTGAAAATGGTCAAAAAAATAGAGGCAAAGGGTGGGGTTATAGATATATTGATTCAATCTCGGTACAAAGCAGTAGCCATTGTAGTATGTTTTCATCATCCCAAGAGCCTTTTCAGCCGCATCATTGGTTTCCACATCATTGGTTTCCACATCATTGGTTTCTGCATCATTGGTTTCTGCATCATTGGTTTCCACATCATTGGTTTCTGCATCATTGGTTTCTGCATCATTGGTTTCCACATCATTGGTTTCTCCACTTTTCAGGCCGCACTCTTCAACAATATCCCCAAGTGCAGATATAACCTCATCCTCTCTGAAACCACAGATATCATTAAGCTGTTTTTTGAAATAGATATCTTTTGCAATATTGTATCCGCTGGTGATATCACTCATCACCACCGGAGAGACACCGGTTATAAATACACGATCAAAACCTGAGCCTGATGTGGAGGATTTCACAGCTTTAAAAAGGGTCCTGAGTATCCCTTCATCATGCACAAGGGCGTTGTATCTATCCTTGTCCCTGTGGATTCCCATCATGACGGTATTTGCAAAGTTGTCATATTCATCTATCAGAAGATAGACAGGGTATGGTGTCATGCGAACTGCATTTATAAGGCTCTTGATTGAGCTTATGGCATTATTTTTATCAACCTTTACATCGGGCAGATTGTAGTCTCTGTAATAAAGAAGAAAACCCTCAATGCAGCCGTT
>JADGBO010000396.1 GCA_015231465.1 Desulfamplus sp.
TGGAATATCTCTACAATTCAGCCCTGAAGTCCATCACCCGGCGCAGCATGTCAACGGTGCTTCTCGGTCAGCGGCGCATGGGCAAAACCGAGATCTTCAAACGGGTTGTCAACCGGCTCTTTTTTGAGCAGGAATATCCTGATGATCCAAACAATTGTGCAATTCCAGTCTATTACAGTTTTCGGGATACCATAATTGACCCCGGAGCCTTTGCTGTGGAGTATATAGAAAATTTTTTACGCTGGGTTGCGGCATTCCGGCTGCGTGATTCAAACATCGCCTTTCAGGAGTCCCTTGGGGGAGGAGAGCTGGTTTCACTGGTGAAATCCCGCCTTACCGAAACCGTGGGTATTAAAGAAGCTCTGAAATTACTGGAACTGATAAAAAGAGAATATACTCCGGCACCTGAAAAAAAGGCTCTGTGGCTTCCCCGCCGCATGTCCGACTGGGAAGAGAGTACCATTGTCATGTTCCTCGACGAGTTCCAGAACACCCGCCTTCCCCAGTACAGATTTGACATAGTGGGCATGATGCAGGAGGCCGTGGAATCCCCCACCTGTCCCCACTTTGTAACTGGATCAGCCATGACAATCCTGGCCAGTGAGATACTGGGCAGGGGCTCCCTTTTCGGGCGGTTCCGAAGTAAACCCATAGGCCCCATGACCGACTTCTGGGGGGCAGAGCTTGCCCTGAAATCCGCCGCCTACTACCAGGCCGTCCTGCCCCATGGGATGGCCCCGGTGGTCTCGGCCCGGTGCGGGGGCAACCCCTTTTACATCACCGCCGTTGTCCAGCAATCCGTTGAACTTGACAAGCCCCTGGTCAGTGAAGAGCGTATTAATGAGGTACTTGCCGTGGATCTCTCCTCGGGCTTTATCTGGGCTGAACTCCATGAACAGGTGACCCGCTGGATCGAACGCATAAATGAGCATGGCATCACCAAATGGGTACTCTATCTATCTGCCCTGGAAGAGGGGGATCGCATTGATCTGAACAGGATCCAGCAGGAGCTTAGGGATAAGGATGGCAGGGAGGTGAGCCTTGAAACCATACGGGATATATTAATCAAACTCTCCCGTGGGGATCTTCTGGAGTTCATGGAGCTGGGCAACTGGTTCAGAAAGGTGGATGATCCTATACTTCTCGAGTTTTTAAAGGTATGGGGACGCATCACCGTGGAGGGTAAACTGCTCCAGAGGGTGCAGAATCAGCTCGTCAAGGATTACCAGCGTCAGAAAAGACAAATCGCATACCATAAAGGTTACCTTGGGGAAGTATATATGGCCCAGATTTTGTGGAACAGCCAGAACACCACCCTGCCGGGCCGATTTTTCCACAGCAAAAAGGATATTCCTGTTCCCTGGCGATTCAGCTATATCTGGCACCGTACCTCCCTTGGAGAGGCAACGGGCCTTGAAATTGACGTGGAAGCCGCAGCCGGACAGGAGATGTGGATTTGTGAGAGTAAATGGATTGAGACCCGTAAAGTGGGGGTGGAGGATGTGGAGCTTCTTCTGAAAAAAGCACGGCTTCTGCATAAAAAGGAAGATGGAATTACAATTTTAAGACTCTGGTTCTTTGCCTGGGGCGGGTTTACGGACGATGCAACTCTACTTATGGAGGAGAAGGAGATACTTTGGTCAGATGCTTGGGATCTAAATATGCTCCTTGATCATGTAGGGCTGAAAAGGCTTCCTGTGCTTGGGCAGGAAATATAATAAGAAACGTCCACAACGAACCATGAAAGGGCGGGCGAATGATAATTCGCCCCTACGGGTTTTAAATAGACACCCATGTTTGCTGACGCATCATCCTGAGAGAAACAGGCTCTGATAATGTAGCGGGCAAGATTCTCAAGGCTTGTCGGATCAGAAGGCATAATACGCTCACCCATGTAAACATGAAAACCGGTATGGTGCCAGGAAAGCATGTTTTCGATAACAATCATACCCGTGATCTAAAGCTGTGGAAAAAAGGATGCCCATAATTATATATCTTTTATATAATCCCGGCATCCTCGGCACTTACCCAGCCCATTTTCCCCTGGGAGAAAAATATTTTGATATACCCTTCCCTTATCTCCTCCACCCTGACCCTGGTGCCGGCATGGAGAAGGAAAAGTTCTGTGGCCCCGGGGGATATCC
>JADGBO010000397.1 GCA_015231465.1 Desulfamplus sp.
CAGCTATTACAGGGAGAAGTGGTATGAGAAGGCAATCCTTGAGTACCAGCGGGTCATTGAGGAGTATCCCAGGGGCAACAAGGTTATGGCCGCACTTCTAAAGCAGGGTTACTCCTTTGCAAACCTTGGCGAGAAAGGAAACGCCAGGCTGATACTTGAGGAACTGATACGTAAGTATCCCCAGAGCCAGGAAGCTAAAAGTGCCCGGGATAAGCTCAAGGCTTTGCAGTAGGGTCAACTGCCCCTACGGCACTTCGTGACAGTAGGGGTTTCCTTGAGGAGGTATTTATGAAGGTCGTGGGCATTGATCCCGGCCTTGCAGGGACAGGCGTAGGGGTAGTCTATGGTGACGGAACCGGACCACTCTCCTACTCCTTCGGCAGCATTGTAACGGACAGCGGTGATGAACTCTGTGTGCGTCTTGAGCAGATATACTCAAAGACACTCAATTTCCTTCGGGACCAGTCTCCTGACCTTGTGGTACTGGAGGATATATTTTCCCTGGGTAAATATCCTGGCTCCGGTATAACCCTTGGCAAGGTAAGCGGTGTTCTTCTTCTTGCGGCCTGCCAATGCGGTGCGGCTACAAAGGAATTGACTGTAACCGAGGCCAAAAAGGTTATCTCCGGTACAGGGAGTGCGGATAAGCACCAGGTGGAAAAAGCGGTAAGGTATCATCTCAACCACCCCGGTCCCATACGCCCGTTCCATGCTTCCGATGCCCTTGCCCTTGCCATTGCAGGCTTTTACAGACACATCAAACAGCTCTAAGAAACTGTGAACCTTAAAAAACAATGATAGCATATGATAGCACATGATAGTATATATTGAAGGTAAATTATTGAAAGTATCCCAGGACGGCATTGTTCTTATGGCCGGTCATGTAGGATACGAGATACTCCTTCCGGTGGCGGTACTCTCTAAACTCAGCTCCCGGGAACCAGGAACATCCCTTTCTCTTCATATATACTATTATCAGACCGAAAGACAACCAAAGCCGGTTCTCATTGGATTTTACTCCGAGGAGGAGAAGGAATTTTTCCAGCATTTCATCTCGGTTGATGCCATTGGGCCCCTTAAAGCGGTAAAAGCCATGGAAAAGCCTGTGGAACAGATCGCCCGGGCCATTGAGGAAAAGGACATAAAGTTTTTATCCGCCCTCAAGGGCATAGGAAAAAGAACGGCAGAGAAGATTGTCGCATCCCTTAATGGTAAAGTTTCCCGATTTGTACCCCAGGATGCCGTTTCTACCTATGGATTTGCCGGTTCAGTTACCAAGGAGGGCATTGTTGCTCCGGATGTTTCAGATGTCTTGACGGCAGCGGCAAGGCAGGTGACGGATGTTCTAGTTGGACAATTGGGATATACTCCGGCAGTGGCAAGGAGAATGGTGGCAATTGCCCTTGCAGGAAAAAGTGCCATTGAAACCCCTGAGCAGCTTTTTGAGGCAGTACTTAGACAGCGTTGATTATTGTTCCCATTGATCTGATCTGATCTGATCTGATCCCATTCATCTTTCCCCCCTTTTTTTTTATATGAAAGTCCCCATATTTTAAGGGGCGTATGCAATACGCCCCTACTTCGATTGTGGCGGTCAGCCGCCATGGCCGTTATATCTAACCATTCCTTATCAATTTCTGGTATCCTTCATTTTATAAAAAATGCCAATTTTTGGCATCTTTTCCTTGACTTATTCCTCAAGGTAAGTAAATATTACTCACCATGCATGCTTGTTACTCACAAGGCACACTGTTTTAAAATTCAATCAGATAAAAGAGAGATTCCCATGCCTGTTCAATGCCCCAGGAGTTCCCCGCCAGGACGGATCAAGATCATGGCCGCACTGTCAAAACTGATGGAAAAAAAGGATTTCCACTCCATCACCATAGCAGAGATAGCTTCCACGGCCGGTGTTACAGAAGGGTTGATCTATAAATACTTCAAGGATAAGAAGGAGCTTCTTTATGAAGTTTTGAACGGCCATTTTCACTCCTTCCACGATCATATCAAAAAAAAGATACAACCCTGCTCATCTTCCCTGGAAAAGCTGGCCATCATAATTGAGACAACCCTGAAAAGCTATGGTGCAAACCGTGTATTTGCAAGAATTCTGCTGCT
>JADGBO010000398.1 GCA_015231465.1 Desulfamplus sp.
TCGGATAGGCCTTGCCTCTTCTGATCAGGTCAGGGAGTGGTCCCATGGTGAGATAAAAAAACCTGAGACAATAAATTACAGAACCTTCAAACCGGAGCGGGACGGTCTTTTCTGTGCCAAGGTGTTTTTGTTATAAATGTAAAAGTTCTGTCCTGAAAAACCGTAATCACAACAGGAATAATCGAGCCGGCATCATTGGCAGTTCTTGCATTGAATGCTTTACAAAAATCCATAATATTGACACCATGCTGTCCCAGTGCCGGACCAATGGGCGGGGATGGGTTGGCTTTGCCAGCCGGAACCTGCAGCTTGATCTGAGCCATCACTTTTTTTGCCATCTTAAATTTACTCCCGAAACACTATGTTTATAAAAATGCGGCAAGAAAACCCCGAAGTCTCGTAGCTTCGGGGATGAATTGCCTTTTAAGTTTAAAATTTGCCACATATCCAAGAACAGACACCAAACAAGCTGCCCGCATCAACAATTACTACTCAACCTTTGTGACCTGAACAAAATCCAGCTCCACCGGAGTAGCCCGGCCAAAAATACTCACAAGCACCTTTACCTTGCCTTTTTCCGGAATGACCTCTTCAACGGTTCCGTTAAAAGATGCAAAGGGGCCGTCAGTAACTTTGACATCATCGCCGATTTCAAAAAAATACTTGGGCTGGGGCTTCTCTTTGCCTGCCTCCATTTTGGCTATAATAGCCTCTGCTTCTCTGTCGCTTATGGGAGACGGTCTATTTTTTCCACCAAGAAAGCCCGTAACTTTTGCAGTTGAGTTGACCACGTGCCAGGTTTCATCGTTCAACTCCATATTAACGAGAATGTAACCTGGATAAAATTTTCTTGAGGATTCCCGCTTCTTTCCATTGACCAGCTCCACCACATGCTCCGTGGGCACGAGTATCTCTCCAAATTTATCCGCACACCTTGATTTGGCGACCCCATCCTCCAGTGCCAGCTTTACTTTCTGTTCATATCCTGAATAGACATGGACCACATACCACCTTTTACCAGCCAAACTATCCCCCTTTATGCAAGCACAACCTGCACAAGCTTTGAAAGGGCAACATCAGCAAGCCCAAGAAAAGCTGCAATAATAAAGACAAGAATAATTACGACAACGGTTGATCCGGCAGTCTGCTTTTTATTTGGCCAGGTAACTTTTTTCAACTCAGCCTGAACCTCTCTGATATACTGAACAGCTTTCTGAAAAAAATTCAATTCTCCCTCGGGAACGGACTGGGCAGTCATCGTTTTTAAATTTTTAACACTATTTTTTGAAGGAGAGAAAAGAGATACAACGGAAGGCTTATTATCTCCGGTTTTTTTTGGAACTTCCTCAGATGTTGCGGAAGTCTCTTTTTTCTTGAATTTATCAGTTGAGGGCTTTTTTTTCTGCAGCTTTGCCATAACAGTAATTTCCCTAAGGATAAAAAAATGGCAGGTCAGGAGGGACTCGAACCCCCAGCGTCCGGATTTGGAGTCCGGCGCTCTACCAATTAGAGCTACTGACCTGCATAGGTGAACAACACAAAATTATTTAAGTCCAAATAATTCTTAACTTATCGGGCCTTGATCATTATTTCGGCCAGCAACGTAGGGGCGAACATGTGTGTTCGCCCTTCACCAGGGCAGACACACAGGTCTGCCCCTACAAGATGGCGACACTGGCCGAAAAGATGATCAAGCCCACTTATCGCAGCAAAACTACTTGGTCTCCTTATGAGGGAGATGTTTTTTGCAGAACCTGCAATACTTCTCAAACTCAAGCTTATCAGGAGTTGTACGTTTATTCTTTGTGGTTGTATAATTTCTCCTCTTGCATTCAGTACATGCAAGGGTAATATTTACTCTGGGCACGTTAGCTCCTTAAAAATTTTATGGTATTTTTAAATTATATTCTGAACTGTCACAAAAAAATATAAAAAATGATTCAATACAAATTTAGTAAAGATAAATTATGATAACTTTTAAATAAGCAGTTCATAACAAATATAGACTTCCAGAATAACGTCCATGGCGGCCCATCGCCACAATAAAAAATATTTCAGCAAATCCATTCTTAAGGGCAACCGCAGGGGACTGCCCTACA
>JADGBO010000399.1:0-813 GCA_015231465.1 Desulfamplus sp.
CGCATGATCCCTTCCAGCTACAGGTGATCCTGTAATGATGTCTGTCTGTCCTGTTTAGCGAAAAAGCATTACCTTGACCAGGCCTGATATTGCAGCAAACAGATTTACCCTGTTATCCACACAGAACTGGTCAAGATATCCAAGGGTACCGGCTGGAATTCGCCTTTGTACTACGGCTCCGTTGTAGGTGCGTACCATCGGCCTTGGAATATCCGTGGGCAGATCAAGAACCGGGATCTCCCCCTGAAGTCGGGTGTGCCAGTAGTTGGCATGGCTCTCCATCTCTATGGATTGAAGACGGCTGTTCTGCCAGGCCGCAAAATCCTTATATTGAATCTTAAGGGGTGGCATCCCTTGTTCCGTAATCATCCCTTGTTCCTGGCTAATCTCCTTTTCCAGCTTGCCATGAATGCCGTCACCAAAACACGTTTAAACCCAAAAGGCCAGGATGCACTCTCATCAGTCCAGCCACCATTTTCAGGGCCGGTTACCATGACACCAATTTATTGCTGGTTTTTCCGGCATTTCAAGGAGCAGGCCCACCACTTCAACCATGCCGATCTTTTCCACAGCCCTGAACAACTTGATCCCCATGCTCTCTTGACAGCAATTGAAGCAGTGATAAAACACCATGACATGCTTCGCCTGGGATGCTGTTCGGTGACAAGCTCTCCAGTGGCAGGCTGTTCAGAGACAAGCTCTCCAGTGGCAGGCTGTTCAGAGACAAGCTCTCCAGTGGCAGGCTGTTCAGAGACAAGCTCTTTAGATTTTAATAATCCACCCCATCATCATCAGGGGCTTCTATGATCATGG
>JADGBO010000399.1:823-2052 GCA_015231465.1 Desulfamplus sp.
TGCAATCGCAGGCTCTCCAGAGGCAGAAAAAGTAGCTGAAACTCAATTTTTTAACAAAGTCGAGCTTAAAATTTTCCCATCAGAAGATCCGCTTTTCTCAATGAAAAACCTGATGCAAACCATTGATCTAAGCGATCTTCCCCCTTCACGGGCTGTACAAACCCTTACACGCATGGCATCGGATATCCAGTCATCCTTTGATCTGGCCCGTCCACCGCTGATCAAAATGACCCTTTTCAGGCTTTCTGACGGAGACCGTCTTTTTATTGTGATGCATCACCTTCTTGGGGATGCAGTCTCATGGCGGATTATTCTCGAAGATCTCCAATCAGTATATGAACAGTGCCTGGCCGGCAAAACAATCTGCCTGCCCCAAAAAAGCCACCCCTTTCCCGTGTGGGCAAAAGCCCTTGAAAAATACGCCCGGGAAGATGAGCTGCAAAGGGAAAAAACATACTGGATGGAGATAATAAATTACCCTGCAGGCCGCCTGCCTTCCGATATAAAGGAGGAGAAACGGGAAGGGACAATCATGGAAAGAGTTCCCGTTGAAAACACACAGATGGAAGGCTCATTGATCGGAGATATGGATCAGATTACCATGGATTGGGATATGGATCAGACCAGAGCATTAATCAACTCCGCACGCAGCACCGGTAGAGGTCTGGATCGACTTCTTCTTGCCGCCCTGGCCCGGGCATGCCGGTGTGAGCATGGTAAATCTGCAACCCTTATATCCCTTGAAAGCCACGGTCGGGTTGAGCTTTTCGATCACATTGACATCTCCCGAACAGTAGGGTGGTTTACATCCCAGTTTCCCATGATCATAGAAGCCCCTGATGATGAAGAGGATCATGAAGTTGCAATCCAGACAATAAATCGTACACTCAAGAGAATTCCCAACATGGGTATCGGCTGGGGTATACTCAAATACCTTGCCACTGAAAAAACGCTGCAACACCCGACTCCTGGAGAAAATGACACCAACCCGGATATAAATTTCAACTATCTTGGTGAGTTTGAAGCCTATGGAGAGGGATTTTTCCAGCCTTCAAAGGAAAGTACAGGCCCATCGGTTTCAGACAAAGCCTCTGTAATCCATCATCTTGATATCAATGGTGTCATTGCAGACAAGAGATTGTATATGATATGGCATTTCAATAAAAAAAGATTTTCCAGAGTACGTATAGAGACAATGATTAAAAATTTTTCACGGCAATTGGAAAAAA
>JADGBO010000039.1:0-2499 GCA_015231465.1 Desulfamplus sp.
CTTGCCCATTCATCTCATCCCCAGCCACCTATTACAGGCTTGCCATGGGAGCTTGGGTAAGTTAATTAAACCCAATTACTTAAATCGTGAAAGGATTTTTCTTATGGAGATTATTCAAATGCCATCAGGGGACAACATGGCAAATTACAGCTATATTATAGCTGGAAAAGGTGATAAAGTCTTATGTGTTGATCCTTGGGACGGAGAGGTCATACATAATTTTCTCATGAAAAAAGGACTTGCTTTGGAAGGAATTGTAAATACCCACCTCCACTTTGACCATACAAGGGGGAATGCTGTTTTGTGCAGACTCACGGGTGCAGTTATCCATTCAAAGGAATCTCTTATGGAGCTGGGTTCTGTGGCGATGGGTGAAGGTGCATCCATTGAGTTTTTGGAAGCCCCGGGTCACACCATGGATCATATTGCTGTTTTGCTCAAGGAAAATGGTGTGACTACGGGTCTCATAAGTGGAGACACCATTTTCAATTTTGGTGTTGGGAATTGCAAAAACGGGGGCAATGTGGCTGTTTTGTTTGAAACGGTCAATAAACTCAATGCAATCCTGCCCCATGATGCAACTCTTTACCCGGGACATGACTATATGGCCACAAACCTTGGTTTTTCCATGACCAATGGTGTCAAAAAAGCAGGAGAGATTTTAGATAAACTGGATAAAGATGGACCCTTCAATACCACCATGGGGCTTGAAAGGGAGATCAATCCTTTTCTCCGGACAGATAGCCTTGAAGAGTTCAGAAGGTTGAGGGCTTTAAGGGATGAATGGTAACAATGTCAGACAGGATATGAAGATGGAGATGGAGATGGAGAGGGGGAGGGGGATAGATTCCACCGAGAAAAATCTGTTGGATACTTTAAAGAGTCTTTACCGGAAGATGGACAGTGCCTGGGAAGAGGCTGCTTCCATATACGGGTTCCAATGCAGTGGATGCAGTGAAAACTGCTGTGAAACTCAATTTTATCACCACACATTCATTGAGAGGGCATACCTGCTTTACGGACTGAGCCGTCTTCCTTCCCCGGCAGTGGTTAAGGCATTAAAAAGGGGTGAATTGGTAAATAAAAAAATAAAGCTTGCATCAAAAAGAGGGGAGAGCATAAGAATAATGTGTCCCTTGAACCTTGATGAAAAATGCATCATCTATCCATTTAGGCCCATGATATGCCGACTGCATGGCATTCCCCACGAACTGCATCCCCCCGGAGGAGGCCCCCGGGGCACAATGATACGTCCCGGATGTGGTGCAGGCAGTTCTTTTTTTGAAAAGGGTTACCACACCTTTGACCGGACCCCCTTTTATTCTGAAATGGCGGTTCTGGAAACCGAATATATAAGATTCAAATTTAAAGGCAGACCCGGAAAAATAAAGCAGACCGTCTCCGAGATGATTGTGGCCGGGAGTTAAACATTTTTAAACAGACAATTTGACAGGTAACTGATTAAACATCCATGGATGAAGAGGGGGGGGAGAATGGGGAAGTTATTTCCTGTTCATTCCTAAGACGGAAGGAGTGTTGTGTAATGGACTTTAAAACTATTTTAATGGAAACCCCGGCAGATCATATTGGAAGGATTGTGTTAAACCGTCCTGAACAGATGAATACCTTCAACACCGAGATGGCAGAGGAACTCCATAGAGCCCTCATGTTTTTTGAAGAGGATGCCGGAATTCGCACGGTGATAATCAAAGGAGAGGGAAGGGCCTTTTCTGCCGGTATTGATGTCAATGAACTTGCCGGGAAATCCACCTTGGAATACCGAATGTGGATTGAACACATGGAGAGACCCCTGGTTGATATATCCAAAATGAAAACCCCTGTAATTGCCCAGGTACAGGGAGTTGCCGTGGCCAACGGTATGGGACTCGCAGCATCTGCCGATATTGTCATTGCTGCTGAAAATGTAAAAATGGGCCTCACCGCTATCAATGTCGGCCTGAACTGTGTCGGTCCGGTTATCCCGGTGGCTAGATCCGTGGGACGAAAAAAGGCCCTGGAACTGCTGCTCTACGGCCGCCTTATAAACTCATCCGAAGCCCTCTCCATGGGTCTTGTCAATAAGGTTGTTCAAAAAGATGACCTGGAAGAGGAGACCATGATCTGGGCAAAGGAGCTGGCCGCTAAGAGTCCCCTGGCGGTTCAGATTGCCAAGTCAGCCTTTTATGTTTCTGAGGATATGCCCTATTCTGCTCGGTTCGATTACATGAACGAAGTCTTTGCAAGACTCTGCTCCACAGATGATGCCAGGGAGGGGGTGGCTGCTTTTTTTGGGAAAAGATCACCCTGCTGGAAGGAAAAATGAGATATTTTATCTCTTTTCCTTGACTTTAACGCTTTGCGTCATTATCCTTAGATCAAGTCAGGAATTCTCTGGTGTTTTTAAAAGCCGGGTCTTGACTTAATTTTTTAATCTGTCTCCTTGATTTCATAAAGATGAGATTTCATAAAGATGAGATTTCATAAAGATGAGATTTCATA
>JADGBO010000039.1:2597-5792 GCA_015231465.1 Desulfamplus sp.
TGATTTCATAAAGATGAGATTTCATAAAGATGAGATTTCATAAAGATGAGATTTCATTGAAATCAGGATACATCAACAAAGGAGGAGTGGGATATGTTTTTCGGAAACTGCATTATCCGTGCTTTAGGTGCATGTCGTTTTGTCAATTTTGGGAACAGGTCATGGATAGGGATGCCCTTTGTTCCTGTTTCAGATTTTTTTCCTGCTGTCCAAGAGAATCTTGAAGCTTGTCAATCATGTGAAGAGGTTGCTTTTGATTTCGGCGGAGTGCTGAATGTTGTTTAATCAAAACCGTATCCATAAAATTTCCAGAAAGACAGCTTCGCGTTCCAAATCTGGAAGTTTTGATACGGAAAATCCTTTGCCCCCTTCCCGACCAGGAGAGGGGGCAGCCAAAACAACTTGAAACAATGAGAGATTGACGGTTCTGCCATGTTTCGAGAAAAATTCCCCCCTGAACATCTTCCAAGGCTCTATGCCGAGCAGGCCTCTGTAATAACGATTCGTGAAGTTTTTGACTACATACGCCGATTCAAAAATCATCTCTTCGTGCTTAAAATTGAAGACGATCTTATAGGCCATGCTTTATTTCCCTCTCTTATGAAAGATATTATCCGTCTTCATGATGCGGGCATTAGAATGATAATCATCCCTGGAACCCGTGCCGCCATAGAGCGGAATCTTAAATCTGCAGGGATATTCACGGAGCTTGTAAACGGTGTCCGCGTAACTCCCGGGGAGGCCATGCCCCACATCAAACTTGCTGCCATGGAGGTGACGGAAACCCTTATATCCCATATGGCGGCAGGAAATCTTAACGGCATTATGGGAAACTGGATCAAGGCCCGCTCCCTTGGTGTATGTGATGGTGTGGATTTCCAGTACACGGGCGAAGTGGAGAAAATACGATCCGAAATAATTTTGAAACTGCTGGATCAGGATTTCATTCCCGTCATTCATCCCATCGGCCTGAACAGTGTGGGAGATGCATACAATCTCAGCTCCAACATGACCGCCTCTGCCGTCTGCATGGCCATGGATGTATCCAAGCTCTTTTTCATAGGTGCAAACAAGGGTATCGGATATACCGGCCTCTCAATTCCCAAGGGTGCCCAGCTCCATGCAGACGGCTTTTTTTCAAATCTTGATCCAGGCCATGTCCAGGAGCTTATAAGGCTTAACAGACCCGTAATATCCCCCCAGGAGATGGAGTATCTGGAGATTGCCCTTGCGGTTACGTCTCCGAATAACCGTGTAAAGAGGGTTCATATCATTTCAGGCAGGGAGGAGGGTTCTCTAATCAAGGAGATATTCTCCAGCATCGGCGGGGGCACCATGATATATTCCAATCGTCATGCCCACATTCGCAAGGCCACCCTGGATGATCTGGCAGAACTGATGCAGTTGCTTGAGGGCTACATAAAAACAGGAAATCTTGTTATGAGAACCAGGGAGGAGATTGTAAATTACATAGACAGCTACTGCATATATGAAATAGATAAAGCTGTTTACGGATGCGGGGCACTGTTTGAGATCACATCCCAGGAGAGTGATAAAGTGTCAAAATATGGAGAGATAGGTGCCATTGCCGTAAATCCATCTTATAAATCCAGGGGAGTGGGGCAGGGTATTATGGAGTATCTCATACGCCTTGCAAAAAAAAGGGGGCTGACCAGGCTTTTTCTTTTGACAACAAGGGCTTCAGACTGGTTCTACAGCTTTGGTTTTGTCAATGCCTGCCCTGGGGATCTTCCCGGGCAACGCCGGGAGAGTTATAACAGGCATCGCAACTCAAGGGTGATGATGCTGAACCTATGTGAATGAAGCAGGAAAATTTTAAAGATGAAACTTTGTATCCATTTCCACGGTATAAATGATAATTACTATAGTTTTCCAGATAATGAAATTGGCAACCGTACTGTAGGGGCAGTCCCTTGTGGCTACCCTTAAGAATGGATTTTCTGAAATATTATTCTGGAAGTCTATATCAGGCCCTTCCCCCGCTCCAGAGCAGTCTTGCCTTCAAGACATTGAAATAGCTGTCTTTTTTGAAATTTATCATTTTAAGAGGGTGTTCTCCCCGGGTCACCAAAATGCGGTCACGATTTCCAATGGAGAATCCCTCCTGGCCGTCAAGGGTTAGCATGATTTCAGTGTCATCTCCCTCGATGGAGATATCAATGGTTGATGTATCAGGAATGATCAGGGGGCGGTTGGTCAGGGTAAAGGGACATATGGGGGTCAATATTATGCCCGGCACCATAGGATGAATCACAGGCCCTCCGGCTGCCAGGGAGTAAGCTGTGGAACCCGTGGGCGTAGCCACTATAAGACCATCGGCCTTGAAGGTTGTCAGATATGAGCCGTTTATGGAGACAACGCTGTAAACAAGCCTTGACAAAGCCCCCCTGTTGATTACAAGGTCATTGAGTACACGGGACGAGGCTATGTCTCCATTTCCCCGTATCACATTCACACGGAGTCTTATGCGTTCTTCAATGTAATAATCTCCTTCTAAGAGTGCTTCAACAGCATCGTAGAGCCGGTCCTCCAGGGTTTCGGCAAGAAATCCCACTTCACCAAACTTGATCCCCATCAGTGGGATGTCCCTGCTGCCTATGAGTCGGGCGGCACTTAGAAAGGTTCCATCTCCGCCAAGAACTATCATGCAAAACAGATCATCCCCTGCAAGGGTGCTGGAAAATCCGTCGGCATAGATCACATTGATCCCTCTCCCCTTCAGCCACAACTCCAGGTCCAAAGCTTTTTTCAATGCCCTTTCATCTTTTTTCACCAGAAGAGCAATGCATTTTTCCTTCATATAAAATCCGCAGTCAAATTGTTATTTGTCAATAGAGTGCATGTTATCTGAATCTTGGATATTAACATCTTGAATGGTTCAAGGCAATGATCAACTTTTAACGATCATTATGTTGTATATTTTCTTGACTCATTGAAGTCCTGACAGTATAAAACCCATTACGGATTTCAGATAGTGCTTATCACCCATATTCCCCCCCTCTGTCATAAATTTCCATATGGCATATGCCGTTTCAACGGCATTATCCCATATGCGGTAAGACCATATGCGGTAAGATTAGATGCAGGCTTCTCTGCTGTTTTAAACTCCAGAGGCTTATCATTATGGCATAGGCGGTAAGGGTAGAGTGAAAAGGTCTGTTAAAGATTTTCTAT
>JADGBO010000039.1:5891-13564 GCA_015231465.1 Desulfamplus sp.
CCATATGCGGTAAGACCATATGCGGTAAGATTAGATGCAGGCTTCTCTGCTGTTTTAAACTCCAGAGGCTTATCATTATGGCATAGGCGGTAAGGGTAGAGTGAAAAGGTCTGTTAAAGATTTTCTATTATCAATTCATTTTTTAATTTTAAGGAGACTAAAATGAAACAGTTTCGCAGGTTTTTTGTTCTTTGTGTTGTAACCCTGTTTGTTATGACAGGAACTGCCATCTCTTCGGAGACCATAAAACTCGGTGTCGCAGGAGCCCACACCGGGGATTTGGCATCCTATGGTCTGCCCTCGGTGAAAGCTGCCGAGCTTGTTGTCAAAAATATCAATGCCCGGGGCGGCGTTCTTGGAAAACAGGTTCAACTTCTTGTTGAAGATGACGTATGTAAACCTGAAGTGGCAGGTAACACAGCCACCAAACTTGTATCCGACGGTGCCGATGTCGTTCTCGGACATATCTGCAGCGGAGCCACCAAGGCAGCAATGGGAATATACAAAGATTCCGGAATTGTTGTGATGTCTCCTTCCGCGACAAACCCTGATCTCACACTGACCGGAGAGTATCCCAATTTTTTTAGAACAATCGCCCATGATGCTGTTCAGGCCCAGCTTCAGATTAAATTTGCCACCCAGGTTCTGGACGTAAAGACGGTTGCAGTTCTCCATGACAAGGGAGATTACGGCAAGGGACAGGCTGAACTTGCCCAGAAATACTTCACAGAAGCAGGCGTAAAAGTGGTTCTCTTTGAAGGAGTGACCCCAGGTGCCGTTGACTACTCGGCCATTGTAACCAAGGTGGGCAGAAGCAAACCTGATCTCGTAATCTGGGGAGGATACCATCCCGAGGCATCAAAGATAGTGACTCTGATGCGTAAAAAAAGGATGGATACTCTCTTTATGGGCGGTGACGGGGTAAAGGATGATACTTTTATTAAAGTGGCCGGCAAATATGCCGAGGGTGTTTATGCCACAGGCCCCATGGATATATCCGGGACCCCCCTTGCCATTCAAGCCAAAAAAGAACACCAGGATGCCTACGGGTCTGACCCGGGGGCTTTTTTCGACAATGCCTATGCAGCAGCCCTTGCCCTTCTCAATGCCATTGAAAAGGCGGGTTCCAAAGATTATGACGCAATCGTGAATGCCCTTCGCAACGAATATGTCGATACCACACTGGGAAAGATAAAGTTTGATGAAAACGGCGATGCCACAGGTATTGGATTTTCTGTTTACAGGGTAGAAGACGGTGTCTTTGCCGAGAAAAAAATGTAATATGGTTTTCCAGATAATGGGGGAGCAACTCATAAATAAATTAGCCCCTTTTAATAAAAGCACCCACTATTTCAGGTGGGTCCCATATTGAATCGGGTATATTATTTTCGATGTACTCCCTGGAATTGGCAACCATAATGTTAGGGGCAGCCCCTTGCGGCTGCCCTTAAGAATTTATTTGCTGAAATATTATTCTGGAAGACTCAACAAGTAGTGATTTTCACCAGAGCAAATGGAGAGTATCCAAGTCATAGCTGTTCCGCCATCACTACATGTTATGGACTACCAAAAAAACTATAGAGACCCATTCCCTTGCGTCTCTAATTGTATCTCTAAAAATTAGGTCAACGACCCCGCCCATAAGGGGAGAAAGATGCCTTTCACGGAAGAGATGATGCTATAGACTTATGTTATGAATTTTAATGTCCCCACAACACCGAATATAAAACCGGATCATCTCTATACCTATGCCGATTATCTCTCCTGGCAGGACAATAAACGTTACGAACTGTATAACGGCATAGTTCATGAAATGCTCCCTGCACCATCTCGTAAGCATCAGGACATATCCGCCAATTTAATCTTCGAATTCAAACGTTTCACCCAAAAAACATCCTGCAAGGTCTATCATGCACCATTTGACGTTCGCCTGCCTGCAACGGAAACTGCCCTTGAAGATGAGAATGTCTATACAGTGGTGCAGCCGGATATAGTGGTGGTCTGTGATCCGAAAAAATTAGATGAAAAGGGATGCATCGGCCCGCCGGATCTGGTTGTCGAGATACTCTCTCCCTCAAATTCCAGAAATGATATTGAAGATAAATTTGCCTTGTATGAATATTCAGGTGTATCGGAATACTGGATTATTCATCCCGAAGAGGAGACCCTGATTGTTTATCGATTAGATAAAGACGGCAAATATATTTTTCAACAACTTTACTCCAATATGGCAAAGGTTAACGTGGGAATTTTCCAGGATGTCATCATTGACCTCAGCCACATTTTCAATCAATAAGGGGATACGTGGTATGTTTTCACGGGAAACCATCATTGATTGCATCACAATCACTCCATACCATGAAAATGTGATCTGTTTTTATGGTAAAACTTCATGGTTGGAGGCCAGCCACCCCCGATCATGGAAATAATGTATCCATTTCTACGGTAAAAGCAGGATTTTATTATGGACTTAGAATATTTTTTCCAACTTTTTCTCGGCGGATTGACCCGGGGCAGCATATATGCCCTGATAGCCCTGGGATACACCATGGTTTACGGCATTATACAGTTAATAAACTTTGCCCATGGTGAAATCTATATGATCGGGGCCTTTACCGGCCTCATTGTCTCAAGTGTCCTTACCATGGTGGGCATGCCGATACCGGCTGTGGTGATTCTCGCTGCCATGGCTGCCATCATCTACTCCTGTTCCTACGGTTACACCATGGAGAAGATTGCCTATAAACCCTTGCGCAAAGCACCTCGTCTATCGGCACTTATCAGTGCCATAGGCATGTCCCTTTTTCTGCAAAATTATGTCCTCCTTGCCCAGACCTCGGACTTTTTACCCTTTCCAAGCCTCATTCCCGATTTTGACTTCTGGGAACCCTATGCCCATATCATTACATCACCGGAACTTGTAATAATAATGACAACAGTGGTGGTCATGATCCTTCTCACTTTTCTTATCAAGTTCACAAAAATCGGAAAGGCCATGCGGGCCACATCCCAGGACAAGATGATGGCGGCCCTTCTCGGTATTAATGTGGATAAGGTTATATCGGTGACCTTCATCGTGGGTTCGGCCACCGCTGCCATTGGCGGAATTCTCATTGCTTCCCATATAGGCCAGATAAATTTCTATATGGGTTTCATAGCCGGCATCAAAGCCTTTGTGGCTGCGGTACTCGGAGGGATCGGCAGCATTCCCGGGGCAGTTCTCGGGGCACTTGTACTGGGCTGGACAGAGAGTTTTTTTGCAGGCTACATATCAAGCGACTATGAAGATGTATTTGCATTTTTATTCCTTGTTCTGATTCTTATCTTCAGGCCCTCCGGTATTCTCGGCCGTTCCGAAACCCAAAAAGTTTAAGGTGCTAAAGTATGACAGCAAAAAATGAACTTACAAAATCCCTTATGGCTTCCATATGGTTCATGTTTCTGACATTTCCCATTATGGTCATCAGAGTCAATACCGTTACAGATACCATAGAGTGGCGCTGGCAGAACATGTTTGCCGTAGGTTTTGGGGCCTTTTTCCTCTCCATGCTGTGGCGTTATCTCATCAGGAAAAAGGAGATGTCCGGCAAAAAAGATTCACAGAGCCGAAAATCGCCCATTTATCAGGTTATAAGGGATCAGAAATTTGCCCTTCCAGGTCTTGCGGCCATTGCCGTGTTCACCATTCTTTTCCCCCACATATTCTCCATGTACCAGACCAACATAATGATTTCAGCACTCATCTATGTGATGCTGGGCCTTGGTCTCAACATCGTCATAGGTCTTGCCGGACTCCTTGATCTTGGATATGTCGCTTTTTTTGCAGTTGGTGCATACTCATATGCCCTGCTGAATCTCCATTACGGCATAACCTTCTGGATAGCCCTTCCCCTGGGGGGACTGCTCGGAGCCGTTGCCGGAATAATACTGGGTTATCCGGTACTGAGGCTCCGGGGAGACTATCTTGCCATTGTCACCCTGGGATTCGGCGAGATCATACGCCTTGTCATGGAGAACTGGAACGAGTTTTCCTTTGGCCCCAGCGGCATTGCCAATATCCCCAAACCAGGTTTTTTCGGCATGGAACTATCCCTCCATGCCACCACCATCTATATATTCTACACCATTGTCGCACTGGTTATCTTTACAATTTTTGTCATCAACCGCCTTGAGAACTCCAGAATCGGCAGGGCATGGATTGCCCTCAAAGATGATGAGATTGCATGCCAGGCCATGGGCATTGACAAGGCAAGAACAAAACTCAGGGCCTTTGCCCTCGGTGCCACCTGGGCAGGCATGGGCGGAGTTGTATTTGCTGCAAAAACAACCTTTATCAACCCTGCCAGCTTCACCATCTGGGAATCGGTGATTATTTTATGCACTGTGGTACTGGGGGGAATGGGATCCATTCCAGGGGTTATATGCGGGGCCATGCTTCTCATTCTCCTGCCCGAATATCTCCGTGATTTTGGAGAGTTCAGAATGATCACCTTTGGTTCCGTACTGGTTCTCATGATGGTGTTCCGGCCCGGGGGCATGATTGAAAATGTCAGAAAAACATATCAGTTTAAAAAATAAGGAATTGATTTTTAATAACTTGCCCATTCATCTCATCCCCAGCCACCTATTACAGGCTTGCCATGGGAGCCCGGGTAAGTTAATTAAACCCAATTACTAATCATAAGAAAGTACCCTTCTATGAAGCCAATCCTTGAAGTAAAAAATATGACCATGGATTTTGGGGGCTTAAGGGCCATTGACAGCCTGGATATTACCATAAACCAGGGGGAGATCATCGCTCTCATAGGCCCCAACGGTGCAGGAAAAACAACATTTTTCAACTGCATCACCGGCATTTACACTCCAACTTCCGGGGATATCCATATCTCCCCCCCCCATGGGGAACCCCAGCGTATTAATGGCCTGAAACCCAATGTAATAACAAAAAAGGGACTCGCCAGGACCTTCCAGAACATTCGTCTTTTCACCTCCATGACTGTATTGGAAAATGTAATGATAGGATGCCATGCCGTCACAAAGGCCGGTGTTCTCGGGGCCATATTTCGGGGGCCTGCCACAAAGGCCGAAGAGAGCCGTATTGTGGAAAAAAGTTATTCCATACTTGAAAAGATGGGTCTTGCCCGTTATGTAAATGATCTGGCTGTCAATCTTCCCTATGGTGCCCAGAGACGTCTTGAGATAGCCCGGGCCATGGCCACGGATCCTTTTCTGCTGCTCCTGGATGAACCCGCAGCAGGCATGAATCCCCAGGAGACCCGGGCCTTGGATGAGCTGATTTTAAGGCTTCGTGACCGGGAAGGTGTCGCCATACTTCTTATAGAGCATGACATGAAACTTGTAATGAGCCTCTCTGAGAAAATATATGTGGTGGATTACGGAAAAAAGATAGGAGAGGGAACGCCGGAAGAGATCAGGAACAACCCAGCCGTAATCAAGGCCTACCTTGGGGAGGAGATTGATGCTTAAAATCAGAAATATAGATGCATTTTACGGTAATATTCATGCCCTGAAAAATATCAGCATGGATATTGAGAAGGGGGAGATAATCTCCCTGATAGGTGCAAACGGAGCAGGAAAATCCACAACCCTGATGACCATATGTGGCGTGGTGCCGGCAAGGGGAGGGGAGATTACATTCGAGGGGACAGCCATAAACAATATGGCAACGGATAAAATTGTGGCCCTGGGAATCAATCAGGTTCCGGAGGGCCGTCATATATTTCCCTACCTTACCGTAATGGAAAACCTTGATATGGGAGCATTTTTGCGAAGTGATGCCAGGGGGATAAAACAGGATATGGATTACATCTTCACCCTTTTTCCAAGGCTTGCCGAACGGCGGAACCAGGCAGGGGGTACCCTGAGCGGAGGGGAGCAGCAGATGCTTGCCATATCAAGGGCTATCATGACAAGGCCAAGACTTCTTCTCCTTGATGAACCATCCCTTGGACTTGCACCCATTGTCACCCGCCAGATATTTGAAATAATAAAAAAGATCAATCAGGAGAACAAGACCACCATTTTTCTTGTGGAACAGAACGCCAACCTTGCCCTGCACATTTCGGATCGGGGATATGTAATGGAAACCGGCTCCATAACCATGACCGATACTGGCAGAAATCTCCTTGCCAATGAAGATGTAAAAAAAGCATATCTCGGAATATAGGAATCGTTTTCATTTTTAATCCGTGGTACGAAATTTGATAGTATCTGAAATCATTGGAAAAAATTTATTTATGACTTCACCTGCGAGGTGAAAACCAAAATCAACTCTTCTTAATGATTTCAATACAAATCAAAAACAATGCCACGGATTGAGGTTTATATTATTTTGGTAATCATATCGGGAAAAACATATGAGGCAGAAAAGAGGAGGAAAAATAGACCGTGCAGTCAGGAAGTCTTTACGGCGGCCACGGAAGCTTCAAAATCCACTCTCTTTTGTAGAAAAAAATCCATTGTCTTCTGGTGAGAAAAATAAAAAAAGTGTCCCCCTCAATGCTGTTGTGGCAAATGAACGTGGTGAAATTTTTGAACTTGAAGATTACGGAGCCGTGGGAATGGAGGGACAAAATCCCGTACTTCTAACTTACGGTGAGAGTATTGAAATGCCCCACGGCAGTGAACTTATGATGCTGCCTGACATGGGTGCATTGGTTTTTAATTTCGACCGGGGTAAATTTGAGGTACTCACCGAAAATCCCTGGGAACCTGGAGAGAGAATATTTCCGGTGGCGGTTTTCAACTCTCCCGGGTATGTAAACCGGTATTTCTGTGCCTATGACAGAACCCTAAACAGCAAAATACTTCCGCTTTTCTCCTACGGTGCCTGTGGATGGCATAAAGATGCTTTTTACTCGGCCGCTATACTGGTGGACAGCGAACCCAGGCAGGATCTTAGATTGATGCCCCGGACAAAAATTATTGAAGGGGTGGAAATAATGCGTAATAAATATCCTGACAACAGACTTATGAGGCATCTGGAACGGTGTGCCTTAGAGTATGGCTGTCCTGCCGCCAAAAATTTTTTCATAGGAAGATATGAAGCCCCTCTGCCCACATCCAGTACGTGCAATGCCCGTTGCATGGGCTGTATCTCCCTCCAGAGGGAAAATAACCTTGCCGCCTGCCAGGAGAGGATAAGCTTTACGCCCTTATCCCATGAAATATCCCAGGTTGTCCTGGAACACTTCTCAAGGGTTGATCATTCAAAGGCCGTTGCAAGTTTCGGCCAGGGCTGCGAGGGGGACCCCCTGACGGCTTTCCATGTCATTGAACCTGCAATACGCCTGATACGCGGGGCTGGAGGCTCCGGCACCATTAATATGAACACCAACGCAGGAGTTCCGGATAAACTGGAGAGACTTTTCCATGCAGGACTTGATTCGGTGAGAGTGAGCATGAATTCCGTTAGAAAATCCTGTTACAATGCCTATTTCAGACCTGGATATAGCTATGAAGATGTCATTAAAAGCATTGAAACCGCAGGTAAAAAAGGAAAATTTGTCTCTATAAATTATCTTAACTGCCCCGGAGTGACGGATTCGGAAATGGAGTTCCGGGCATTGAAAAAATTTTTAAAAGAGTTTCCCGTGGACATGATTCAGTGGCGCAACATGAACTACGATCCACTGAGCTACCTTGGTGTCATG
>JADGBO010000039.1:13664-18907 GCA_015231465.1 Desulfamplus sp.
CTGCCCCGGAGTGACGGATTCGGAAATGGAGTTCCGGGCATTGAAAAAATTTTTAAAAGAGTTTCCCGTGGACATGATTCAGTGGCGCAACATGAACTACGATCCACTGAGCTACCTTGGTGTCATGGATGAAGCCGGAGGCCGGAGTCCGGCACTGGGTATGGAATATATTATCCGAGAGCTTCAAAGTGAATTTCCCAATTTGAGGCATGGTTACTTCAACCCGCCGGTTCGTCATTTTTTTGGTTTTTAAATTTCTGGCTACCAGCATAAAGCGGGACACTTTTTGAACACGATCCTTTGGAAACCCCTATGAAATGGAGATTCCAAACACTAATGATGCTTGAAAGTGTCCCAGCTTATGGCGGTAGCCAAATTTCTATATAACCCCCATGGCGGCATTACCGCCACAATCGAAGCATGAAAGTAGGGGAGTATTGCATACGCCCCTTAAAATATGGGGACTTTCATATAAAACCCCCATGCCCTGGCGGGCACAACAAAGACCTATATTGCAATCCCAAGTTCCTTCAGTTTGGCTTCCAGCATCAAGGCTCGTTCCCTTGCAGCTTCCTCTCTTTTTTGAAGTTCCTCGGCACGGAGTCTCTCCTTATCGGCAAGGAGTCTCTCCTTATTGGCACGGAGTCTCTCCTTATCGGCACGCATTCGCTCCTTATCGGCACGCATCCGCTCCTTTCTGACAAGAAGTTTGTCCTCCAGTGCGGTCAAAAATTTTTGTCCATCAGGATGAAAAATGAGAAGTTCATCATCGGTCAATTGAAATTTTAAATTCAGTCTGGGACTCTCCCAGCATACTATCTCATCATGGGGAATCTTAACGAGGCGGCTCCCTTCCCTTATCCAGCCTTCAAAGGTTATTCTGTCAGGGTCATAAATATAGTACTCCTGGACACCATAGGTTTCATAAAATTTAAATTTATTCCTCATCTCCCCGGCTCTGTTACCCGGGGATAGAACCTCGAAAACAACCTGGGGAGGAATATTCTCCTCCTTCCACTGCAAATATGAACCCCGATCTCCCTTGGGCCGCCCAAAGGCCACCATGGCATCCGGGGCCATGCGGAGTCTGTTGTCCCCTTCAACCGGATACCACAGAAGATCACCTGCAACAAAAACATCAGGGGCATCGGCAAAACGCTCCTCAAGACCCTCTTTGATCTTTACAATCCATCTGAACTGTTTTGTATTCTCTGCCATGGGCTTACCGTCACTCTCCGGATAATGGATTTTTTTTGCCTTTTTACGGGATGATTTTGGTCTTGAAGGACTTTTATCCAGGACCCTTCCTTCTTTTGAAACCGGAATACCATCATATGGAAAGGGCATATCCGGTCCAGGCATCACCGGCAGACCCCGGGTTATGTCCGATGGGCAAGTATGGGTACTCATATTTTTCCTCCCTTTAGTTTACTCGTGAGTGATAACTTCTCATTTTTTATACCACATATGCCATCATCAACACCTGCCTGATTGCATATTTAGTGTTTAATAAGAGAACTTACCACTCTTGAGTTAGTTTACTCATCTGTCATAAGTTCTCTGAATGGATAGCACACATGGTATTTTTAACATCACATACATAAAATATGGCAAGGAAACCCCTATCCCTCCCAGGGTTGGGGGCTTTTGCAAAAAAGCCGGTATCCTCGGCATATTGAACCCCTATCCCGCACAGGGTTGGGGGCTTTTGAAAAAAAGCCGGTATCCTCGGCATATTGAACCCCTATCCCTCGCAGGTTAGGGGGCTTTTAAATAAATTGATGCATGATAATATCCATCACATGATCCACATTTTCCGGGGTGACCCCAATCTCCATACAGCGTCTCTCCACAAGAGTACGCCGTCCATGCTCCCCAAGATCGTCAAGACGTGAAAAGATACCCATTCGCCTTCCCACCTGATAGAGCATCTGATCCCGGGGAGGCATGTGGAGAAAACGATTTACCACATCGGTCATTTTGCTTTTATCTTCCGGCAGCACTCCTTCCACTTCCTCAAATAGATTCAGGATATGATCGCTCTTTACTGTACTTGTGATCCCATCAAGATGCTCCAGGAACATGAGTATCTCCCGGGCGGTCTCCATATCCCCCATCTTTTGAAAAGTGCCCGCGGAAAGTTCCTGATAAAGGGGCACGCTCCTGGGAACAGCAAGGGTTCTAAGCCTTATGAAATCAGGATTTATCTGATTAAGGGCATCGGCACTCTCCAGTGCATGATCCCTGGTGAAGGCTCTGCCCCCAAGTCCGGGCATGATATACTCGGACAGCTCAATTCCGGCATTTTTGACCTTTTGACCGGCAATTACATGGGTTGCCTTGTCAACACCTTTTTTCACAAAAGCAAGTACCTTGTCCGAACCTGATTCCATGCCTATATGAATTCGGTTGAGACCTGCCCGGGCAAACCTTTCGAGATCCGCATCTTTTATCCTGGCAATGGTGTGGGATCTTGCATAGGAGGTTATCCGTTTCACATCCGGAAATCTTTTTTTGATATGCATGAGGATATGGACAAGGTTGTCCGGCTTGATAATCAATGAGTTGGAGTCCTGGAGAAAAATGGACTCCATACCGTTTTTAATCCAGTTGTATGCCGCATAAAATGCCTGCTCCTTTTTGGCATCAAGATTTCCTGGAAAAGGGTTAAAGGATGCATTGCCTTGCCGTTGGGCATCTTCCAGGGATCTTTGAATCCCATTCACATTTTCATGGATCAGATCAATGTCTTTTACAATATGCTCCACAGGACGAAGTGAAAATTTTCTCTCCCTGTATATGCCGCAGAAGGTACAATGATTCCAGGGACAGTTTCGGGTCACCCTCAAAAGGAGGCTTGCCGACTCACTGGGGGGACGAATGGGGCCCTGCTCAAAACCATTATATGGTTCAATCTCTCTTTGTTTCTCTTTTTTCAACATTTTATCTCCAAAATGACCGTTGTATTTTCTTACCGATTGAATTAAGCAAAATGCAGCACCTGTCTTTAGAGTCTGTTTAAAAATTATTTGGCTCTAAGATTTGTCAAGTACCCTGGATATGGCACAAAAGAGCTGTGCAGGTTCAAAGGGTTTGGTGACCACAGCATCCATACCGGCATCCAGACACTCCTTCTCCTGCTCAAGATGTGCATGGGCAGTCATGGCTATGATGGGAAGGGGGGATTTGCCCTGGCGAAATTCAATAAAGGATTGAAGTATCCGGAGTATCTCCATATCCTGGCAAATATCAGTAGCTTCGATGCTTCCATTTTCGCAGGAACGTATCATCCTCGTTGCAGTCAATCCGTCCATCACAGGCATGGAGATGTCCATAAGTACGGCATCCACATCCCTTTCACATAAAAATTCCAGGGCTTCCCTGCCATTCATTACTTCAAAGACCTGGTGTCCCTTTTTGGCAAGGACGGAAGCGGCAAGGTATCGGTTGAACAGGATATCTTCCACGAGAAGAATTGTCAGTCCGGTCTCATTACCGGATTCCGAAACATCCTTGACTCTGCCGGGGTTCATGCCGTCTCTCTCCCCAATAAGCTGATCCGAGGAGATGCGGCAGCAGGTATCCTCCTTATCTGGAACGGCTTTTTTCAGTGTAACTGTAAAATGGAAGCTGCTCCCGACACCTGATTCGCTCTCGGCCCAAATGGTTCCGCCCATCAGCTCGGTCAATGTCCTGGATATGGCAAGACCAAGACCTGTGCCTCCGAAAGTTCTCGCTGTCAGAATATTTTCCTGGGCATACTCATTAAAAATATCGTCCAGTCTGTCGGAAGCTATTCCGATACCCGTATCTTTAACACAAAATCGATATGTGATAAAATCGTCTTCCAATTCCAGGTTATCTGCATCCACCGAAACCAGAACATGACCCTTCCGGGTAAATTTAATGGCATTTCCAGTGAGATTGAGAAGTATCTGACGCAGCCTTGGAGGATCGCCCAGGGCATAAACCGGTATTCCAGGGGCTATGCAGCACTGGAGGTCGATCTTTTTTTCATGGGCCTGGACGGCAAGTGTATTGACAACAGCCTCCACAGTGTCCCGAATATCAAAAGGGACATTTTCAAGGGTCAGCTTTCCGGCTTCAACCTTTGATATGTCAAGGATGTCATTGATAAGCAGGAGCAGTGAGTTGGCCGACTCCCTTATTATCTGAAGAAATTTTCTCTGCTCACTGTCCAGGTCGGTATCCAGGGCAAGGCCTGCCATGCCCAGGATTGCATTCATAGGAGTACGCATCTCGTGGCTCATGCCCGCAAGGAAACGGCTTTTTGCTCTGCTGGCATCCAGGGCCTCCTGGCGTGCCCGTTGCAGTTCAAGGTGATTTTTTACCCTTGCCTTTACAATATCAAGATTGAAGGGTTTGCTGATGTAATCAACAGCACCTGCGGCAAGTCCCCTGGTCTCATCTTCCGGGCAGGTTTTTGCTGTAATGAATATAATGGGTATTCCTGCCGTGGAAGGGTCATCCTTAAGCCTTCGGCATACCTCATAACCGTCCATTTCCGGCATCATTATGTCAAGGAGAACCAAATCCGGCGGCTCGGACATTATAAGAGTCAAAGCGTCTGTGCCGCAGGTTGCCACACGAACATCATAAAGGGCTGACAATGCCTGGCCAAGAAGGGTTATATTTCCTGGATTATCATCAACAACAACTATTTTGCTCCGTTCCGACATAACCAAATCTCCAAGAAAACATTTATATGAAAGTCGTCCGTAGGGGCGATTCATGAATCGCCCCTACTTTCATTGTTCGTTGTACCCGTCAGGGCATGGCCGTTTATATGAAAGTCCCCATATTTTAAAACTCCCGGGACTTTCATTGTTCGTTGTGCCCGTCAGGGCATGGCCGTTTATATGAAAGTCCCCATATTTTAAAACTCCCGGGACTTTCATTGTTCGTTGTGCCCGCCAGGGCATGGGGGATTATATTGAAAATATGAATCTATATATTCTGTGGAATTGTCATCACACGTTTCTTAAATTTTTAACCTCGGTTGACAAAAATAGTTAATTTTACTATGTTTTGCGGGAAATGTCCATGCACCAATGGAGTATCTTTAATGAATCCTTTTCGCCTTGTCAAAAATTTGAGGCTCCGTTACCAGCTTCTGGTCATATACTCTTCCACTTTTGTGGTGATAATGGCCCTCTCCAGTGCGGTCATCTACTCCATTGTGAAAACCACCGTGGAGCAGCATATAGAAAGTGAGCTTACAA
>JADGBO010000003.1:0-23339 GCA_015231465.1 Desulfamplus sp.
TAAATGCGGCAGGAGAACCCTTCATAAAAATGCGGCAAGGAAACCCCGAAGTCTCGTAGCTTCGGGGAGGAATTGCCGCCCTACTTTTTGTTAAAGTTTAGAAAATGGAGTTTTTATGAGTGTTCTCATATTATCAAGCGGTTTGTTTGTCAAACAGTTTTTTTTTATATGAAAGTCCCCGTGGTTCAAGGAGTTTCATCACTTCGATTGTGGCGGTAATGCTGCCATGTTGGTTATATTATCTTCCGTTGATGACACATCCACAAACTGTTTCCTGTTTCTGTCCTTTTTCACACCGGCAGGATCAAAGACCCTTCCGCTTATTGCAAGATATACTCCGTTGGGAAGTGTCTGAACAGATGCCACAGCACTGCCAAGATTGAATGCTGCATCGCTGGATTTGAAACAGGCAGGCTCCATGGCACCTGTAAGTACAATGACCTTGCCTTTGATGCGTTTCAGTACCATGGCCGTCTCCACCATGGTATCGGTACCGTGGGTGATAACGATATGGCGGCTCTCTTCCTTTTGGACAGCGTCCAGTATCAGCTCCCGGTCCTGGGGGGTCATGTCCAGGGAGTCTTTTTTCACAAGGGAGACTACCTCATAATCAAAATTTACCCGGGCATCCCTTATGATACTTTCAATGCCTGGCGGCCCCACCTGGTATGTGCTTAAGGCATCAAAGTAAACTTTGTCGATGGTGCCCCCCACCGCAAAAAATTTTATTTTCATCTTTAAAATCCTTTTGTATGAAAATACCCGCCGTTTCAGGATTTTCAACACTTCAACTGTGACGGGAATACCACTATGTATGTTATATGAAAATCCCTGCCATTGACTGTTTCCTTATTTTCATGTTTTGTTGTGTCAGACGGCCTGACATAACCTTTATCAAAAATCGTTTAATACGCCATTTTTATAAATATATTTATAATGATCTGATATGGGGTGTCAAATTCATCTTTCTAAATTTGTTCAAAACTTAACTGATCATCAATGTGAACTACCGCTCCCTACGTAGGGATAGGGGTTTCACGCCATTTTTATAATACCCAATTTTTATAAAAGAGAGAGGTTTTTTTAACATGCAGACTACCCTTAAAGGCATAAATATCCACAGCATTGCTGCGGCACTCCCCCCTGAAATTGAAGAGCTGGATGAACTGGATATGGTATTCGGGGAATCGGAAATCAAAAGAATCATGAAAACCAACGGCATCAGGTGCCTTCGCAAGGCCCCGGAAGGGATGTGTGCATCGGATCTGTGCGAAACCGCTGCCCGATTGTTTCTCACGCCGGAACTTATTGCTGAAATTGACGGCATCGTGTTTGTGAGCCAGACACCGGATCACATACTGCCGGCCACATCCTGTATCCTCCAGAACCGTCTGGGACTCTCCCCGGATGTGGTCGCCCTTGACATAAACCACGGATGCACCGGTTACATATATGGTCTCTACCAGGCAGCCATGATGGTTGCGGGGGGGGGCTGTAGATCAGTTCTCCTGTGTGCCGGAGATGTTCTGAGCGTTTACATCAACCCCCTTGACAAAAACGAAAGGATGGTATTTGGGGATGCCGGCAGTGCAACCCTTGTAACCAGGGGAGAGGAGAATCTATCCTTTGCATTCCACACCGACGGCAGTGGAGCCATGCATCTTGTTATACCGGCCGGTGGATGCCGGAAACCCTTAAATGACGAGAGTGCCCAGGTCAATATGCGAGAGGATGGGGGCATGAGATCCGATGGGGATCTTTTCTTGAACGGCATAGAGGTGATGAACTTCTCCCTTCGTGAGGTTCCCAAAGTTATTTCAAAGGCCATGGAGTCCGCTGGATGGTCCAGGGAGTCCGTCACCATGTTCGGCCTTCACCAGGCAAACCGATTCATCATTGACTACCTTCGTAAGATGCTTAAGGTTCCGGCTGGACTGGTTCCGGTGGCCATGCAGGAGACCGGCAACACATCTGCTGCATCAATTCCATTGATGCTCTGCTTAGAAAGGGAGCGGCTATTCCAGGAAAAAATGCTCCCCCGAAGCATCCTGTGTGGATTCGGCGTGGGTCTCACATGCGGAGCCGTTGCCCTCAATATATCCAATACAAACATTTTGCAACCGGCTGAACTCCCATGAACACAAAGGAGATGCCTTGCATTACCTAATAGAGCAATTGACATTTACACTGTTGCTATGATTAAATCAGGAATTTAAATTCGTACTTTGGACGGGCAGCCCTGTGTGGCTGTCCCTGGGAACAGACTTGACAGCCAGGGGAAATATTTCAATGATTTTTCAAAAGCTCTACATACAAAATATCTCTATACAAAACATCTCTATGCAAAACATCTCTATGCAAAACATCTCTATGCAAAACATCTCTATACAAAACATCTCTTCAATATTAATCTTATCTCTATTTTTTTTTACAATATTCGGCATAAATTCAAGTGTTGCAAATGACCTTGAAAAAATGGGTCAAAAGGGGACTCTCCATCCGTCCGCTCATGCAGGGATTGATGCTTCAGGTGATCATCCGTCCGGTTATGCAGGGAGTGATGCTTCAGGTGGGAAACTTGCCATTGAAGAGCTTATCCATATGGCCCTTGTTGACAATCCCGACATTGCCATGGCCAGGGACAGGCTCAGGATTGCCAGGGAGTCCCTGGAGCTTACAGATTCACTTTTTCGGCCCCATATCACATTTTACACGGAATTTATGACCGGAGATGCACCTTCATCCTATCTTTTTAAAACCATTGACCAGCGTCTTCTGCCCTCACACCTGAACTTCAACGATCCAGGCATGTTCAACAACATTGAATCCGGTCTGACCCTGGGAATGAACATCTATAAAGGCGGATCCGATTCTGCCTCGGTGCGCATTGCCGAATCCGATATCAGGGAAAAAAAAGCAATGACCCATGAGATGGAAAACAGAATCACAGCATCGGTGATTGAACTTTTTTTCTCTGTACTGAAGGCAGAAGAGTATATTGACATTACAAGGCAGTCCGCGGAAACGCTCCAGGAGCAGCTCAGGGTCATGGAGGTCCGTTTCAGGGGGGGCGGGGTTCTTAAATCGGATATTTTATCCCTTGAAGTACGCCTGGCAGATGCCCGCAAGGATATCGCCCAGGCCAGAAATATCCATGCAAAAACCCTTACCGCCCTTAAAGGCCTTCTCGGGAAGTACCCGGACAGCTCCATGGAACTTGACGGCTCCTGTGAGTGCCCCATTGTTTTTCCAGGCTCATACCAGGAAGCCGTTGTCATAGCCATGGAGAAGCGCCCGGAAATGAGCATGGCCAGGGAGAAGGTCCAGAAGGCCCGACTTGAGCTAAACCGTGCAGGTGCCGGATATCTGCCCAGAATAGATATAAAAGGGAAGTGGTACCTTGACAGCGACAATCTTAAATTCAATGGAGGCAGCAACAATTACACTGCGGCCATTATAATGAACTGGGACATCTATACAGGGCAGTCCACCGAGTCTGAAATTACCATTGCCGGACATGCCCTGAACATGGCTGTCAAAAACATGAAAAAGACAGAGCTTACAATTTATGAAGATGTAAAGAGGGCCTATCTGAACCATGAAGATGCCCTGAATCGGCTCGGGGTTGCCGCAAGAAGCGTTGATATGGCCAACGAATCCCTTGCCCTTGTCCAAAAACGCTATGAAGGAGGTTCGGAATCCGTTACCAGATATCTTGAGGCTGAACTTGCAAGAAGCAGAAGCCGCATGAACCGCACAGCCGCATTTTACGATGAGAAGATTGCACTGAGTCATATTGCGGTATCCATGGGAATACTTTCACAGGCCTGGAAAAAGTGAGATGTCCGGGTATGAATCAAAAACAGATGTTCCCAATTACCTCTCTCCATTAATATAGTTTTCCAGATAATGAAATTGGCAACCATACTGTAGGGGCAGTCCCTTGCGGCTGCCCTTAAGAATTGATTTGCTGAAATATTATTCTGGAAGTCTATAGAAAGAGAGTTCAAGGAGAAAACAATGAATAGAACCATTTTCTTTATCACAAAAAATTTAAGAACAAGGCCATATCTAAAAATAATACCATATCTGCTGGCTTTCTTTATTCAGATATTTCTGTTTTTGCCGGTATGTCCGCAATTGTTGCAGGCTTCCCCCGGGAAGGGAGAGGCCATAGGTGACTACAGACCCGAAGAGACGGTGCAGGCATCCCGGGAAACCATTGTACAAACCTATACGGCGGTGGGCACGGTGAAGCCGCGAAGTGAAACACGCATTGAGGCCCAGATCCAGGCCAGGATTGAAAAGGTGCATTTCCAGGCCGGAGACAGGGTCAAAAAAGGAGATATCCTTATCACACTGGACGATCGCCAGGCTTTGTCACGTCTTGACGGTGCAAAGGCATCCCTGGGCACAGCCGTTGCCGCCAGACAACAGGCCATCCAGGCCGTGGCAGGTGCCCAGGCTGCCCACAGTGAAGCCAGGCTAAATTATGATCGCATCAAAAGTTATTTTGAATCAAATGCCGCCACAAAACAGGAGTTGGAGATGGCCGAATCCACATATACCCAGGCATCAGCTTCACTTACAAGGGCCAAAGACGCACTTAAAGGTGCGGAATCAGGCATACGCCAGGCCACCGAGTTTGTGGAGGAGACAAGGATCGGTCTTGGTTTTTCCAAAATTCCGGCACCGTCGTCGGGAGAGGTGATCCGTCGCATGGTCGAGCCTGGAGATATGGCCATGCCTGGAAAACCCCTTATCTTTCTCAGAACCGAAAGCGGATTCAGAATAGAGGCCCATGTGCGGGAGGGCCTTATCCACAAGGTCGTACCGGGCATGGAGCTTAGTGCGGAGATCACCAGCATCAATGCCACATGCCCGGCCCATGTGGAGGAGATAATACCCTATGCGGATCCCGACACCAGAACCTTTCTTGTCAAAGCCCTTCTTCCCGATCTGGAAGGACTGTATCCGGGCATGTACGGCAAGCTTCTCATTCCCGATACCAGCCGGGACGTTGTGCTTCTTCCCATGGGTGCAGTTATCCATATGGGTCAGCTTGAGATGGTCATGGTGAATACAGATAAGGGATGGCAGCTTCGATATATCAAGACAGGAAAGCAGTCCGGAGATATGGTTGAGGTGCTTTCCGGACTCAGCGGCGGTGAAACAGTGGGAACCGGATACAGGGAGTGATCATGGAAAAGGAAAAGGAAAAGGAAAAGATTCAAAAAAAAACATCCCGGGATGACATGCCCACCGGCATCATATCAAGTGTAGTGGAAAAGTTCCTTGACGGAAAGATAGCAGTCATGCTTGTGATCATCTCCTTGTGCCTTGGAGCTGCCTCCCTTCTCGTCACCCCCAAGGAGGAGGAACCCCAGATCGTGGTTCCCCTGGCTGATATTTATGTGAGCGTACCAGGGGCCTCGGCCGAGGAGGTGGAGCAGCTCGTGGCAACTCCCCTGGAGCAGCTTCTGTGGCAGATAGATGGTGTGGAATATGTCTATTCCATGTCAAAAAAGGATATGGCCCTGGTCACCGTAAGATTTTTTGTGGGTGAGGATCGTGAAGACTCCCTTGTGAAACTCCACAACCGCATCTCCATGAACATAGACATGGCTGCTCCCATTGTTAAAGGATGGGTTGTAAAACCTGTGGAGATTGACGATGTATCCATTGTGAACATCTCCCTTTATTCGGCTCTCCATGATGATTACGAACTCAGGAGGATGGGTGAAGAGATCCTGGCAAGGATAGGCAAGGTCAAGAACATATCCGGCACATCCATCCACGGAGGCCGGAGCCGGGAGATCCGGGTGGAACTTATTCCAGGAAACATGGAGGCAATGAATATCTCCTTCATGGATGTGGAACGGGCCCTCCAGGGAGCCGATTCCTCCCTTAAAGCAGGCAGCTTTTCCAGGATGGATCAGGAGTATCCGGTGCGTGCCAGCTCATTTTTGACTAATCTGGACGAGATTGAATCCCTGGTGGTGGGGGTGACCCAGGATCGCCCCGTCTATCTAAGGGATGTTGCAGTTATAAGGGATATTCCCGAAGATGCTTCGGGTTACTCCAGAATACTCTTTTCCCGGGCCTATGCAGAGACCCTAGCCCTGGGGCTTGATGGGACTGCCCACACCGGAACCGCCGGGATGGATTCTACCCCCCATGGAAAATCATTCCAGGGTCTGCCCGAAACCGGTGGGATGGATTCTACCCCCCATGGAAAATCATTCCAGGGTCTGCCCGAAACCGGTGGGATGGATTCTGACCTCCATGGAAAATCATTCCAGGGGCACTCCGGAACCGGCCCCGGCATAGCTTTATACTTTGATTCAACCTTATCCTATCCCTCGGTGACCCTGGCCGTGTCCAAAAAAAGGGGAACCAATGCCGTCACCGTGGCAAGGGATGTGATCCAGGAGTTCAATAAGATTGCCCCGACCACCCTTCCCCACGGCGTGGGATGGGAGATAACACGAAACTACGGCGAAACCGCCAGTGACAAGGTTGGCAGTCTTATAAGCTCCCTGGGTTTTGCGGTGGCATCGGTTGTGGTACTTCTCGCCCTGACCCTGGGATGGCGGGAGGCCCTGATAGTTGCCGTGGCAGTACCCATAAGCTTCTCCCTTGCCCTGTTCGTCAACTATCTTTTCGGATATACCATCAACCGGGTGACACTTTTTGCCCTTATTCTCTCCCTGGGCCTGGTGGTTGATGATCCCATCACCAACGTGGAGAACATCCAGCGCAACATTCAAAAAGGTATCCTGGATCCCTTCCAGGCCACATTGAGGGCCGTGGATGAGGTACTTCCTCCGGTTATAATGTCAACCCTTGCCATCATTGCATGTTTCATTCCCCTTTTTTTCATCACAGGAATGATGGGCCCATATATGGCTCCCATGGCCATAAATGTTCCCCTTACCGTCACTTTTTCCACAATATCGGCACTTACCATCGTTCCCTGGCTCTCCCATGCCCTTTTACGATCTTCAGCTCCCAGGGGGAAACGGAAGTCCGGAAAAACCAATTCCCCGGAAAAACAGGAAAATCACCAGGGTACCCTTTTCAAGGTTTACAAGGCTGTTGTATCCCCTTTTCTGGAGTCAAGACTTAAAAGATGGCTTCTTTTTATCGTTGTTATACTCCTTCTTCTCCTCTCATGTTCCCTTGCCCTGTTCCGGATGGTTCCCCTGAAACTTCTCCCCTTTGACAACAAGAACGAGTTCCAGATCGTCATAAACATGGACGAGGGAACAACCCTGGAGCGTACAGATGCCGTGGTCCGGGCTTTTGAGAACTATCTCCAGGAAGTTCCCGGGGTCACATCCATTTTATCCTTTACTGGCCAGGCATCACCCATGGATTTCAACGGCATGGTTCGTCATTACTACCTTAGAAAAGGGAGTCCCTATGCCGACATACGTGTCAATCTTCTGCCCCGGAGCCATCGGGATCAACAGAGCCACGCAATTGTACTTGGCATCAGAAAAGATATTGAGGCCATTGCAGATGCCCACGGTGCAAGGGTTTCCCTTGTGGAGGTACCCCCAGGCCCACCGGTACTCTCCACAATTGTGGGTGAAATTTATGCATCCCCGGACCTTCCCCATCACATGCTGGTTGCATCTGCTGATCACCTTGAAACAATAATGTCCCGGGAGCCCTTTGTGGTGGATATAGATGCCATGACCGAAGCTGATCATGAACAGATTGAATTCGCCATAGACAGAGAAAAAGCCGCCCTCCACGGAATCGACACAAAAACCATAACATCTGCCCTGGGTGCGGCCCTGGAGGGGTATGTACCCGCATTCATGCATCTGCCCCGGGAACGCCAGCCCCTGAAAATAAGGGTAACCCTCCCCAGGGAGTACAAATCGGGCATTGCCGAACTTCAAGCCATACCCCTGAAATCGGCATCCGGGCGAATGGTCTCCCTGGGGGAACTTGTGGAGAGCCGTGTGGTCTTGAATGACCCCACCATATATCACAAAAACCTGGAACGGGTGGTGTATGTCCTGGCCGATACCGCGGGACGGGCCCCTGCCGAGGCGGTTCTTGATATGCAGAAAGCCCTGAAGTCCCATCCCATGCCCCAGGGAACCCGGGTTGAATGGGCCGGGGAGGGTGAATGGAAGATCACCATACGGGTATTCCGGGATATGGGCATAGCCTTTGCCGCTGCCCTGGTGGCAATATATATTCTTCTCATAATACAGTCCGGTTCATTTCTCATGCCTGGAATAATAATGATGGCCATACCCCTTACCCTCATGGGAATTCTGCCGGGTTTTCTGTTACTCAACAGCGTTGCCGCAACTCCTGTGGGGGGATTTGCAAACCCGATATTTCTCACCGCCACCAGCATGATAGGCATGATCGCCCTGGGGGGTATTGTAATCCGCAACTCCCTTGTACTGATAGAGTTCATACAAGATGCCGTATCCCGGGGCATGGCCTTTGAGGATGCCATTGTTCAAAGTGGAGCCATACGCATGAGGCCCATCCTTCTCACTGCCCTGACAACGGCCATAGGTGCATTTCCCATAACTCTGGATCCGGTGTTTTCAGGTCTTGCCTGGGCCCTCATTTTCGGACTCTTTGCATCCACCCTCTTTACTTTGCTGGTTATTCCAGTGACATATTTTGCCGTCTATAAAGATAGGGTAAATTAATTCGTTACTATTTTATATATTCAAAGGAGAGGCAATATGCCCCATTTGATACTCTACTATGCCCCCAACTGCCCTTTTTGTGCAAAAGTGACCAGTTTTATGGAAAAAAACAACATTACAATCAAGATGGTGGACAGGGACTGGTCCAAGGAAAACCATCGGGAACTTATCAATCTCGGTGGCAAACCCCAGGTTCCATGTCTTTCCATTGACGGTAAACCCCTTTATGAGTCCGATGATATTATTGAATGGCTCAAAAAAAATTACGGTTCAAGGTAGAGGTCAACTATAGACTTCCAGAACAATATTTGGCATCCTTCATTTGCTGGTTTACACTTTTCCAATGGCAAAATAACCCAGCGGTAGAGACGCAATGCATTGAGTCTCTACCGTTGATGGTCAAAAAATGGGCAATCGAAAATGTCAGATTTTGACACCCCAAGTGTAAACTACTTTAATCTGATATGAAGGATGCCCAATATTTCAGCAAATCCATTCTTTTTTTATATGAAAGCAGGGGCGATTCATGAATCGCCCCTACGGGACTTTCATGCTTCGATTGTGGTGGTGAGCTGCCATGGCCGTTTTATATGAAAGTCCCCGCCGTTTCAGGACTTTCATCACTTCGATTGTGGCGGCGGGCCGCCATGACCGTTATATAGATACCCTTTTATATGAAAGTCCCCGCCGTTCAGGGACTTTCATCACTTCGATTGTGGCGGTAATGCCGCCATGGAGGTTTATATAGATACCCTTTGGAGGACTATGAAGCATTTTCCTTTTAAAATCATAATATTATGTATTTTTATAATGCCGCTTTTATACTCTTTAACTTTGATAGGCACTGAAAGTGCTTTGAGTTCCATTTATCATCAAAAAATTTTAAACACACTTTTTATGGAAAAAATTCCAGAAAGTACCCTGACCGACACCCCGACATTTCATATTGACGGCAAAGAAAAAATTTTACAGAACTCCGACAAAATTTTTCTCGGGGAGTTTCTCAATAAAAAGCTTTGGGAATTCATGGAGCAGGATACTTTACTTTCTCTTTTCAGGCTTTTTCCTGCGGTTCGGATTCATGAGGGTGACGTAAGTGTAATTTATATATGTTATATTCCTCTGCCAAAGCCTGGGGATGGGACAAAATCACCAATGGATGCGGAAAATCCCTGGATCAAATCGGAAGAAAGCCTCTCGGCAATCCAGGATGACCGGCTTGTTCTCTCGGATGCATTTGATCTAAGGATACTCATCCCTGTACGTCATAATTCCAGGTTGGCTAATTCAATAATGTTTCTCTATATGGGAATCTCTTTCATGCTGTTTCTCTTCTTTTACAAAAGAAGCATCATGCAAGATGAAAAAGAGGAGAATCTAAGGGTTGAAGAGATCAGAAAACTAAAGGATGATGAACAGGAGTATCTTGACAATCTTTCGGATCTCAAGAAACAGCGGACGTTTCTTGCAGAGCAGTTGAAGGAGGCCAAAACCAGCTTACAGGAAGAAGCCAGAAAGGCAACCATTGCAGAAAACGAGCTGTTTGAAGAGATCGCCCGTCTTGAAAAAGAGCTGGAGTCCAATCAGGGGGATCAACAGAGGAAGGAGCTGGAAATTGAAAACCTGAAAGATCAGCTCGAAAGGCTTGAAAGACGTAAGACCGGAACAAAAAAACGCAAATATGCCGATGTCCTGGAAAAAAGAATGGCCACCATCTATAAAAATGTTGATATGAACCGCAGAGCCATTTCAGGTATGATGGATTTGAACGAAGATATGCAGATAAAAGCTGAAGAGCTGATTTATCAACTTAACATTGATCCCTCTTCGGTAATAGTGAAACGCAAGGTGTTTGCCGGTAAGAAGAACAAAACCGCTTCCTTTGAAGTTCTTTTTTCATATAATGGAAGACTATATTTCACGAACGTGGAGGGAAGGGTGGAAGTCCTGGTCATTGGCACTAAAAACAGTCAGGATAAGGATATGGAGTTCCTCCACGATCTTTAGAAGCTGACCGGCAAAAGCGACATAGCTTTCCAGATAATGAAATTGTTGAACGAATGCTGAATGGATTTCAAGAGGTTATCTATCAACGTGCGCTGGCGATTAAAATGGAATATGCCGGTCTGCCTTTTGATCGTGAAAAAGGGCTACCGCCACAGTCCGGGATGAAAATTTAAAAGGTGATAAAAAAATGAAAAACAGAGGATACTACGGCAATTATGGGGGAGCCTATCTGCCTGAAATTCTAATCTCAACATTTGACGAACTTGAGAGGGCCTTTGAAACCGCCAGGGATGACCCATCGTTCCGGCAGGAGTATGCCGACCTCATGGCCTCCTACTCATGCAGGCCAACCCCCCTTACCTTTGCAGAAAATCTCACAAATCTTTTTGGAGGGGCAAAAATATACATAAAACGTGAGGATCTCAACCATACCGGGGCACATAAGGCCAACAATGTCATGGGCCAGGGGCTTCTTGTAAAGCGAATGGGCAAAAAAAGGGTTATAGCAGAAACCGGGGCCGGCCAGCATGGTGTGGCAACAGCCACAATGGCCGCAAAATTTGGATTTGACTGCACCATCTACATGGGAGAGGTGGATGTGATGAGACAACGGCCCAATGTCTTCTGGATGGAGCAGTTGGGTGCTGCTGTGGTTCCTGTAACCGACGGGACAAGAATACTCAAGGATGCCATCAATGAAGCCTTCAGGGACTGGGTCACAAACATGGAGACCACCCACTATGTTCTGGGTACAGCCTGCGGCCCCCATCCATTTCCTGCAATGGTATCATGGTTTCAGTCCATCATAGGCATGGAGGCCAGGGATCAGATTCTGAAAATTGAGGGAAAACTCCCTAAAAGGGTATATGCCTGCGTGGGAGGGGGATCCAATGCCATGGGACTTTTTTCCGGATTTATGGATGATCCTGTGGAGCTTGTGGGTGTGGAAGCCGGAGGCCGGGGCATAGATTCCGGAATGCACGCCTCAAGACTCTGCTCCCGGGATGCTTCTCCAGGCATAGCCCAGGGCTACAAAACATATTTTTTGCAAAACAGTGACGGCCAGATGAAAGAGACCCACTCCATTGCAGCAGGTCTTGATTACGTAGGTGTCTCTCCCATACTTTCGCACATGCATGAAAAGGGCAAGGCAAGATTTGAAAGTGCCACCGATAAGGAAGTGGTGGAGGCCCTGAAACTGACCATGCAGAAGGAAGGTATTATCCCGGCCCTTGAATCTGCCCATGCCTTTGCCCGGGCATTCCTGGAGGTTCCGTCACTCTCCAAGGACGATGTCGTCATCATCAACCAGTCCGGCCGTGGAGACAAGGATATATTTACGGTGGCAGATGCCTTTGATGATCCCAAATGGAAACAGTTTATCATTGGAAAGGCAAAGGAGTACGCCACTCCTGGGAATTGTTCCGGCGTACCCATTGGAAACTGATAACTGATAGATAACTGAGTACTGAGGGCCGAGGGCTGACGGCTTCATAAAGAATTGGAAAAACGAATAATGGAAACATATATAAAAAACAGACTTAAAACCAAAGAGATTCTCCTTATGACCCATATAGTTATGGGATACCCATCATTTGAAGATTGCCATATTATAGTAAAACAGATGGTTGATGCCGGTGTCGATATAATGGAGCTGCAAATTCCCTTTTCAGAACCCATGGCAGATGGGCCGGTTATTCTCAAAGCCAACCAGACGGCCCTTGAAAGGGGTTCCACCGTTGAAAAATGCTTCGAGTTTGCCCGGCAGGTTGCCCAGGAGTTTTCCATACCCTTTTTTTTCATGACCTACGCCAATATCCCTTACAAATACGGCATGGCGGATTTTGCCGCCCGTATGGCCGGGATCAATGTAAAAGGTGCCATTGTTCCGGATCTTCCCCCCGAGGAGGGAGACGAGTATATCCGGGCCATGTCCCAAAACAATCTCCATCCAATATATATATTTTCACCGGAGACCAGTGACCACAGGCTCACATATATTTCATCCTTTGCCTCCGGTTTTGTATATTGCCTGGCACGTAAAGGTGTTACCGGAAAAGATACCAACTTTTCCGATGATCTTACCGGATACCTCTCCCGGTGCAGAAGGGCCACCCGGCTTCCCCTTGCCGTGGGATTCGGGGTCAAGGAGAGAAAGGATGTAGATTATCTCAAGGGCAAGGCTGATATTGCAGTCATAGGTTCCCAGACAATACGGGTGGTGGAAAAGAGTGGTCCCCATGCGGTGGGGGATTTCATTGGCAATATTTTGGCCTGAACCAGCTCCTGGACCGCTTCAGGCAGTAAGGGCGTGGGATTTCATTGGCAATATTTTGGCCTGAACCGACTCCTGGGCCGCGGCAGGCAGAAAGGGCGTGGGGGATTTCATTGGCAATATTTGGGGCAACCCCCGGGCTTTTCATGTTGTGTTGTGTGGGAAAGCCTGACATGATCTTTATTTGGGACAAATTCACAGCAGGAGGCCAACACTTCCCATGATACCCATTCGGGATACAGTCTCGTCAAAAAACATCCCTGTCGTTACCTATATGATTATCGGGATCAATGCCGTTGTGTTCCTTTCCCAGATCACCATGGGCCCGGACCTGGATCCCTTCATCTATATCTACGGTTTCGTGCCTGCAAAGTTCACCGTGCCCCAGGTGTCAGCCTACTTCTCCTTTACAGACGCACTCTTTTCCATCATCTCCTACATGTTTCTCCACGGGGGATTATGGCATTTCCTTGGCAACATGTGGTTTCTCTATATTTTCGGAGACAATGTGGAGGATCATCTCGGTTCCCTTAGATTTGCGGCATTTTATCTCCTGTGCGGAGCTGCATCGGCGTTGCTCCATTTTTCACTCAACCACCTGTCGGTTATACCCACAATCGGAGCCAGCGGAGCCGTTGCAGGTGTTATGGGGGCTTACTTTCTCCTTTACCCGGGGGCCAGGATACTTACCCTGATACCCATCATCATAATTCCCTGGTTCATTGAGATTCCAGCCTTTCTTTTTCTTGGGATATGGTTCATCATGCAGTTTTACAATGCCACCGGAAGCAGCGGTGCTTCGGGCATTGCATGGTGGGCCCATGTGGGGGGCTTCATTGCGGGAATGGCACTGTTAAAACTTGGTTCCAGGGTCCCCCGGGCCGGTGCCGATGCAAAACTCAAAACCTTGACTGTAAGGAAAAGGAGTCCATCTCTTCAGATTATCCGACCAAGACCATCCTCCCAGGGTCTTGATCTTTTTGGAAATATTGAGATCACACCCCTTGAAGCAGTTTCCGGCACCAGAAAGATGGTGAATATCCCCTGGGGTTTTTACAAACGTATTTACAGCGTCAATATACCGGCCGGCGTTGAACATGGTGCCCGCCTGCGGCTTTCCGGCATGGGAAGGGACGGCATGGCAGCCTCAAATGGTGCCATGGAGGGACGGGGTGACATGTATCTCACGGTTGACATAAAAAAAACTTGAGGGGACCGGGGCATTCCCATGGAAATTATCAACATCTTGTCAAAATTTATGCCCATTATCCTCAGGCGTTTCTTCCTCATGCTCATTATCCTGACCATGCTGACGCTGTCTCTCATCCTGGCCGCTCCCCATGTGCTGAACCTTCCCTTTGTACGGGGCAGACTGGTGGAGCAGGCCAGGCTTGTTTCCGGACTGGAGTTTTTCGATATGGAGTTCCGGAGTCTGGGCCCCCTGGGCATGGGATTGGGAAGGATCACCACGGGCAGCTCCATTTCCGCGGACTCCATTTTTTTCTCATTCTCTCCGGCCTCACTTGCAGCCAAAAGAGTTCAGGACATTACGATTTCGGGCCTTGTTATTGAGGCCGCTTTCCAAGGGGGGCATCTGATTTTGGCCGATTTTCCCATGGACTCCCCTTCTAACAATAATGATAATAAAAACCATGACGGCAAAGGGTCTCCCAATGTTATCCCCGGGGACTCTTCACCCACCAATACCGAAGAAGGGATGAGTGGTATCCCCGGTGACTCTTCACCAATAAATCCCGAAGAAGGGATGAGTGGTATCCCCGGTGACTCTTCACCAATAAATCCCGAAGATGGGATAACTGCCCTCAATGCGGAGTTCCTTGACACGCTCTCTAAGCTGCTGGGATATCTCCCGGATAGAATCCAAATCAGCAACTCTGTAATCTCCCTGGAACTTCCGGAAGAGACCTTGAGGGTTCCCTTTTCCCTGCAATGTGTGATTTCCCGGGAAAACAAGGGGAGTATCTCCATAACCCTTGACCTTTTTCCCTTTGGTCAGCCCATAAAGATTTTTTTGGAAGGCGATCTGAAACGGGGCATTACAGATGCCGTTCTCACGGCCCTGGGCATTGATCTCGGGATTTTGAGTAAAGCCATGGCCTCCCTGGTTCCGGATATAAACCTTAAGGGACGATGTGATATCAGGATAGCCATGGCAAACGGAGATAACAATTTTCCTGTCCCGGACATATCCCAATGGGAGTTTACCATATCCGGTCTCGCCATGGATGCCCCCACACCGGTGGCCATTCAGGACTTTAAATCGCATATTGAACTTAAATCCCCGATAATAGGACAATACAAAGGCTTGTTTAACTCAGCCTTGTTTAACTCCCCTTCAGCAGTTGGTTATCCTTCCATATATAGACTTCCAGAAAAATATTTGAACAAATTCATTCCCAGGGGGCAGCCGCAAGGGACTGCCCCTACAGTATGTCCGCCAATTGCATTATCTGGAAAACTATATAACTCTTCCCATGGATATTCCCCTCTTCCCCATTCCCCATGGGCAACATACTCCATTACAGCTTCCGGGGATTTCCAGGTGCTTCATTCCGGCATGTCCCCCATTAAGGTATCCTATGGGATAGGTTTAGACGATGCCAGGGCCTGGACTCTCTCCCTGAAGGCCGAGAGGAGTGATGCAAGGGGTACGGGCAAGGAGGAGTTCATGGCTTCCTTTCCCCTGGGGGAAGACCTCCTCTCCCTGACCATGGAGACCCCCTTTGCCGGGATTGATCTCAAGGGAGAGGGAGCCGCGGGCCAGGGAAAATTCCAGGCCGGTGTAAAGAATATAAATATCTTCCCGGGAGCTGATATGAAGAAAATGGCCAGCCTCCTGGCACATGGTTCTTTTGACCTGAACCCCCATGCTGGAACTCCTTCTGTCCCGGATAATAAAAATGATATGGATATTTTCACGGTAAACCTCCATGGTCGGACTCAGCCCCCCCCCAATCATGACAATAATGTATCCATTGCCAGGGTAAAAATTGGCAATGCCCAGGCCCATGCCGACATAAAGTTTGATCTCTCTTTGGAAGGAAAGGGGATAAACCTTGATTTCAACCTTGAGATGAAAGATATTAATGCCCAAAATCATGAAATGACCCTGAATCTTCCAAAGATTGAGGTACCGGGGAGATTTCGTTTGGACAGTCTCCAGGGCCCAGGAGGAGAGCTGACCATGAAAGCGGCAGGAGGGGAAGTTTTATCCCTGGCCCATGGATTGAGGCTTGGGGGAGTAAGCTTGGACATTCCTCTATATTTTGGTGCATACGAAAACAGTGCCAGGAGGTATCCCCGGAAAACATCCCTAAAAAGGAAAACCATACTTGAAAAGAAAACCATACTTGAAAGGAAAACCATACTTGAAAGGGGAACTATACTTGCAAGGGGAACCGGGTCCCAAAACCTGATATATCAAGGAAGGGAAACAGGTTCCGGCATTGGAGAGAACCCGGGACATCTGAGAGTGGATGGAATCGGGATGCGGCTTCCAGGGAGAGATGACAAAAAGAACATGCCCTCCGGGTTTCATACAGCCGGCACCCTGGGGATGGAGACAAGCCCCATCCATATCCGACTCAACCCCTTTTCCATGGATGATATTGATATTAAAGGGGAGATGCTTGTCAATATTGCAGGGTCCATGAAGACCCATGAAACTTCCAAGACCGCCCCCAATTCCCACAGCAATGCGGCCCTGACCTTTTCTTCAAAAGTATCAATGGATTCCCAGGGAGATATTTCTCTCAATGCGGAATACAAGCTCCATCCCCTGACCCTGACATCATCCATCCTGGAAAGAAGCCAGCTTTACCATTATATAGCTCCCCAGGGAAAAATTCCACCGGGAATGGATTTCACCCTGAGCCTCTCATCCCGGGGGCAGGCGGTTCTCGATAAGGGCCGCCTGAATGCTTCCCTCCATGGAATCGTCGAAAACGGCACACTTAATATGCTGGAAAAAAATATTCATATCAAAGGCATCCAGACAAATATCTCCCTTGGGGAACTCCCCGTTATAAGAACCCTGCCCGGGCAAATGCTCAATATTCATGAGATTAAAATCAATGATATTCTTATATCCGACCTGAAGGCAAGATTTACCCTGGAATCCCCAAACTCCATGCTCCTTGAAAATCTTGGATTCAACTGGTGCCAGGGCAAGGTGACAAGCGAAGCCATGCGTATCTCCACAGATAAAGACTCCTACTCCCTGACCCTTTTTTGTGACAGACTCAGCCTCTCTTCCATCCTCCGACAGATCGGAGCCTTCCATGCCGAGGGTGACGGGAGCGTCAACGGCAGAATTCCTGTATCCTATGCAAACGGCAACATCTCCTTTGACAACGGTTTTCTCTATTCCACACCAGGCAAAGGCGGAGTCATAAAAATATCCGGCACCGAAATACTCACGGCAGGCATACCCATGGACACCCCCCAGTTTGCCCAGCTTGATCTTGCCGGAGAAGCCTTGAAAAATTACCAATACGAGTGGGCACGCCTTGGTTTCAACACAGAAGGTGATGAGCTCATCGTCCAGATGGAGTTTGATGGAAAACCAAGGGACCTTTTACCCTTTGTTTATAAAAAGGAGATGGGAGGATTTGTCCGGGTGGACTCATCCAGCCCTGGCTCCAATTTCCAGGGGATCAATCTCAATGTCAATTTAAAGCTCCCCTTCAACAGAATATTGAAATTCGGAAACAGATTGAATTCACTGTTCAAATAGAATATACTCTCTCTATGCTTGTTGAATGATGCTTTGCACCATAGGTACATTAACGACAATTCCCTGGATTAACGGCAATTCCCTGGCGGGCACAACGAACAATGAAAAGAACATACAGGAGATTTTATGCAGAAGATATACCCGATACTTTGTGTTTTCATCATGCTTATTTTGTGGGCCGGTTGCAGCACCAGCCATGAAGTCGAGGTGAAACCCGTGGAGGTAAAACCCATCCACATAACCATTGACGTAAATGTCAAGGTTGACAGGGCACTGGATAATTTTTTCGGCGACATTGATGAAGCCAAGGAACAAATTATCCAAGAGTGACGGTAAACGTAAATTAACATGAAGGAGATTGGAACATGTCAAAAAAATATCTGTCTTTATATTGTGCAATAATTTGTTGTATCATTGCCGTAACCTCCCTGTCATGGGCGGATGATATCAAACTGCGCATGACACAGCGTCTTCCTGCCATCGTTGAGATGAAAAAACAGGGAATAGTCGGGGAGAACGCGGCAGGATATCTGGAGTATGTGACTGCTGCCCGCCCCAATGAACCGATTGTGAATGCCGAAAACAGTGACAGACAGAAGGTCTATGCCATGATTGCAAAACAGCAGGGAGTTACTGTTGAAAAAGTTGGTGAGCTGAGGGCTGCCCAGATTGTCCAAAGGGCGGTTCCAGGAGAATTTTTAAAAAGAGCCGATGGTACATGGTATCAGAAGTGAGTGACGATACATAACTGTACCATAATCTCACCCAAAAGTGTTTCATACTGCAAGTCAATCACCCCTACGGCATTTCGTGATCCTAGGGGGTTTCTTGAGACGAGTTTATAAAGTTTACCGTGGAAATGGATGCATTATTTCCATGATCCGGGCTGGCCGGACTCCGACCATGAAGGTGGACTCCGACCATGAAGGTTTATTTATGAAAAAATATCTAATTATAGGTAATGGAGCAGCAGGCACAACCGCTGCCGAACATATAAGAATGGAGGATGACAAGGGAGAGATCACCGTGGTTACCCAGGAGACTCTACCCTTCTACAGCCGAATCCGACTGCCGGATTATATTGCCGGAAAAGTGGATAGAGAGAAGCTCGTTATCAAATCTCCCCGGTGGTACGAAAAAAACGGAATCAGACTTTTAACGGATTTAAAGATCAATGGGCTTGACCTTGCCCTGAAAAGGGCAAAAACCGCCCAGGGAAAACTCCTGGACTTTGATTCCCTGCTCATTGCAACGGGCAGCGTTCCTTTTATACCACCTGTCAAAGGTTCGGATAAGGAGGGCGTATCTGCCCTGCGTACCGTGGATGATGCCTTGAAACTCAAACAACTTGATCCAAAAGCTCAAAAAGTTGTGGTGATCGGCGGGGGACTTCTCGGGCTTGAAACTGCTTCGGCACTTATAGATGCAGGCAGGAATATTACTATTGTAGAATTTTTTGACAGACTCCTTCCACGCCAGTTGGATTACGAGGGAGCAAGACGACTTCAATTGCTTCTTGAAAACAGGGGAATGAAATTTCGTCTCGGAGTCAAGACCCGGGAGATAAGGGATGAACATATGGCATCATCATCACCGCCGCCGCCGCCGCCGGCTGCTGCTGCTGCTGATAAAACAGTGTTTCCCCTTAAAAGAGTGGAACTTGACACCGGAGAGACCATTGATGCCCACGTGATAATATTTTCTGCCGGGGTACGTCCTGATCTCTCTCTGATTGAAAACCCAGATATTAAAACCGACAGGGGAATTGTTGTGACCCAACGCATGGAGACATCTACTCCTGGGGTCTATGCAGCCGGTGATGTGGCCGAGTTTCAGGGAATCAACTTCTGTATCTGGCAGGAAGCTGCCGAACAGGGACGTGTGGCGGGCATAAACATGGCCGGAGGTGACGCATTTTATAAAAACACTCCTCCGTCAACCATATTGAAAGTGGCAGGCATATCTCTTGCTTCAGCAGGAGATATTGATGTCGAGGGTAAAATGGAACAGGAAGTTGTATCCTCGGATTCTATTTATAAAAAAATTGTAAGGGATAACAATGGAAATATCATCGGATGTATAATGCTCGGTGATACCAGTGATTTTAAAAAAATGACAAAAATCATCAAAGGAGCAGCATAATGCCTGAGTTGAAAGGAAGCGAGACGGAAAAGAACCTATTGAAAGCCTTTGCAGGCGAGTCCCAGGCCAGAAATCGTTATAACTACTTTGCAAGCGTTGCCAAGAAAGAGGGTTATGTTCAGATGGCCGATATTTTTGAGGAGACAGCCAACCAGGAAAAGGAACACGCAAAAAGACTTTTTAAATTCCTTAAAAGCGGTTCCGACACCGAGATAACAGCCTCTTTTCCTGCCGGAACCATTGCAGGAACCAAAGATAACCTAACTGCTTCCGCTGCCGGAGAGAACCATGAGCATACAGTCATGTATCCTGAATTTGCGGTGACCGCCCGCAAGGAGGGATTTGATGAGATAGCTGATGTCTTTACGGCCATTGCCGTTGCTGAAAAACAGCATGAAAAAAGATTCCTTGATTTGAAAGCCAACATTGAGAATGACAGAGTGTTCAAACGCGGCTCAAAAGTTACCTGGAGATGCAGAAACTGTGGTTATATCCACGAAGGAGATGCCGCCCCTGGCGAGTGTCCGGCATGTGCCCATCCCCAGGCACACTTTGAGCTTCTTGGTGAAAACTATTAATCATTAAGGAATGGGTCTTAAATAACTTGCCCATTTACCCCCCCTCTCCATGAGGGAGCGCATCGAAAATAATTTACCCAGTTTAAATGGGATATACCTGAAATAGCTAAGGGTTCTTATCAAAAGCGGGTAGTTTATTAATGAGTTGCTCCCTGAGTGGAGAGGGGTAAGTTATTCCGTGTTCATTCCTGAAAATGCCTGAAAACTAAAAAAAGGAGTTATTTAAATGGCAGAAAAACTGGCAATTTACCAATGTGAAAAATGTGGAAACATCGCAGAAGTCCTCCATGCTGCAAAGCCCCCCATGAGCTGCTGCAATCAGCCCATGACAATACTTACGGAAAACACTGTGGATGCTGCAAAGGAGAAGCATGTGCCCGTTATAGAGAAGATTGAAGGCGGGTATATTGTAAAAGTGGGAAGCGTCCCCCATCCCATGGAAGAGAAACACCTCATTGAATGGATTGAGCTAAATGCCGAGGGCATGGTTTACAGAAAATTCCTGAAACCCGGAGAAAAGCCCGAGGCTGTATTCCTCACCGATGCAGAGAACGTTACAGCCCGGGAGTTCTGCAACCTTCATGGATTCTGGAAGGCCTGAAAAAACCTGGAATCCATTGCCGGAGAAATTTCCGGAGAAGATGGGCATTGAGAGATGCTCCATCATGGCCTGGGAATATGTATATTGAGCATGGTTGATAGACGAATCAGCCATGCTTTTTTTTAAGAAAACCGTCAGTCATCAGTAATTTCCCTTTGACAGCTCCACAATGCCGCCTATGTCAAGTATCAGACTCACCCTGCCGTCCGGCATTATAGTCGCCCCCGATATACCCTGGATATTCTCCATACCTGACCCCAGGCTTTTGATGACGGTACTCTGCTTTCCCAGCAGTTCATCTCCGAGAAGAGCTGTTTTAATCCCCCCCTCCTCTACAATGACAATGATCCCCTCCCAGGGAGGCTTTTCTCCATTGCCCTCTTCCATGTTGAAAAGACGGGTGAGCCGAAACAGGGGAATAAGGCCATCCGCCACCCGGATCATCTCACCGGTTTCAAACACATTGGATAACCGGTTTTTTTCGATTTTCATGGATGTGACCACCGAGAGAGCCGGAATTATATATGTCTGATCCGCCACCCTGACCACAAGGCCGTCTATGATGGAGAGTGTAAGGGGTAGTTTTATGGTGCATATTGTGCCCCGACCCTTGACCGATGTAATGGAAACCCTTCCTTTGCAAGCCTCTATGCTTTTTTTAACCACATCCATTCCCACACCCCTTCCCGAGACTCCGGTCACTTTTTTTGCGGTACTCAATCCAGGATGGAACACCAGATTCAGGAGGGACTCCCTATCCATATCATTTGCCCTTGTATTACCCGGGATTATTCCCATGGTGACGGCCTTTTCAAAAATACGACGATGATCAATTCCCCTGCCGTCATCCTGGACTTCAATGTAGAGGAATCCCCCCTTGTGGAAGGCACGCATTTCAATGGCGGCTGTTTCGGCTTTACCGACTTTCACCCTTTCCGAGGACGATGGCTCTATGCCGTGATCCACACTGTTTCGCACAATATGGATTAGGGGGTCCCCCAGTCTGTCCACAAGGTTTTTATCCAGCTCGGTTGTTTCACCGGTCATTGTAAAGCGTATTATTTTGCCTGTTTTTTTTGAAAGATCCCTGACAACCCGTTCCATGCGGCTGAAGGTGGATTTCAAGGAAACCATGCGGAGGCTTAGTCCAAGGGTCTGGAGGGCCCTGGTTGTCTTGTGGAGGGAGCCCAGAGCCCTCATGAGTTCCGGGGATGCATTCCGGATAACCTCGGGGGATTGGGTTACCATGGATTCGGCTATGGCTATCTCTCCGATGATCTCCACCAGGCGGTCAAGTCTTGATGCATCTACATTTATGGATTCAGCAAGCTTAGAGGGGGAAGAATCGGGCTGTTTCCTGCTGTCAGGCCGTTGGGCAGCACCCTTTTCCACGTCAATGGATTCGCCAGGCCCCGGAGGAATAGAATCGGGCTGATTCCTGCTGTCAGGCCGTTGGGCAGCACCCTTTTCCACGTCAATGGATTCGCCAGGCCCCGGAGGAATAGAATCGGGCTGATTCCCATTGTCCGGCCCCTGGACAGTGCCCTTTTCCATGTCCATAATCCCGGACTCTGTCTCAAGTTTTTCCATGAATTCAATGATGTTCTCCGGAGGCAAGGGTGAGGTTCCCTGTCCGGCATAGAGCATAAATGTATCAAAAAGCCAGTCTTTTATGGCAAGAAGAACATCAACGCTCCTTTCAAATCCCTGGGTTCCCATCATATCCTCTGCCCTGTGGCAGATATTTTCCACGTCCGTTAGTCCCAGAAATCCGGCCTCTCCCTTTGTTGTGTGAAACAGTCTCTTGAGTTCGCCCTGGGCAAACTCAAGGTTCCTATTCTTTTCTATATCAAGGATGAGGGTCTCCATCTTGTCCAGGGTATTTTTCTGCATGGAGAGAAATTCTCCAAAGTCATCCATGTCAAGATAGGAAGGAAGGGTACCGGGATGGTTCAGTCCACCCGGGGAGAGTTTTTTTGGGGCTTCCCTGGGATTGTCTTTGAAATCAGTTCCCCCGGGCAACTGCATCTCCATGAAACCAGGAACATCATAAGGGGGTGGAGTATGGGCCAAGGCATGTTCAGGAGGAGTTTCCATGGAACCAGGATCATCAGAAGAAGGGGGAGTATCGGCGAAGGCGTGTTCGAGAGGAGTTTCCATAAAACCAGGGTCATCAGAAGAAGGGGGAGTATCGGCGGAGGCGTGTTCGAGATTGATTTCATGGAGGGATGATTTTATCCTGGAGATTATTCCGTCTATAATTTCAAGAGCGGGTCCTGGTTCCGCCTTA
>JADGBO010000003.1:23437-40219 GCA_015231465.1 Desulfamplus sp.
ACCGGCCTTTCTGGCATCTGCTGCCAGATCGGGAAGATTGAGAGACCTGGCAGTCTGAAAAAATTTTTTCAGAAGCGGCATCATGGCCGAAAAGCTTTTGGGATCGGATAGTTCTCCAAGAACAAATTCCAAGCAGATATCCTCAAGTATGGATTCCAATGGGGCGTTGTCTTTAGTGGGAGTATCTGTCATTTCATGGTATCCGCAAATGTTTTTTTGATGTTGCCAGTAAATGGAGAGTTGTGGTAAGTTTCATAAAAAGTCCAGATTTGTCTGAACAAAGCCGATTTGAAAAACTGCTTATCACATTTAAGAGTTCTTTAAAAGAATTTAGGACTTTTCTAATTTATTAAGTTTCTCCATACTCTAGTTGGAGCGTTTTTTGCGATGTGCTTTCAAGATTGGAAACGGCTTTATGTATATATTAAACACAAAAAGAAAAGCATGTGATTCCAAAGGGCGATTCACACTTACATGGAGCAGTGACAATTCCATAGACAAACTTTTTGTCAACGGAAGCACAAACCGCAGGAATGTAAAAAATGGAGAATATGTGGTAATTTATCTTGATTAAACTATAAGTTGACCTTGTACCGTTTCGCTCCGCTAAAAAATCAGAAAGGATATTGTTATGCCAGTGGCAATGAATTTAACTTTGTCAGAATTTAATACGATTCTGAGTAATATCAAAATACCTTTGGAAACACGCCTGATAATAACTTTTGAAGATGATAAATCAGGGATTGAAATACTTAGACGGAAAAAAGCAGTTGAAGCCATGAGAAAACTCAAGGGTTCCGGAAACGGGAACCTTATCAATGCTCTTTTGAAAGAACGGGAGAATGACAGATTAAAATGAAAGAATATGTTTTTGATACATCTGCTCTCCTGACATATATTGAAAACGAAGAAGGGATTGAGACTGTTGAGAGCCTGCTGATGAAAACTCTCACAGTACGACCGGCAATTTTATTATCTGGAAAGCTATAGTTCAGTTGATATTATTGAAGACCAGGGAAAGTTGGTTATCATACGAAAAAAAACAATCCTTAGATGATTTATTAGCATTTACAACACAGGAAAATATCTATTCTTCAATTGATACTGGAGTTTCAGTAGGAAAAGAAGAATGGCAAACAATCAATGTTCACATCGCAGTTTAAGCAAATATTATATATTTCAAGGTTGAAGTTATGTCAAATATATTGATTATTGATGATTCATGGCTCACCAGAAGGGGTTTGAAAAGAATCCTGGAGGGAGACGGTCACGCAGTGATTGAGGCGGAAAACGGTCGTATGGGGATGGAAATCCTGAAAAATAACCATGCTGGTGTGGATTTGGTTATCCTTGATCTTCTCATGCCTGAAATGAACGGAGTACTCTTTCTCGAAACATTGCAGAAGGACAAGATAACCGTTCCCGTGGTTGTTCTGACAGCGGATATTCAGCACACAGTGAAGGAAAAATGTATTGGTCTCGGAGCAGATGCCTTTCTCAACAAGCCCCCGGACCCGGGAGTGATGCTCAGCACAATCCATAAAATTTTGAATGACATATCCGGCGGATGACAACATGACAAATACAGCCAGCTTTATATCCCGTGATCAGCTTGAAGCCATAAAGGAGCTTTGCAACATAGGAGTCGGCAAAGGGGCATCTGTCTTGAATGCCATGCTCTCCACCCATATAACCCTTAACGTACCCCATGTAAAGATCGTCTCCAGCAGGGATTTCCGGGAAGAACTAAAAGAGTTTGCCCGGGATACAATCTCTGCGGTGGAACTAGCCTTTGAAGGAAATATAAGCGGCTCTGCCCAGCTCCTCTTTCCAACTGAGACGGCATCATCCCTTGTGTCAATTCTCGTGGAGGAGGGCGACGAGCTTGACATGGATGCCCTGCGTGCCGGAACTTTCTGCGAAGTGGGCAACATAGTACTCAATGGAGTCATGGGTTCCATATCCAATATTCTCGGCATATCCTTTGACTATTCTGTGCCTGCATATATTGAGACCCATTCGGATAACTTCATGAAAGAAGGTTCCATGAAGGAGGATTCCCACGTACTTCTGGCCAGGACAAGGTTCTCCATTGATGCCCTTGACATTGAAGGCGATATAGCACTTTTCATGCAGATTTCAGCTATTCATAAATTACTTGAAACCATTGAAGAAAAGTTCGGTCTTAATGAACAATGATGACAAAAAAGCAACGGGGCCTTCAGATATGGACTATTTTTCGGGTATGGATAAAAACCGAGGCAGGCTCTTGTCAATGAATATTCCTGTTTCAAAGGAGTTACAGGATAAGACTTCACCTCCCGGGGATGCAGCAGTTGACAAGTGTGCCCATACTTACCATGCCTTAAATTATGTGCCTGTGGGTATCTCCATTTTTGATAAAAATTATTCAGTGATTTTCTGGAACAGATGTCTTGCCCACTGGACACACATGGATTCTAAAAAGATGGTGGGCACTTCCCTGAAAGATCACTTCTCCACCATATCTTCACCTGGATTCCATGAGCGTATCCAGGATATTTTTTCCGGCGGGCCTCCGGTAATCTTCTCTTCCCAGCTTCACAGAAACGTTATTCCATGTACCCTTTCCGATGGTACGGAGATGATTCAAAAAACAGTTGTATCTGCTCTTCCATCATGTGATTCCAATGAGTTTTTTGCCCTTATGGCCATTGAAAATGCCACAGAACTCTCCAAAAAGGTCTCCGAGTACAGAGAGATGAGGAACAAGGCCATGGAAGAGGTGGCACTGAGAAAACAGATTGAAGATGAGCTGAGAAAATCCAACGAATCCCTTCTTGAACATCAGGAACTGAAACTCAAGCAGGAGCGTCTCAAGGTTCTGCTTGAGATGGCAGGGGCCACAGCCCATGAAATCAACCAGCCCCTAATGACCCTTCTCGGAACCATTGAGCTAATCCACATGACCCAGGAGCTGCCGGATCAGACAATAAAACATTTTGACAACATCGAAAAATCTGCAAGAAGAATTGCAGATATCGTTTCAAAGGTCCAGAAGATAAAACAGTATCAGACCAAAAAATACCTCAATGACATGTCCATCATAGATTTCCATGAAAGTGCCTTGGATTGATGATCCCACTGTCAGTATCTTGCCCAATGCCCACGTTTCCTGGAAAACAACAATAATTGGCCATGATAATCATTTAAAAAATTATTAAGGAGTTGAATCATGCCTGTACTTGCAAAAGACATAATGGTAACAGATTTTGACACAATAGATCAGGACGAACCCATTGAGACAGCCATAAAAATGATTTTTCGGGGTAAAATAAGGGATACAGGAGACAAAACAACAAGCCTCATGGTCATTGACGACAAAAAAGCTTTTGTGGGAATCATCACCATGTTCGATATATTGTACCACCTCCGTCCGGGAATTTTAAATTTCGGCATCAGTGCCGAAGAACTGTCATGGTCGGGACGAATCAAGATGTGCAAGGCAGAGCTTATTAAAAAGAGGGTGAGGCAGGTGATGAGTTCCGAAATTGTGGGGGCTCTTCCCGATGAACACATGATGCTTCTGCTTGACCGAATGGTGAGGAACAAGTACCACCGCCTTCCTGTAATACACAACGACAAACCCATAGGCATTGTCTATATATCCGATATCTACTTTCATCTCTTTGCCAGGGATGGAATTGTAAATAGAAGAAAGGACGAGTAAGTGGTGCCGAGTAATGTGCTGATCAGCGTTCGTGTGGGGGACGGGATTGTAAATAGAAGAAAGGACGAGTAAGATACCCTCCTGCCCGCTCCAGGAAGCGGTACAGAAACTTTAAACAGGCAGACCTTAAGGATTTCCATATGGGCCTGAACAGCTTTAAAATCAGAAACAAGCTGCTTTTAACCTTTCTGCTTCTATTTATTCCTTTTATGATTGCAGGAAGTTTTATCGGATATTTGCAGATAAAAAAGCTTCTTCAGGCAAACATTGAACAGGCTCTTTTTGAAAAAACAGAGTCCCTGGTCACGGCCATAAGGGGAGCTGCCTCTATATCCATAAAAAACAGGCTGCGTGCCATTGCAGAAAAAAATCTGGACATCACCCAGTACTACTACAACAAATACAGATCCGGACTGATTTCCAGAACCGAGGCCATGAATCTGATTGAGGAGATATTTCTCTCCCAGAGCGTGGGGATAAGCGGTTACATCTACTGCCTTGACAGCAATGCCAGGGTGGTAATCCATCCCAATGAGATGGTCAAGGGAAGTGATGTTTCGGATCATGGCTTTGTAATGGAGCAGATCAAAACCAGGGAGGGCTACCTGGAGTATGAGTGGCAGAATCCCGGGGAGCCGGCTTCCAGGCCCAAAGCCCTCTACATGACCTACTTCAAGCCCCTGGACTGGATCATATCTGTGTCATCCTATCGCAGTGAATTCAATGATCTCATTGAATTAAACGATATCAGGGCCATGGTCCTCTCCTATAGAATCGGAGAGACCGGATATGCCTACATTCTGAATGAGAATGGCTTTCCCCTGGTCCATCCCAGGCTCAAAGATGAGGATTTTATAAAAAAATACGATTTTCTTTCTAAAACAATAGAAAATATTACATCCATGCAAAGAGGAACCCTCTTATATAAATGGAAAAACCCTGGGGACACTGAAGTAAGGGATAAGATAACCATATTTGATTACATAGATGAGTACCGTTGGGTGGTGGGTTCCTCCAGCGATATTTATGAGATAATGGCTCCCCTGAAAAAATTCAGGAACATGATTTTTTTCATGCTTGCCGCCGGCGTTGTCGTCCTTATAATCTTGACCTATGCCATCAGCAGATTTTTGACAAGACCCATGGATATATTGATGGACAAGATCGGGGAAGCTGCAAAGGGAGACTTTTCGGTACGCATGGACTATCATGCCAAAGATGAGTTTGGAGAGCTGTCCCGGTATTTTGATTATTTTATGGATCAATTGGAACTCCAACAAAATAGAATACGGAATGAGATTGCCGGTCATATCCGTACCCAGGAGATTCTAAAGAAAAACGAGTTTAAGTTCAGGGGAATTTTCAACCAGCTTTTTCATTTTTCCGGGGTTTTATCGGCCTCCGGAGTTGTGGAGGATATCAACCAGACTGCCCTGGATATGATGGGATGCACCAGGGAGGATGTCATGCATCGTTTTTTCTGGGAGACTCCCTGTTGGCACCATGATCCTGATGAACAAAACAGAATGAAGATATCCATAGAGCGTGCCGCCCAGGGAGATTTCATCAGATACGAAGCCGTCCACCTATCAGGTACAGGAGAGATCAGGGAGATTGATATATCCATAAAACCGGTGCTTGACGGGTCAGGCCGGATCATTTTCATCATTGTGGAAGGCAGGGACATAACAGATATGAAGCTTGCCGAGCAGGCAAGGATAAAAATGGCCGTGGAGCTTCAAAGGGCCCAGAAAATGGAGTCCATCGGCACCCTTGCCGGGGGAATTGCCCACGATTTCAATAATGTCCTTTCAATTATATTCGGATACGGCAATCTGTTGAAACTGCATGTCAACGACCCGGAAAAGGTACTAAATTACCTTGGCAAGATAGAGCTGGGAGCCGAAAGAGCCAAGGGACTCATAAACCAGATTCTCACCTTCAGCAGAAAAGCCGATCATGACCCAAGGCCCCTGAAGATAGCCGTCATAGTCAAGGAGGCCCTGAAAATGATAAGGGCCATAATACCCACCACAATAGAGATTGTTCAAAGGGTCAACTTTAGTGGTCTCGTCATGGCCGATGCCACCCATATTCATCAGATTGTCATGAATCTATGCACCAACGCATACCATGCCATGGGTGAAACCGGGGGAACCCTTACCATTGAAATGAAGAAGGTTGCAATTTATAGTACAGATAAAATAACAGAACCTGTCGTTAATGATAAGATTCCTCCGGTGCCCCGGGATCCTGGAAGTGATGCGGCTATGCTTACTGTAAAAAAGATTGTAATTGATGACAAAATTGCAGTGAAAGAGTTTGCCTTTGATGATCAGAGCAGCACGGATTCCCGGGATAATTCTTTGCGGTATGTGCCTTACCTTGAGATGAAAATATCCGATACAGGCTGCGGCATGGACGAAAATACCAGGGCCAGAATCTTCGAACCCTATTTCACCACCAAGGAAGCGGGCAAGGGAACAGGTCTCGGTCTTGCAGTGGTACACGGCATTGTAGCAAGGTGCAACGGCCATATCACCGTTGAAAGCCGGCCGGATCAAGGAACATCCATCTCCCTGTATCTTCCCCTTTTCGAGCCCGACGGAAGTTATGAAAATGGAGAGCCTCGGCATACGAACTTTGGCCCGGGCCGAGAGAAAATCATGATCGTCGATGACGAAGAGAGTCTTATCCTTGCCACAAGCGAGATACTCCAGGATTATGGTTATGAAGTCGATACCTTTGACAACGGACTGGATGCCCTGATCGCCTTTAAGAAAAACCCCGGATATTATGATCTTGTCATATCGGATGTTACCATGCCCAAAATGAATGGCGTGGAACTCTCCCGCAGGATACTGGAGATCAGGCCGGACATACCCATAATAATCTGCACAGGTTACAGCAGATTGATAGATGACGAGAGTGCCCGGAAAATGGGTATCCGTGAGTACCATGAAAAACCCCTGGGTACGGACAAGCTGTTATCCATAATAAGAAATATTTTTGATGATCCCAAAAGTCACTGATCCTAAGGCAAATAATTGTACCGGAACATGGGGAAACTGATGGAAAACAAATATATTAATCACTCTTGTTGGACAATGCCTGGGGAACCTGATGGAAAACAAATATATTAATCACTCTTGTTGGACAATGCCCGGGCCTGGATCTGACAATGACCGGCACAATTTGGGAAATATGCCTTTCCAGGATGGCTTCCACCCCCTGGACATGACCAGAGTACCCTTGGAGGGGGCCAATCTCATTGAAGCCGGTGCTGGAACGGGCAAGACCTTTACAATTGCCAATCTCTATCTACGTTTTATAATTGAAAAGGGTCTCCCGGTAAGTGAAATACTTGTAGTGACCTTTACAGAGAAAGCCACCCAGGAGTTGAAGGATCGTCTTCGCCGGAACCTTGATGCTGCCCTGACAGCCCTTGGTGATATCAGGAAAAGGGTTGCAGGCACTGGCTGGTCCTGGGCAGACAGAGACATGCCTCCCATGGAAAATATCCCTTCCATGGAAAATATCCCTTCCATGGAAAATATCCCTCCCATGGAAAATATCCCTCCCATGGAGAGGATACTGATGAATCACCTGGATACCCACCATGACAAGGATAAAGCCATATCCCTGGCCATGAAGCGTCTTCGCCTTGCCATTGTGAGCTTTGACCAGGCATCGGTCTTTACCATTCATGGTTTCTGCCAAAGGATGCTCAACGAGAATGCCTTTGAGAGCCGCCTCCCCTTTGATCTTGAACTCATAACCGATGATCGCGAGCTTCTCCAGGAGATAGTCAATGATTTCTGGAGAATACATATCCAGACAGCGGATGAGATACTTTGCGATATATTGATGGAGAGGGGCTTTTCCAGAAAAACACTCATGGAGCTTGCCCGGGCCCTTGACGGCAGGGAGACCGTCCTTGTTGACGGCACTGTTCCGATGAAATCCCTTTTGTCTGTGAAACCTGGAGATATGAACATTTTCACCGGCATCACCGACCTGTTCCATGATGGGGACAAGGCCCTGGATTACATGGATAAAATATCTTCCCTGGCATCTGAGGCTGAAAAATGGCTTGAACTATTAGGGAATGAGGGTTTCCAGATGGAGATACAGGAGCTTTTGATAAAATCCCGCATCTTCAACCGCCCCTACAACAATTCTGATAGCATACAAGCCTGCCTGATTCAGCTTGCCCGGGGCCTTGAAAATTTAACGGCCCTACTTGTAGATAAATCTCCCTGTCCCTTCAGTATCAATGATCTTACCGATAACCGCTCGAAAAAGGCAAAGGATAATGACATTCCCGTTCCGGACAATGAACTGTTCCATTTCTGCCAGAGGCTTACAGATACAAAAGTCTATCTTGCTGATAACCTTAACCGGAAATTTATTTTGATAAAGGTTCAGTTTATTCTCTATTTCATTGAGAATTGGGATAGAAGAAAGGTGACCCGGGGTGTACAGACCTTCAATGACATGCTCCTCGGTTTGAGACGGGCCTTGAGGGAGGATGTTGGAGATTTAAAGGAAGATGTTGGATCCTTGGGAGAGGATGTTGGAACCTTGGGGGAGGATGTTGGAGCTTTAAAAGATAATATTGGAGACTTGGGGAAAAATATTGGGGGTTTGGGGGAAGATGATGGAAACTTGGGGGATACCCAAGGTCCTTTCCACGAACTGATCCGTTCCAGGATAAAGGCTGCCATGATTGACGAGTTCCAGGATACAGACCCTGTACAGTTTGAAATATTCAGGACTCTTTTCCTGGGTTCTGTGCCCATTTTCCTCATAGGAGATCCAAAACAGTCCATATACCGTTTCCGGGGAGCGGATATTTTTGCCTACCTTAAAGCCAAGGGTCTGGTTGAAAAGAGCTGGACCATCAATACCAACTATCGCTCGGAAACCAGGGTCGTTGATGCGATAAACTATTTTTTCATTCATAACCGGGAAGATTTCCTGTCCGGACTCAACCCCTTTATAGAGCCTGATATCCCCTACCTGCGGGTGGCCTCCGGCGGCCTTGCAGATTCCAAATCGTGCATGACACCCCGGTCACCAGGTCTCTCCATACTCCATATCAGGGGGGAAAAAGATGAGAAAGGCAGAAAAAAATTACTCAATAAAAATGACGGGGACAGGGCTGTGTGCGAGGCTGTGTGCCGTGAAATATTCAGACTGCTGCATGGGGCCTATGAAGGAAAAATTGGATTTATCCACGGTAAAGAGATGCTCGACGGAGAGGAATCCTGCAGGGAGATGCCCGGCGGAGAGGAATCCGCCAGCGAAACATCCCGGGACCAGGGACGCGGAGCTGCCGGAGAAAAGGGCCTGACTCCCTTGAAACCTCTCACTCCCTTGAAACCTTCGGACATAGCTGTTCTTGTCCGTTCCCATAAAGAGGCCGCCATGATTCGGAACCGCCTTGACAGAATTGGTATATCCAGTGTGGTGCAGGCCTCCGGGGATGTCTTTGCCACTCCAGAGGCCCAAGAGATGCTCTCCCTTCTCCGGGCCGTGGCCCTTCCCGGTGAATATACCCTGCGTCCCTTTCTTCTCACTTCCTTCATGGGAAAAACCATTGATGAGATGAAAACCCTTGATGAGAGTGAGATTCAGGATTTTTATCAGATGATCCTGGAACTCCACCAAACCTGGATCAATAAAGGTTTCATGGCCATGTTCCGTAAGTTTTTGATCACCGCCAAAGCCCATGAGCGTATCCTTACCAGTTCTTCCGGAGAGCGTATCATCACCAACCACCTCCACCTTGCCGATCTGATCCATGAACATGCCGTGGAGACAAGGGAGGGCATGGAAGGAATCCTTGCCTGGTTCCGTGAGCGTCTTCAGAAACCTGACAAGAATATTGCCGAGCATGAGATACATCTTGAAAAGGATGACGATGCCCTGAGGATACTTACCGTGCACAGCAGCAAGGGCCTTGAATTCAAGGTGGTGTTTGTCCCCTTTGAATGGAGAAGAACATACAAAGGTTTTGAAAGTAAAGAAACCGACACCCTTATCTACCACAACCGCATTAAAGGAATGTGGGAGATGGATATAAATCCCCTGGGTGATGAGTGGGAAAACCACAAAATCATGGGCTGGGGGGAGACCCTGGCCGAAAACATACGCCTTCTCTATGTGGCCCTTACCCGGAGCATAAATCTCTGTTACCTGGTGACCGGAGATATGAAGGGCAGTGCCCAAAGTGCCGTAAATTATATTGTCAGCAGCCCCGGAAGGGAGGGTGATGCAAAAGATTATTTAAACAGGATGAATCCCTCGGGAACAGGTGCCACATCCGCCGAAGTTTCCCTTGTCTCCGCAATGGGCCAGGCCCTGGCAAAACTTGGGACATCCTCCCGGGGAGCCATTGAATTTCGTGAAATCCCCATTGGAGAACTTGAACCTCCCATGGAGGGGGAACTTCCGGTGTCCAGGGAGACATCGGTATCACTCCAGTGTCGTGTTCCATCAAGAAAAATTGAAACCGAGTGGGGCATCGGCAGCTTTTCATGGCTTACCCGCAATGCCTCCCATGGGGACCGGCAGGCAGAGCCCCATGTCGAGGATGTTTCCCTGGCCAGAAATTCAGGCTCCGGGACGGATGAAATCACCGGGATACATGAAATCACCGGGATGCATGAAATCACCGGGATACATGAAATCAGCGGGACGGATGAAATCACAGGGATGCATGAAATCACCGGTATAGACCGGTTCATTCTCCCGGGGGGATACAGGACAGGCCTGGCCATCCATGAAATTTTTGAGGAGATGGATTTTCGTTGGGAACCCATGGAATCCGGGATAGAATTGTATGGGGAGGCCAGGGAGCAGTCAAAATATCAAAAAAGGGAACTTATTGCAGCCCAGCAGGAAAATGATAAAAAAACGGGAATTTCAACCGGGGATGAGACAACGGCTCAAAAAAGGGATATTGTTGAGGCAAAGCTTCGTAAATACGGCATCATCGGATCCCAGGGACGGAAGGAGCAGTCCATGCTGGTTGACGCTGCCGGTGCCATGGTTGGAAATGTGCTTCGGACACCCCTTACCGTCGTCGAACCGACTCCGTTTATGCTGGCACAGCTTTCCCGGGAGTGCCGGGTTGATGAACTGGAGTTCTTCTATCCCATAAAGGAAATCACCCCGGGGGGGGTTGCATCGGTTTTTCGTACACACGGCATGGGCGGCATCGGTGAAGCCTTTGCCCCCCATATGGACAGGTTGGATTTCAATTTGCGGGAAGGTTTCATGCACGGATTCGTGGATCTCGTGTTTGAGCATAATGGGAAATACTATATACTTGACTGGAAGACCAACCGCCTTGGCGACAACCCAGGGGCATACACACCGGAGGCCATTAAAAAGAGCATGATGGACTCCTGCTATATTCTCCAGTATCACATATATGTCCTGGCAGTGCATCTTTGGCTTCAATCCAGGATCCCCTCATACTGCTTTAGGGAACATTTCGGCGGTGTCATCTATGCCTATGTAAGGGCAATGTATCCACATGTTCCCGACGGCGGCATATTTTTTGACCGCCCAGGATACTCCCTTGTCCAGGCCCTTGGGGAGTCCCTGGGAATTAATGCAAAATGACTATGAATCCAGCGTAATTATACCTTTAAACACAGATCGAACAGGCCCGGTCTTTATAAGGTGGCTGTCGGAGGTCCGCCATTCAATGGAGAGGGTGCCCCCTTTTAGATGGATATCCGCCCTGGGGTCAGTTCTGCCCCCGAGATTTGCCGCCACAAGGGCAGCACATGCTCCGGTGCCGCAGGCAAGGGTCTCACCGGCTCCCCTCTCCCAGACAGCCATCTTCATCTCCCTTCTTCCCAGCACCTCAATGAACTCGACATTGGTCTTTTCCGGAAACATGGGATGATTTTCAATGGCCCGTCCGTGTTTTTCAACATCAATCCCATTGATATCATTGACAAAAATAACCGCATGGGGGTTGCCCACAAAAAGAGATGTGATGGAAAATATCTCTCCATTCACTTCAATATCCAAGGGATTGGGGGGCGGTGCAATCACAGGCTTCCCCATATCCACCCGCACCGCCTCCACAGAGCCGTCGCTGCCCAGGATAACCTCGGGAACCATGGTTCCGGCAAGGGTCTCCACGGTGAACTTCTCTTTTTTGATTATTTTACGATCAAACAAATACTTGGCAAAACAGCGCATGCCGTTGCCGCACATCTCGGCTTCGGAACCGTCAGAGTTGAATATTCTGAAACCGGCATCATTTATATCCGATTCCACAAGCAGTATTATGCCGTCGGCTCCGATGCCGAAATGTCTGTCACACATTTTTCGGGCCATGCCGGAAAAGACTCTCTTCTGCTCCAGGGCATATCCCCGGGCCATGTGACCGTCTCTGTTGTCCATGAGGATGAAGTCATTGCCCAGACCTTCCATCTTTTCAAATTCTATCTCCATATATATATTCAGCTCCTTTCACGCTACATTGGGATTTTCACTTGAACTCCGATTCCAGATAATTAAATCATGGTAAATTGGTTATTCCCAGCCTTAATATATCCCCTTCCTACAAGGGAATATGGATAATTTGGTCCTGATATTCATCGTCGTCAGAAAGCTTCAAAATAAGTAATAAGTCGTCTATAATTTCACCCAATGATGCCTTTGGCCTGAGTGTAAGGATAGCCACGTCCAATGCCGGTTCCCGATGACGGAGTTGATAGGCAATCACGGGAGTTGTATTCTCATCAATGAGATAGCGACGTGCCATTACGCGGAGGCTCCGGAAACTCGTTTTTGTCGCTGCTGCTTGATGGCTTGCAATCGTTGAATGGCTGGAGTAGGATTCAGTTGTTGATGTTGCCATGCCTGTTCAGCATAATGTCTCCAGCGTTCAAGGTACTGATCAATTTCACGCTGATTATGGAGATAAAACGTAATCGTAGCATAAACTTGCTCTAAGGTAAGCGAAGTATATCGAACCGCTATTTCCTCTGGACTCATCCCATTGAGATAGTCATCAAGTACCGTTTCAATGCCCACTCGTGTTCCTCTGATACGAATATCATCAGTATTCAAAAAATTAAAATATTCGTTAATATTTATCTGTATCATATAAATGCCTCATTCTGTTTAGATTATATCCTAAGGGATTCTATGATCCTTTGTCCCATCAGCTCTATTTGCCACTTGCGTGTACCCTTTATCTGCATGAGTTCTTCGGTATTTTTGGGATTTGCAGAGGCAACGGCATTGATGGTGGCATTGTTCATGAGAAATCCGGTTTCAATGCCTGTATTTCTGCTGAATGATGCCCTGATGCCCTTCAGGATATTGATGCGTCCGGCCATATCGGGCCTGTTCCCGGGTCTCCTGCTGCTTGGATAGATGGGGAGGCTGTTTCCCGGAATTGCCATCCCCTCAAGGACGGCATCCACACAGGCCTTGCCGTACATGCTTACCTGCTTGGCCGTGAGAATACCTGACTCCCTTAACTGCTGGATGTTTACGGGTCTTTTCTGGGTCAAAGCGGACAGGGTGTCGTTTCCCATGATTTTGAAGTGGGGAAGGTTCTTGTTTTCGGCAATGGAATCCCTCATTTTTAGAAGGGACTCAAGTACCCCCAGGCTTTCCCGGCCCATCTTGCCGGCACCTTTAAATTTGAGGAACAAGGGTTCATCACCATTTTTTTCGTATTTGACCCTGCTTTGAAGCTCAAACTCCTCCCGGGCCCACTCCAGACGTCCGCTGTCTCTCAACTTTTTTTCAAGGATATTTGCAAGTTCCAGCAGATATGCAACATCGTTGATGCTGTAGGTTATCATATCCTTAGAGAGGGGCCGTTTGGACCAGTCTGTTTTCTGGAAACGTTTATCCATGGAGAGGTTAAAATGTTTTTTCAGTAGTGCCGCAAGGCTGCGTTTATGAATCCCCAGAAATCTGCATGCGATTTCCGTATCGAACAGGTTGTCAATCCTTATATCGAAATCTCTGTCAATACTTCTGATATCAAAATCTCCGCCATGAAAAACCTTTGTTATTCCAGAATTTTCACAGATGGGTTTCAAAGGGGAGAAGTCTTTTATGCCGAGGGGATCTATGAGATAATGCCTCTCCGGGTCGGCAATCTGAATCAGGCATACCCTCTCTTTGTAATGGTGCATGGAATCAGCTTCAATATCCATTGCAATCTTTGGATGGACTTCAATTTTTCTGCACTGCCGTCTCAACTCGTCATCCGAGTCGATCAGTGTGTATTCAATCATTTTTTTCTTGACCGTTTCAGGCTGTTGCCTTAATGTTTTTGTTTTTAATAACGGTCATGCCAGGCAATCTGACACAACAAATTAAGTGTGTAATGACGATTTCCATCATCCCATGGATTGTAAAGCATACAAACCCATCGGTGTAAAGCATATAAACTCGCCGGTGTAAAGCATATAAATACGCCGGTGGAAACCGTATAAATACGCCGGTGGAAACCGTATAAACCCACCGGTGGAAACCTTATAAATCCGCCGGTGTAAACCATATAAATCCGCCAGTATAAACCAGTTGTACGGCACGGACAAGGTGAATCTATTTGTGGATTAATGGGTCATCCCCTGGCAGACACAATGAACAGTAATGGAAAAACAAATGATCAATATAACACTTCCTGACAACAGTATAAAGTCTTTTGATGAATCTCCCAGCGGAATGGATGTGGCACTATCCATTTCAGAAGGATTTGCCCGAAGCTGCGTGGCAATGGATATTAATGGCACTCTTTTCGACTTGAAGAAAAAAATAGACTCGGATGCCTCCCTTCGTTTCATAACCCCAAAGGATGACGAAGCTCTGGAGATTCTCCGCCACAGTGCAGCCCATGTAATGGCCGAAGCTGTACAGAATCTTTATGGAGGGGCCCTCCTCACCATCGGCCCGGTGGTGGAAGAGGGATTCTATTATGATATCGATATGCCCCCTGTCTCCGAAGAGGATTTTCCAGCCATTGAAGCTGAGATGAACAAAATTGTAAAAGAGAAAAAAAGCTTTGAAAGAATCGTTGTCTCTAAGGAAAAAGCCCTTGAAATGTTCCGGAACAATCCATACAAAAAAGAGTTGATCCAGGAGCTTGGGGATGAAGAGATATCCCTTTACCGCCAGGGGGGTTTTGTGGACCTCTGCCGGGGACCCCATCTGCCCCATACAGGCATGATAAAAGGGTTAAAACTTATGAAAATTTCAGGGGCCTACTGGCGTGCCGATCAATCCCGGGAGCAGCTCCAGAGACTCTATGGAACCGCATTTTTCGACAAAAAAGAGCTTAAACAATATCTTTATCTCATGGAAGAGGCCAAAAAAAGGGATCACCGCAAGGTGGGAACCCGTCTCGGTCTCTTCAGTTTTCACCAGGAGGCCCCGGGAATGCCTTTTTTCCATCCCAGGGGCATGGATATCTGGAATGTGCTTCTTGAATACTGGAGAGAAGAACACAGGGCAGCAGGTTATGTGGAAACCAAAACCCCGGTCATGCTGAACCGAAGGCTTTGGGAGCAGAGTGGTCACTGGGAGAATTACCGTGAAAACATGTACACTTCGGTGGTGGATGATGAAGAGTACGCCATAAAGCCCATGAACTGTCCCGGGGGGATGCTTCTTTACAGGACAGGCTCCTATTCTTACAGGGACCTTCCCCTGAGAGCCGGGGAGATAGGCCTGGTTCATCGTCATGAACTTTCAGGTGCCCTGTCCGGCCTTTTCAGGGTAAGGGCCTTTCATCAAGATGATGCCCATATTTTCATGACCCAGGACCAGATTGAGGATGAGATTCTCGGGGTGCTGAAGCTTGTGGAGAGGATATACAGCCGTTTCGGGCTGGGTTTTCACCTTGAACTCTCCACCCGTCCCGAAAAATCCATCGGCACCGATGCCCAGTGGGACCAGGCCACAGGCGGTCTCAGGCGGGCACTGGATAAATATGGCCGGGACTACATAATAAATGAAGGTGACGGGGCATTCTACGGACCCAAGATAGATATCCACATCAAGGATGCCCTGGGAAGAACCTGGCAGTGCGGAACTGTTCAGCTCGACATGGCCCTTCCGGAAAGATTTGATCTCTCATACAAGGGAGCGGACAATGAGAAGCATCGTCCCATAATGATCCATCGGGTAATATACGGCTCAATAGAGCGTTTTTTCGGAATACTTGTGGAGCATTTTGCCGGCAGGTTTCCCCTATGGCTGGCACCGGTTCAGGTTGTAATCCTGCCCATAAACGACGAACTGGCAGGCCATGCCCGTAAGGTTGGGGAGAAGCTCATGGAAAAGAAAATCCGGTGTGAGGTGGACAGCAGATCCGAAAGTCTTAAAAAGAAAATCAGGGATGCCCAGACCGATTACATTCCCCTCATCCTCACCATAGGCGAAAAAGAACGCGAGACAGGCACCCTTTCTGTAAGAACCCTGGATGGCAAGGTGAGAATGGGCGTTGCCATGGATGATTTCACTGCTCCTGTCATGTCACATATAAAGAATCGTGTGCTTGAAGGGACTCCTTTTGACTGAACTAAAGGGAAGCCGTAAGGGACTGACCCTGCACCAGCCGTAAGGGACTGACCCTGCACCAGCCGTAAGGGACTGACCCTGTACCAGCCGCAAGGAACTTCCCCTACAGAAGTCCGCAGGGGCGATGAATGAATCAGCTTTGCCTTCCAGAATGAAATGACTCCTTTTAAATGACTCCTTTTAAATGACTCCTTTTCAAGGTTATCAGCAGGGATGCAGGTGTGCGTCCCTGCTTTTTTTTTAAAAATTTAAATAATTTCTTAAAGTTTTCCCACAACAAGACGATAGATAGTTTTAAAAGGCCGATAAAGTAGAAACAACACAATGCTTTAATGAATCGATTCGCAACTTTTAAAAAAACAATTAACTTTAAGAAAAACAATTTTTATAGAGAGACGCAATACATCGCGTCTCTACAATGGAAAAAATAAACAGCAAAGGGCAATGAGGCCCGACAACACAATTCATGGAGGATAAATATCATGGCACTTAGAATA
>JADGBO010000400.1 GCA_015231465.1 Desulfamplus sp.
ATTCCAATGGTTTGGGGGATTACAGGGGAGAGAAGATTCCTACCCTCCAGGAGGCCCTTGAATACACAAAATCCGTAAACTGGCCGGTGAATCTTGAGTTGAAAATGCAGGTCCAGGTACAGTGAAGAGAAACCCCATTTCATTGAAGACGAGGCCAGTATCCAGGATATGGAGAAGAATCTTCAGCCCATGCTCAATGAAGAGGATGGGGATAAAGATTCCGAGGATAGATTTAAATATCAATACAAAGAGGTTTTGTTATCCGGGGATTTCCGGCACTTTTCCAAAAATATCCACGGATATATAACAGTTGTAAAAATATCTCTTCAAGGGGTCTGTTTTGAGACCATGAGACAGAATAATTTCCAACAGGGAGATATTCTTGATATAAGCTTTAATTTAGATGACGGCCATGAATCTTTAATCAAAAGACGTGTAACGGTGGAGTGGTCCGATGAAAAGATGGTGGAGGCTGTTTTTTACAATCCTCCTCCCTATGATAAAAAGCTTGGGTTTTACCTGCTATAATCAATATTCATCGCAATAGGAGTTCATATAATTCCTGAATGCATTGTCGTAACCATGGGAAAAACCTGACAGAAAATCAGGTGGATGGGTCGGGCTTAAATTTGTAAGATGCTCCTTAAGTCTTCCCACGTAAGGTTTCCATATTAATGATCGATATTCATTGCATCTGTGGTCAAGGGCATCTTGTTTGGCATATAACTCTCCGGCATTGAGCCCGTTGAGGTATTGCGGGGAAGCAGTTTTGTCTATTCCAGCGGTACATCCCGTTATCATCAGTAAAAGGATTGCAAGGACAATTAATTTTATATAACGGACATGGCGGGTTACCGCCACAATCGAAGTGATGAAAGTCCTTTTGGAAAACCACTGAACAGAGGATTTAAGCAATGGGTGTTGACCAGGAGCTTTTAGAGACCATTTGTGGGATTGACAATGTTGAGGAACTGGCATATTTTTTCGATGAACTCCTTACACTTAGAGAGGTTGAAGATATTTCCCTTCGCTGGAAACTGCTGCTGGACCTCCATAACGGCATGACCCAGCGAAAGATTGCTCAAAAATACGGCATAAGTCTATGTAAGATAACAAGGGGTTCAAAAATTTTAAAGAAAAAAGAGTCAATGGTACTGAAAATTCTTCAAAAAAGAACATCTCCGGCATTATGCATGGATGATTCCCGGGGCAAATGATCCTGGGCTCAATCAGAGGTGTCTAAAAACCAATTTGATACCCAAATCGTGATGATGTAGAGACGCAATGCATAGCGTCTCTACCGTTGCCGGTCAAAAAATGAGCAATCGAAAATGTCAGATTTTGACACCCCAGTCCCAATCTCTTTGGTTTCTTGTTTTGTTAAAAATTTGGTTGTCATTTTGTTAAAAAAAAGCCATAATCCCCTTTAAATCAGTGGGAAATTCTAAATGGAACTTCCTTTAAAAAACGGGAACCCCCTAATAACAGTAACTAACAACAAAAAGGAGAAAAGATGAAAAGATCCATTGGAGCAGTGCTTTGTATTGCAGTTGCCATGCTTTTTATGACCGGATGTGCCGGACAGGGCCCCCAAAAGCCCCTGCCGGATTTTTCGCCCCAACACATTGATACTAATATGTATCGCTCGGCATATGACAATGTGCTGATCATTGTAGATGGGTCAAGTTCCATGGAAGAGAAATTCCAGGGTAATGAAAAATTTGATATTGCCCGGGAGGTTGTCTCCCGACTTAACCAGGTGCTTCCCGAGATGGGACAGAATATGGGATTGAGAACCTTTGGTCACAGTCCCTTTGTAAGTAAAAAAGTCACGGTGATGCAGTATGGCATGGAAAAATATACCACCGAGGGCCTTGCCGGGGGCCTTGCCAAACTGAGTTCATCCGGCGGTACCAGCCCGCTTTTCAGGGCCCTTGAGGCCGCTGCCCTTGATTTTGAAGGAGTAGCCGGTTCCAAGGCTGTAATAATAGTTTCCGACGGCAAGGATATGCCTGCAAAAACAATGGCGGCAGCAGAAGCCCTCAAGG
>JADGBO010000401.1 GCA_015231465.1 Desulfamplus sp.
CCTGCGGCCTGGCCGACTCCCTTCCGGAGCTGATGGAGATCAGAAAAGCTTTTCACCTCGATAAGGCCTTTTTTGCCCTGGCATTTGAGGTGAATATCCACCTTGCCGTTGCCCGTGGGAAATTCCGGGCTCACCACGCACCTCCGGCCCACCACGTTCAGGAGCCAGGCATAGAGATGGAAGTGGCCCACGGCCTCGGTTATGTTCATATTACCCCGCCGGGGCTGTCCATGGAAAGGATGTATCCCTTTTTGGGCCAGACGCCCCAGGAAATCAACGTACCGGTCCACCAGTGCCGGAACATCTATATTCTCCCCGGCAAAGACATCCCCCAGGTCGTCCAGGGGTTGGAGCGGGGTTATGGATGTCCGATCAGCGAACCACTCCCGGGAAAGAGACCACTCCCGGGAAAGGGCATTGAACAGCTTGTGCTGGACAAAGGGGGATGAAAAACGGCAGAGATAGCTTTGGGGGCCAGGGGGGCCGGGCTGTTTCTCATGGGAAATAATGCCGTTGAAATATAGATGACCGCACCAGTCCGAATCCAGGGCAAAAGGGATGTCGGAACTGGAAAATAGTTCCAGCACCTCTTTCAGATAAGGTGTTTTAGCTTTTTTGACAAGATTTAAAACAGAGTTGTTCCATTCCACATAAAGGGCGGCCCCAAGTACCTCTTCCCACAAAGGAAAATCAATGGGCGAATCCGGGGCAGTGTTATATTTTTCGGTGAGGAGTTCGCCGAACCAGCAGACCAGGCCCGGTTGGCCCCAGGTGGTGTCAAACACGGCCTGGACCACTTCATCGGTGACCCCCTGGCCGCTTTCAATCTGGTACTGCCGGAAAAGCTCCTTTACCTCTTCCAGGGTGAAATTGGGGATGTGGAGGGAACGCTGGACATTGAATGGTGAACCCCGGAGGCTGTCCAGGCCCAGGACCGCCCGGACTCCGATGAGGGCCAGGCCGTGGAGGCAGTAATCCTTCCTGTTGAGATACATCTCCCGGAACAGTGTCACCATGTGATCTATGATACTCCTGGGAAGTTTGTCGAATTCATCTATGAAGAGAATGACCGGACGTTTAAAGTAGCGGCCCTTGACAAAGAGATTGGTCCAGTCATTCCATTTTTCAATGTTGGGAATATCAATGCCAAAGCACAATTTGACAATATCTGTGAGCTGGATAAAGAACTCCTCATCGGAATCCCCTTCCCTTAGAATCACCCGCTGGACCGACATTTTGCCAATGATGAAGGTGTCCGGGCGGCTATTATCAATGGCCCCGGCCACCTGGTGCATCAGCCAGGTCTTCCCGGTCTGGCGGGGGGCCCAGATGGTGAAGTAGTGGCCGCCCTTTTCCGGTGTTCCAATCTCTTGCCCTGTGGGGTTCCCGGTCAGTTTTCCGGTGGTTTTTCCCATCAGTTGATTCATGCAATGCTCAACGAGATGTTCTCTTTCCACACAAAAATGTTCCTGGGGATCCACAGGACCGTAGGAGCTGAAATGTCGCATGTGTCACCCTCCTGGGTTAAGGTTTAAATGAATTTGTTAAGGAACAGGTTTCAAATAACCTGCCCATTTCAGGAAAGGCAGCCTTGGATGGCGGTGTATTCCTGTTTCACAAATGGGAATGTTATTTAAGTCTTATTCCTAAAATATTTTTCCGGAAGTCTATAGTCAATTTCATGGGCATAACCAGGTCCAGTTTCATGGCAGTGGCTTTTACAAAGCCTGGTTCATGGCAGTGGCTTTTACAAAGCCTGGTTCATGGGCCAGGCAATGGCTTTTACCATAACATGGATGCCTTCCACGGTTTCCTGGATGGAGAGCTTTTCCAGGGTATCGGCATCGTCAAAGGGGGTGAAAAGGGCGATGGTGACCGAGGGCATGTCTGTTTCCCGGGCATACCCTGCGGCCTGGCCGACTCCCTTCCGGAGCTGATGGAGATCAGAAAAGCTTTTCACCTCGATAAGGCCTTTTTTGCCCTGGCATTTGAGGTGAATATCCACCTTGCCGTTGCCCGTGGGAAATTCCG
>JADGBO010000402.1:0-1521 GCA_015231465.1 Desulfamplus sp.
TCCCATACTTGTTGATTTTTTAAGGGTGTGGGGAAGGATAATTGTTGAGGGTAAAAATCAGGATGTTGTTGCATCTGATACTTCAAAGCTCTATAGAAAGCAAAAGAGACAAATTGCTGACCATAAGGGATATGTTGCAGAGATTTATATTGCCCAGATTTTGTGGAATATGCAGAGAAGAAAAATTCCTGCAAAACTGATTCATTATAAAAGGGATATAAATATTGGCGTTGAAAATAGTGGTGTTGAAAATAGTGATGTTGAAAATAGTGGTGTTGAAAATAGTGGTGTTGAAAATAGTGGCGTTGAAAATAGTGGTGTTGAAAATAGTGGTGTTAAAAATAGTGGTATTGAAAACAGAGGAGAATATGTAAGGGTTCCAGATCACTTCTTTTATATTTGGCACAGAGTAAAGCTTGGCTCTGGTGCAGGAAAAGAGATAGATGTTTATGCATCAGCAGGACCAGAGCATTGGATCGTTGAGTGTAAATGGTATAGCGATAATAGTAAGATTGGCTTAAATAAAGTTAAAGATTTTTATAATTTAAAACCTGTTGTGCTTGAGCATGAAGGAGAGGGGCTTGAGGATTTAAAGTTATGGTATTTTTCTTTTAGTGGCTTTACTGGTGATGCCATTAAATTTATGACTCAAAATGGTATCATGTTTTCTGATAGGGATGATTTAAATGAATTACTTGATATTGCAGGGCTTAGAAGGTTGCCTGAGCTTTAAATAATTTTTCTTTTGGCACGTAATATTTGTATTGGAGGCTAATATGACTTTAGTTATAAAAAGTACCTATGATGATACAATTTCTCTTCCAGAGTGGTTAATGAAAAACTTAAACCTAAATGAAGGGGAAGAGGTTAAAATGATTATTGAAGGAAAAACATTGCGATTATCATCGCTTGACAAATTCCTTTCTTTACGTGGAACATTAAGTAATGATGATGAAGTTGAATCAAATATTAATTTATTAAATTCGGTTTGGGACTCATGGAAAATTTAAAACTCTGCTTAGATACTGATGTGATTATACGTTATCTTAAAGGACGTGAACCTGTTGCATCTGCAGTTGAAAAAGCTGTAATCAATTATGAGAGTTATATTACCTCAATTACTGTATATGAACTTCTTTTCGGCGTTGAACGTGCGAAAAAAGAGATCGGAGAACAGGAACTTTTAGGAATAATGACCATCCTTCCATTTGATTATGCTTCGGCAAAGCGAGCAGCAACTCTTCATTCTTCTTTGATAAGTAAAAATATGGATATTGGAATTAAGGATATTTTAATAGCATCAATTTGCCTTGAAAACAACATACCAATATTTACAGCCAACGATAAGCATTTTTCAAGAGTAAACGGTTTAAATGTGGTAACTTATTCTCAAATATAAAATGAAGATTTTAATTTATATAGGCTTTTTTGGCATCCTTCATTTTCCAGTTTATACTTTTTTTGATGTATTCTCTAATCCCATACTCCCCCCTCTTATTTCTAGGAGAGGGGGCTGGGGGG
>JADGBO010000402.1:1538-2022 GCA_015231465.1 Desulfamplus sp.
AATTTAAAGGAATTATTATGCAAAAGAAAACCTTAAAATACTTTATGTCAAAGGCGGCATTGCTCATTATTTCAACATTGCTCTTCAACGCACTTTCACTAAGTGCATTAACCTATGGTGCGCCAGTGGTTGAAATTCTTGATGGACCACAAGAGGGTGAAGAGATTGAAGCAGGCAAAAGCGTTGGATTTACCTTTCAGGCAACTGATGATGGTGAAGATCTTGTGCAACGCCCAGGATTTGGCCCCCTTGTAATCATTGCAGCAGGGGATGCAAACACAAACCTCAACCCCCACTGGACAGCAACAGAGAATATGGTCAAGATCATCTATCGTGGCTTTAAGGAGAGCATGGACTATACAGATGATGACATATTCCTTGCAATGGGTACAGGTTCAATAGATATAAACGATGATTCAATCATGGAGGTTGGAGTTGTTGACCACACAGAGATGACATCAAATTCAGTTATGGCAGCAATGGA
>JADGBO010000040.1:0-765 GCA_015231465.1 Desulfamplus sp.
AAAGAGAAGAAAAAAAATGCGCAAGCATAAACATAGAAAACTCCTTGCCAAAACAAGACATCAGAGACGCAAGGGCAAATAAGTTTTTTTAGTTTACACTTTTCTGACTTGCTCCATTGTCTGTAAGGACGCACGACCGTTGATCCTTAACTATAAATACACCGCCTTTCATGGCGGTGTATTCTTTTTTGATCAAAGCCTTCTGTTCTGATGAAAGCCTTCTGATGAAAGTCTTCTGATGAAAGTCTTCTGATGAAAGTCTTCTGATGAAAGTCTTCTGATTTATCAGGGCTGGGTTATACCTTTAAAGTATTTCATGAAATCCGAATCTGTCGAGAGTACGAGGGTGCTGCTTTTGTCAAGTGAGGTTCTGTATATCTCAAGGGTCTTTAGAAATGAGTAAAACTCGGGATCAACACCATAGGCAGATGCATAGATATTTGTTGCCTCGGCATCGGCATTACCCTTTATCTCTTCGGCAATTTTATACGCTTCTGACTTGATCTCCTGGAGATCCCTCTCCTTGTTACCCCTTATATTGCTTGCCTCACCCCTTCCTTCGGAACGATACTTCTCCGCGACCTGTCTTCTCTCGGCAATCATACGACCATAGACAGCATCCCGAACCTGCTCCACATAGTTGACCCTCTTTATTTTTACATCCACAAGCTCAATGCCGAAATCGGTAAGCTTGGGCTGGGCCTGTTCCATTATCATGCTGATGATCTTGCTCCGTCCCACAAGAATATGGTACTGGGATCGATG
>JADGBO010000040.1:774-17571 GCA_015231465.1 Desulfamplus sp.
TAGTTGACCCTCTTTATTTTTACATCCACAAGCTCAATGCCGAAATCGGTAAGCTTGGGCTGGGCCTGTTCCATTATCATGCTGATGATCTTGCTCCGTCCCACAAGAATATGGTACTGGGATCGATGGCTGTCTTCACCGGAGGTGTATTTTTCATCATCCCCGTCCTCATCGCCGTCAACATTTTCATGCAGCACACCTTGACTTTCAAAAAATTCTTCAAAGGTGTCCATGTGCCTGTCGCTGTTACGAACGGTCTCCACAAGGCGATAGGATGTCACAAGGTTACGCATGGCAGGATCAATAATGTCATCCAGGCGGGCAAGGGCCGCCGTCATATTGTTCACGGTTTCGAAAAACTTGACAGGATCCACAATTTTCCACCTTGCAAAGGTATCGACCCAGATAAAGGTTTTATCCCTTGTGGGCACCTGGCCGGGATTCCCGTCCCAGGTCTGGATGTTCTTGGGAAAATAGTTTGCTTTCTGGATGAACGGAACTTTAAAATTGAGGCCCGGGGTAAGTACCGGCTCCCCCATGGCCCTTCCAAACTGGGTAATAACCACCTGCTCCCTCTCATCCACAACATAGGCCGATGCAAACACAAGCAGTGCAGTGACTCCAAGAAGCATGAAAATTACACTCTTATATTGCTGGGCCATCATTTTATATTTTTGCAATGTCATCTTGATACACCTCCATCACCGGATATGGCTCCCCCTGCTGCCGGAAAGGCCGAGGAGGGCAGTTGTGCCCCTCCGAGGTTAAGAAGAGGGAGAAGATTGTTCTGTTCGGAATCCACAATATATTTTTGACCAAGCCTTGGCATAATGTCGGACATGGCCTCAAGATAGAGACGTTTTTCCGTAACATCCTTTGAGTTTACATATTCTGCATATACGGAACTGAACCTTGCGGCATCACCCATGGCACGGTTGACCCGATCAAGGGCATAGCCTTCGGCATCTTTTATTACGCGTCTGGCCTCTCCCCTGGCAGCGGGAATGGCTTTGTTGTACTCTTCCCGGGCCTTGTAGATGAGCTGCTCCTTCTCCTGGACCGCCTGATTCACCTCATTGAATGACGGCTGTACAGGCTCTGGCACATTGGTCTTCTGCATCTCTATGGTGACGATATGAAGTCCGCTCTCGGCCTGATCCATCTCTGTCTGCAGCCTCTGCCTTGCCGCATCGGCAATCTCTTCCCGTTTGGATATAACTTCATTGATGCTTCTGTCCCCCACAACTATTCTCATGGTTGCCTCGGACATATCCCGGAGTATGGAGTTCACATCCTTGACCTTGAACAGATAGTTATAGGGGTCGGAAATCCTATACTGGACAATCCAGGGAATCACAGCCACATTGAGATCCCCTGTAAGCATGATAGCTGTTCCCAAATCAAGGTTTTCACTGACAAAACGGGAGGTGTCAAAGTTCTGGCTGACAGAAGCGAAACCAAACTCTTCTTTATATACACGCCGGATCTTTACCTTGGTCACTTGTTCTATGCCCGCAGGCATCTTGAAATTCAATCCAGGCTGGCAAAGACGGTTGTACTTTCCAAATCGCTGGATAACTCCGACCTCATCAATTTCAACGGTGAAAAAAATTGAACTCCCAAAAAAAACAAAGAAGAGAATAACGAGTATCAACAGACCGCCGGGGAGTTTGAACCCCTTGAACCTGGACAGTACCTCATCCAGCCCCGGAGGCATGGGAATACCGCTGCCCCCCTGGCTGCCCCGTCTCCTCTCGTACTCATCCTGCTTATCCCTAAGCTTGTCCCAATCCCAATTCATAACAAAAATTCCTGTTTTAAAAAAATTAAAAATTTGATGACATCAATCATCATTTTGTTGCCCTAACCCCTCAGCAATTTTATATGAAAGCCCCCATATTTTAAGCTTCCCGGGACTTTCATGCTTCGATTGTGGCGGTCAGCCGCCATGGCCGTTATATGAAAGCCGTCAGTAATGAGTAATCACCTACGCGGATTTCATGTTTTGTTGTGACAGATGAGTCTGCCATGGCCGTTATACAAAATCAATGTATCTCCCGGCTGGATTTTAGACAACAATGCAAAAAAAGCAAAACAAAGCAATGACAAATTAACATGAATGGAGATCAAATTCAATGAAAGGCGGAGATGGTTATGTCGATTTTTCCTGCATGAATGGATAATGCGTTATTTCTTGGGTTACAATTCTATGGAGAGTTTTACCGTTCTGTTTGATCATATCAAATGTCATCCATTGGTAATGATGCTAATCTCCTTCAATATTTTCCTGGCTTCCAGAAGGGCCCTTGATATTTTTTTGTTCCTGGGCCACAGAGTTATTTTCAAGGCATTTTCAGCAGTGTATTCAACGGGCCATCCATTGATTACACGACCCATGACTTGATCCATATCCCCGGTAATCCGCAGGGGTCTTTTTTGATGAAGCTCGGAAAAGACCAGTAAAATTGTAGATGGGGTTATATCCATCTTCTTTACACCAGCCCTTATCCCAAGAACCCGCAGCATGATTTTTAACAGCATGTTTGCAGCAGCCTCGGGCAGTTTGCCAAAGCGATCCACAAGCTCACCCTGCATGGCCGTTATCTCGGCAACCTCGGTCATCTGGGAGAGACGTCTGTAAATGGTGAGTCGCTGTTCAATGGACTGGACATAATCCTCGGGGATATGGGCTGACATGGTGACGTTGATCTCGGGCTCCAGGGGCTCTATCACAGGCTTTCCCTTAATAGCCGACACAGCCTCATCAAGAAGCTTCAAAAACATGTCATAACCCACCGCTGCAATGTGGCCGGACTGGGAAGCCCCCAATGCAGACCCGGAACCCCTTATCTGAAGATCCTTCATTGCAATCTGGAATCCTGAACCAAGATCCCTGTGTTCCATGAGTGCGGCAAGCCTTTTTCTTGCATCCCCTGGCAGTCTGTTCTCGTCGGGAACAAAAAGATAGGCATAGGCCTGCTCATCTCCCCGGCCGATCCTTCCCCGCAACTGGTATATCTGGGAGAGACCGAAGCGGTCGGCTCGGTTTATGATCATTGTATTTGCGGCTGGGATGTCCAGACCCGACTCCACAATTGTGGTGCAGACAAGCATGTCTATCTCCCGGTTTATGAACTTGAGCATCACCTTCTCAAGGGAGGATTCGGGCAGGCGGCCATGGGCAACGGCAAGCCGCAGTTTCGGTATCAGCCTCTGCATCCTCGAAGCCACTTCATTTATGGTGGCGATGTCGTTATGTATGAAAAAAATCTGTCCCCCCCTTGCAAGCTCATTTTTGACCGCATCTACGGCAATGGCATCATCATAGCGTGAAATATATGATATTATGGCCCGTCGATCCCCGGGGGGAGTTGCAATGACACTTATATCCCTCATTCCGGTGAGTGAAAGATGCAGGGTTCTTGGTATGGGGGTGGCAGTCAGGGCCAGGACATCCACATTGCTGCGTTTTTTTTTCAGGGTCTCCTTATGTTTTACTCCGAATCTCTGCTCTTCATCTATGACGAGAAGCCCCAGGGCCTTGAACTCCACATCCTTCTGGAGAAGCCTGTGGGTTCCAATGACAATATCCACCGTGCCCCGGGCCATGGCCTTCAATATTCGGGCCTGCTCCCCCCGGCTCCTGAACCTTGAAAGGGCTTCAATGGATACCGGCCATTTTTTAAAACGCTCACGAAATGTGTGGAGATGCTGTTCCGCCAAAATTGTGGTGGGCACCACAACCGCCACCTGCCTGCCGTCATTCACTGACTTGAAGGCCCCACGGAGGGCCACCTCTGTCTTGCCGTATCCCACATCACCGCACACAAGGCGATCCATGGGGGTTTCATCTTCCATGTCCGAGAGAACATCCTCAATGGCCCTGAGCTGATCCGGGGTTTCTTCATAGGGAAAGGATGCCTGGAAATCATCGTAGAGGGTGTCCCCGGAGCTGAAGGCATGGCCCTTGACCACCTTTCTCTCGGCATATAGTTTCAACAGCTCCCCGGCCATCTTCTCAACCTCTTTTTTTGCCTTGGCTTTGGCCCTGGTCCAAGTTTTGCCACCTATCTTGTCCAGAAGGGGAGTATAACCTTCCACCCCGACATACTTTTCAACCATCTCCATGCGGTCAACCGGGAGATAGAGCCGGTCGTCATCCCGATAGGTAATAAGAATGAAATCACCGGACATGCCGTCTATGGTTATGGTGCAAAGTCCGTCATACCTTCCCAGACCATGCTCCATATGAACCACGATATCCCCCTCTTTGAGCTCTTCCGGAGCCATGAACCTGTTTTTGGCCATGCCTGCCTGCCTGGCTCTTCTCATGGAGGGGCGTTTTGCAGCTCCAAAAATCTCCTGATCCGTAACAAGAGCAAGGCCCCCTTCCATATCCTCAAAACCGGAAGAGATATTTCCCACAATATAATATATTCCAGGTACGGAACGCCCTGGGGGGTTGAGGCCCGTCCAGGGTACGGGTTCAATGCCGTAGGGCTGAAGCAGTGAATTGAGGCGGCCGGCCTGGGCAGTGCTGCTGCACACGGCCACGGCTGCCATACCGGAATCCCTTTTTTGCGTAAACCAGCGGGCCAGGGGTTCCAGGCCGTGGTTTTTCATCTCCAGGGAGAGGGCTGAATTATCCTTTAAATCAGCATGGAAAAGAGAAGATGATTGCTCCCCAACGGGAAGGGTGGAAGGCATTTCATGGCCATCCTTGAAAGTATCGTAAAAAAGAGAAGATGACTCTTCCCCACCCGGTTCCGGGGAGGAATACCCGCCGGGGACCCGGGGTTCCAGAAAAGGGATATCCATAAAGGATATCCCGGGCCAGCCGGTGGTTTTCTCCAGTATCTGATCCCACTTCATATAGATGGAAGCGGCTTCCACACACAGTCGCTGTTCCCTTTTTGTATTATCGTAATTTTCCAGGGCATGTTCAAAAAATTCTTCGGCAGCCCGCTTGAGTTGATCGGGCCTGTCCATTATCAAAAGCGTATCGCCGGGAAAATAGTCCATAAGTGTGTCCAGCTCCGGATATACAATGGAGAGCATACTCTCCATTCCGGGAAATCTCCCTTCTTCCCTTATCCTCTCCACATATCCGTTTATTTTTACCCCATCAAGGCCGGAATCGCTTCCGGCCTTTCTAAGACGTGTTATAATCGAGGGTATCTCACCCTTTTCCACCACCACCTCATTGGTGGGGATTATCACGGCCTCCCCAAGATCACCAAGGCTCCTCTGGGTCACCGGGGAGAAGTGGCGAAGGGATTCAACAAAATCTCCAAAGAGTTCAATGCGGACAGGCTCTCCATAGTTGGGAGAGAAAACATCCATAACCCCTCCCCGTACAGCATAATCCCCGGGCTCCTCCACAAGGGAAGTCCTGGTATAGCCTCCGGAATTGAGCTTTGCCACAAGAAGATCCCTGTCAATCTCCTCTCCGGCCATGACAAGTTCACCGGATCGGGTCAGTACCCCTGAAGGGATAATTCTCTGTAAAAGGGTCTCCAATGTGGTGATTACAAAAAGAGTCCTGGATTTTTCACTTACACGATAGAGTACTTCCATCCTGGAGGCTGCTGTCCTGCCGTGATAGGAGAGGGATTTGTACGCCTTGATATGATATCCTGGAAAGTATAGAATATCATTATGCCTGTCCGGCATGAAAAACCTCATATCATCCATGAAACGCACAGCATCCTTATGGGATGGAAAAACCGCCAGCACACCTGCCTTGTTCTCTCTGTGGTTAAAGAGCCTGGCAGCAGCATAGGCTTTGGAGGAGCCATGGCATCCTGTGAGTCGGATATGCCTTCCATCTGTCTGTCCGGTAAGTTTTTTATGTTTTTTTATGGTATCAATAAGAGTTGTCAGCATTTTTTTCTTGATTTTAAAGTCAATAAGCATTAATTGTGAGCTTTCTTTTCAGAAAGCCGGCGTAACTCAGTTGGTAGAGTAGCTGATTCGTAATCAGCAAGTCAGCGGTTCGACTCCGCTCGTCGGCTCCAGTAATATCAAGGGTTTTTAGCTTTTCTGTTGAAAACCTTTTGGGTTTTATGGCCCCGTGTACTTGCTATGTACTCAAATTTCATCAATATAAAAACCCTCCAAACCATCAATTAAATAAATCCTACCGGTGGTCAACCCCTGATGTTTGTTAACCTGGCTGCTTATGAATCCGCTCAGAAATAAAAAACCCGGCTCCCTTGTTCCAGGGTCCGGCTAAATGCTCCTGTGGTTGAATAGATTTAAACTTGCCGGGGTATTTTGTCCACCTCTTTTTAATGTGCGGGGTCACTTTGGAATAGCTCACCACATATTTGTGGTCAGTGCCCAAAAAGTCCAGCAGATTTTTCGGCCCATCTCCCGGAGAAACAATCTCCCCTTTTTTGCGGGGATTTTTTGAATTATTGCAACCTGGATGCAATAATTAATTCTCCGCATAGAGAGCAAGCAGGAGTTTACAGCCTGGATTAAAAACAGCATCAGCCAATATGGTTTTGTGGAAGGTGTTGATTTTGGCTCGTATGATAATTTTATGCCATTGCCATATACCGGTCATGTTATCTTGTGTCAGGATATCCAGGACATCGCGTCTGGAAAGCTGTATCTCCCGCAAAGAGATCACCCCGAAGGGACGGCCGCTGTTTTCCTTGGCAATGGCAGCATCATACCCCAGGTTCATTTCCGCATAAAAGCCACCTGTCAGCATGCGTTCATGGTCATTGACCAGCACAGAGCTGATACGGACATCTGTGAGCTGAAGGCTCGGGAGGGTGGCCACATAGGAATCGGTCTTTGCATCCAGACGGGCAGTGATGATATCAATGATCTTTACCTCCCCGTCTTCCCTGGCTTTGGCTTTGAAAAGCTCTTCTTCCCCTGCCCGGACGGTCCGGGATGTCAACTGGCGCTGGACAATCTCCAGACCTTCTTCGATCTCTTCCGGATCAATGCTGGCACAATACCGGCCCAGCAGAAATTCTACCACATAGGTGGGGACAGGAAACTGCCGGCTGAATGTCCGGACCAGATCTTTGCGGACCAGATACCCATCCAGCTGTTCAGCTGCTATTTTATCGATGTCATCCAATACCATCATGCGGTTTCTCCACCAATGACTGTTCAGCAGTTTAGCTGTTCAGCTGCTATTTTATCGATGTCATCCAATACCATCATGCGGTTTCTCCACCAATGACTGTTCAGCAGTTTAGCTGTTCAGCTGCTATTTTATCGATGTCATCCAATATCATCATGCGGTTTCTCCACCAATGACGGTTTCGGTCTGGGCCATGAGTGTGCCGGTTTCATCCACCAGGACCACAAAGGCGGAAAGGCCCTCCATATCCTCATTTTCCACCACCACAGAGGCGGTGCCGTTTTTTTTGAGCGGCTTGGTGCTTAAGGCCACACTGGACGGTGCATTGCCCGCCCGGGTGCGGATATCCAGAAAAAGCCCTGCAAAGTGCCCATCCACGCCAATGGTACACCGCATCCCTTTCCACACCACATCCGTGATGTCAATGGATGCATCGGCCTGGTCTTTGGCTTTGGGCAATACCAGGAGTTGCAGGGTCAGACATTCCTGTAAACTCAGGCCACCGTGGGCGTATTCCTCCCCTTTTTTATAGCAGCTGATCCCGTCAGCCAGGGCAACGTGCTGGTGGGGATTCCAATACCAGGGATACAGTCTTTCATCTGTGGAGGCCCCGGATTTTACAGAAGCACACCGGCCCCATTTGGTATCCACCAGGGCGGCCGGCAGTTCTGTTTTGGGCAGTCCACCGGGCAGCAGCAGCCATCCGTGGTCCGTGACCACCCGGACCCTTTTCCAGCCGGCTTCCAATAGCGCATCAATGCGGTCCCGGATCTCTGTGAGCAGGGCATCCCGGTATTTTGCCAGTTTCCACCCCCTGGTGTGGCCTTCATGGTCCATGTCCCCGAATTCACACCAGGCTTTTCCTGTGACATCCCCGGTGTCCTGTTTCACCAGGATCTGAAAACCATTTTCCTTTATGGCTTTGTGAAGCTGGTAATGGGTGAGTAGTTCAAAATTGTAGCCTGCGGGATGATCCTGGATCTTATTTGATGTGAAAACAGGTGCCACAGCCGGTTTTCCCGTGCCGGTAACCGAAGGCAGGGCCGTCCATGCCGGGGTCTGGGTGGTGGTGAACCCGGCACGCTCCAGCATGTCACCCAACTGTTTGCCGGCATCGAAACGCAGCCCGTCCACAAATAAGATACAATCCCCTGTCTCAACAGCAGCCGACTGGGTGGTCAGGCAGGTTCCCCCTGGATAGGAAGCGCCGTGTATGATTTTCTGCAAATGGCGGGCACAGGCTTCGGCCCAGGGCAGATACACCGACCGAATGGCTGTTGACACCGCTTCAAGGTCCCTGGCGGCTGTCACCTGGGCCAATGCCTGTATCACCCCGTTATCCACCTGCCACCCCTGTTGCTGATACCCTTTGGCCAGGTCCTCCACCGTGGGGTTGTAAACCGCCGCACTCCGGACCGCTTCCACCAGATGGGACAGAATTCTCATAGCAGCTCCTGCCGCTTGGCTTCATACCAGACAAACGGGGACAATTCTCTGAGGGCCTTTTCATCTTTTCCTTCAAGATAACGGGAAAAATGCCTGGCCCGCATGTCTTGATGATCCGGACTGTTCAATCTGAGCCGGCGAATGGTTTTTAAGGCGGCTTTTTTCTGGTCTGGCGAAAGTGAAGGGTTGGGTCGGATTTTCCCATCCGCCAGGTTCAAGAAAAAGGTGTCCGGCGCAAGACCAATCGGGTCCAGTACATCATCAAACTGGTGTTTGGTTCGATTCGGAGCCAGGCATGAGAGACGGAAATTCTTCCACTCATATGCGTTACCGGCATGTCTGGACTTGGCAATGAAATGATCTGTGGATGAAGCACCGGTCATCCATTCAAAAAATATGGCAAGATAGGCACATACCCCGGAGTATGCCTCCCAGAGCTGTTTGTTGGAGCGGGTCCAGTAATTTGGCAGGGCGGTTGATCTCGGAGGGGGGCTGTCTGGGTCGATTCCGTTCGCTGTCAGCCACCTCCGTCCAGGCTCTCGGACCTTCTCATCAAAGTCCCCAGGTTCCGGCTGTAATACAACGGGGATCATGACAGCCACCCTTTTTTCCGGCATATATAACGCCAGGTGAACAAGAACTTGTCTTTTGGGTTCAGGGCCTGAATCAGAAGATCGTTCATTTCTTTTATTTTAGAAATATCGGGAGATTCTTTTTCCAGCAATGCAGATGCTTTTACAACCAGATCCTCATACTCCAGCGCACGCCCTGATTTCTGGTCAAATGCCTCACTGACAAGCCAGGTTCCAACATCTCCGTGTTTCTCAAACGCCCGGCGACGAACGACCACTTTCTTCCGTTCAAAATCTAGATCAAACCAGGCATCCTGGTTCTCATCGAACAACGGTTCGATCGATGTCATGATCAGGGGTGAGTGAGTGGCCGTGATCACCTGAACGTCAATGTTTTTTGTCAATTTTTTCATGACAGAAAGCAGGGCCGGGACAATGGTCCGCTGCCAGCTGGGATGCAGGTGTGATTCTATTTCATCGATCAGAAATATGATCTGCCGTGTTTTGGGTTCTTGCAGATGATTGGCTGCCTGTTTATGTTCCTCCCATGCCCAAACCAGAAAATAGGCCAGAGCCATGATGCGGCGCATACCGGACGACGCGTGAACAACGGCCACATCCTGCTGATAGGGCATGCGGATGGTAGGCATATCCCGCACATCATCCAGGCTGATCCGGGTCAGGTTGCCTGGTTCAAGAACCTCTCCGGTCGAAGGCGACAGTACTTTCAACACCTCTTTGAGATGCTTGAAAGCCGGGCCTTTTTCCTTCTGCCATCCAGCCCAATCCCGGATCAGCCCATTGCACAGCCAGGTGTTTTCCTGGCCCGGCAGCCCGTCCCAGACCTCTTTGGGACTGAATACATAGGCAGCAGGACGGTCCTGCACATCCATACCATCCTGGGTCCGCCAATAGTTGCGGGCAGGGTCCCATACTGCAAAACTCCCGTCAGACATGGCATAAAGCACCAGACCGGGATTGGCCGGCCGGCCGGCACGCCCGGTCCAGGCCTGATCCTTTGGTATATATTGGCTTTTATAGGTTTCTTCCTTGCTTTTACCGGTAAATGAAAATTCAATTATTGCTTCTCCTTTGTCAGCTGGAAGCACTTTTTTACCGGCAGTCAGCCTGGGATTGATTTCATTGGGCCATTTGCGGGTCACTGCCCACCAGGCAATATCCAGGAGGAAACTTTTCCCCAGCCCGTTGTCACCGGTCAACAGGTTCAGGCGCTTTCCGAATTCCAGCGCCATCGAAGGGGCCGGACCGACATTTTTTAATTTTAAATGTTTAATCATTGTTTACGCCCCTAATGCTGTCTGTTTGTTTGAAAGGGTTATGTGATGATCATCAATCCAGCCTCCCAGCACATTTTTTTCCCACAGATCGCCCACCGTATATTCTTTGAGCCAGTTTTCAAAGGACTGTTCGGAATGAGATTGAAAAAAGCTTACACCTTCCTTTCGATCCATGACGATCAGGTCATCAATGGAAAATCCGTTGACCAAAGTGACCGAATGGGTGGAAACGATCACTTGCCGCCGCCTGGAAACAGACCGCAGCATGGATGCCAGAAAACCGATGGCCCTGGGATGCAGCCCCAGTTCCGGTTCATCGATCAGGATGATTTTGGGAAGACATTCTTCAGGCTGGTTCAACACTGTGGCCAGGCAGATGAAACGCAAAGTCCCGTCTGAAAGCTGGTGGGCCTTGAACGGCGTTTCCTCTCCTTTTTCCATCCACTGCAATTCAATGTAATCGGGATTGTCCGTGTCCGGATGCAGGAGGAACTCCCCAAAGAACGGGGCAATGATCTGGATAAGCCGTACAATTCGCGCATAATTATCCGGAAAGTTCTTTTGCAATCTGAAAAGAAACGCGGCCAGGTTGCGGGCATCCGGTTTCAGGTTCAGATTGTCGTGAATTCCGTGCCGCTGCTTTACCAGGGCGCTTTCGCTCGTATCATGGAAATGGTACAGGCACCAGTTTTTTGCGTCAGGTATGGCATGTTGCCAGGCCGGATCTCCTTGTTCCTTGAGTTTGGATTCAAAATGGCCCGATCCTAAGAGTTTGTCCCCGGATCCTTCATCCCAAAGGCTTTCGTCAGCAAACATCATGCGGTTGTCCTGGGTGGGCTCCAAGGAAAATTTGTACCCGCTGTTCTCGAAAAAGAGTTCAGCCTGAAGCGTTTCGGTTTTTTTCCGGCCAAAGTGCAGCAGTGCATCCGGTCCGCCTTGCTTGCCTGTATATACCTGTAATCTGCCCTGCAGCATCTGCTGAATCAAACGAAAGAATCCGATGAAGTTTGATTTGCCGGCACCATTGGGACCGATCATGACGGTCAGGTTTTTGAGCGTCACATCACACGCCTGTATCGATTTAAACCCCCGAATCACAATGCGTGACAGACGGAACGGGTTTGAATCGGCAGGGATATTATTTATCTTGGTCTGGCCCGAGACAGACTCAGGTTGTTTGTTTTGTTCAGGCATGATTTGTCTCCCGTGCGGTCCGTTTTTCAGAAAGGGTCAAGTAATGATCATTGATGCGGTCTCCATTGAACAGGTGATACCACGGGGCCGATGTCACATCCTTTCCCCGGTCCTTGGTCCATTTGATGTTGGGCTTGTCCCGCAGAACACCGGCCCCTTTTTTCCTGATATCCGGCACGCTCATAAAGGGCCGTATGTTGAGGCGCACCCCGTCGTTGAGATCCGGATCCCATCCAATGGGCTGCTGGTCAATGGGTTTCCACCGGACAAAAATATCATAAGGGGCTTCCCCTTCCAGGATCAGTTCCAGTTTTTTCATGAGCCCTTCAGCCGCATCCAGCCGTTCTTGAGCCCCGTCCACTCCATCGATGATCCCCTGTTTCTGCCGGTTGATCCAGTCTCCCAGATAGGTATAAATCAGGGTTTCCATGCGTTTGGTGTCCAGCTTGTGGTAATTGACCAGGGCAGCAAACCCGTCCCGCAGGCCGTCCCAAATGTGCCAGATAAAGGGTCTGTGCTTGAACAGCTTGCAATGCTGGGTGAAAAATTTATCCCTGAGCCAGGTTTCCAGGGTCTTGCCGGCATGGTTTGCATTTCTCAACAGCCGGGCCAGCAAGTCGTTGGACCAGGCATCCCCATAGGCAGCCGCCAGCAGGTTCAGCAGACGGTCAGCGGCCGGTGCCTCACCCCGCACCGGGGGGATACAGACAATACCGTCCTCATCCGCAAAGGAGAGAAGCGTTTGGCACCGGTTGACCCATTCCCGTTGTTCATCGGCCAGTTCCATGTCCGGGTCCAGTTCGGCGGGCCAGCGATAGCCCAGAAGCCGGGCCACTGCCACATTCAGCACAGTGTCATCATCGCGTAGGGGGCCATGGGCCGTCCATTTGGTGTCTTCATCCCATATCACCGATCCGCAGGGATGGCCGTGGAAGATCCATTGGGTGGGATCGTTGGTGTAGGGGGAGGGAAGGCCGTGGGGGTATTTTTCTTCGGCGACTTTGGTCCAGTGGTCGAGGTCAAAGGGGACTTTGACCAAGGTAGCATTGGTGACTTTCAGGCTTTGATCGATTTGTCGAACTGCTTCGTTGTATTCGGGAGATGAGCAATAACACCAGATTCCGGGAAGATATTCGTTTTTTTTGGGTAAAACAACAGCAGTATTAGTATCAAAAGGAGTCGCCTGCGTTAAACAGGAGTGTAATTCCTGCATTTGCCGGACTGCGACACCTTTTTGTGACCAAGCTGCTTGCCCCCGGAGGTAAACACCTGACTCATTGGAAGCAACTCTTCGTTCTTGGAATTCATTTTCACCTTGAACTGTCTCGCGTATTTCCTCATATATCTCAATCAATTTACTAAGCCAAAAAAAAGAATCACCACCACCATAAGGTTGAGAAAAATCAACGCCACCCTGAAACATACTCCAGTCGTCATTGAAATACAAAAGCTCCCAAAATTTACGCCTGAATCTTAGATTATCACTTGTTGAAACTCCTTGAAGGCCAGAAGCATATAATTCTAATGTATCAATTCTTACTGTTTCATCCAGCACCACCCTTGCATCTGGATTCTCCAACTGCATCACCTGTCTCACACTCATAATTTCAGCATCCAACAGCTGTTCCGCTTTTTTCCCCGCCGTCCGAAGTTCCGACACATCCAGACCCCGGATAGTATTGGTGTCGATCGAGACCAAAGATGAAGCCGCTTTGTCTGGAGCTGCCATATTTTCATCCCCTCTGCTCAAGCTGATCAGTATGGCTTTGACCACTTCCCCGCTGATGGTTTCAAAAGCCCCAGGCCCCAGCCGGGCAATCAGATGCCAGATATCCTTTTTCAGCAGTTTTTCCCGAAACTTTCTGTAACTGGTCAGAAACAACCAGTTCTGGGGCAGGACAATGCTGACGGTGCCGTTGGTCGCACACAGCTCCAGGCACCGGTCCAGGAAAACCGTGGCCAGGTCGTTCTTGCCTTCCTTGTAATATTTGGCACAGAACTTTTGCAGGGTGTCGCTTTGCTTGCCCCGGGCCAGGTAGGGGACATTGGTGATGACCAGGTGGTATGTTTGTGTCAACAGGCGGGTGGTTCCGGCAAGGCCCTGGGCCACCACCCCGGCTTCCACCACTGCATCCGGCTGATCCTGGCTCAGTGCCTTCTGGATGGCAGGCCCGATCTCCTGCCATTTCACCAGTCCCGCCACTTTGGCCCGGCTCGGGTCCAGCAGGCTGCCCAGGGTGGGTGCATGTTTGAATGCCTCGTACATCCAGTCCAGGGCAATGGGGAGATAGGTTTTGTCCGGAAGCGCTGCGGCAATGGCTTTCCATTCTTCTTTGGCCACGCTGACCGACAGGCCGGAACAGGCCAGGTTCAGCTGAGGCAGTACTCGATACCCACCGGCATCCGGATATTTCCAGGCAGTCAGTGCCAGGGCAAAGGCTGCCAGTTCCACGCACCGCTGGTCAATCTCCAGGCCATGAATGTTGTCTTGCAGCACCGCATCCACCGCCTCCCGGGCCGACATATTTTCCAGTTCCATGCGCATGGGAACCAGCATAAGGAGAGTGGCCACCAGAAAATGACCCGATCCGCAGCAGGGGTCCAGGGTCTTGAGATCGGATAAATTTTCCGGCCACCCGTCAAACCACCCGGCAGCCGGCATCCAGTGTGCCCTATCAAAAATGGGCCGGTTCTCCATTGTCAAGGTACAGGTCCCGGTTTTCACAAACCGCAGGTAGGTCAGCGGAATACCCGGTCGGCTGAAAAACTGCCGCAGCTCTTCTTCGGTTTCCGCATTTTTGAGTATTTCCCTGACTTTGATTGACAACGGGCCACTTCCCGTTGTCCATTTTTTCACCCACCATGCCCCCAGGGAGTTGTCCAGCAGAAAGCTGACCATATAGGGCTCAGTGAACAACTGAGTGACCGCTGGCAGTTCCCGGGCACCGGTCAGGTATCCCAGCAGCAGGGCGTAGGAAACACTGGCTGGGGTGGGTATGGCAGGGGTGCGGATCTTTCTGACACGGCCTTTGAGGTGGCCGGACTGGGTCCAGGTGGCATTGAGATTCTGTGCCGTGGATTTCAGGGTGGCCGGACTGAAGCGCCCTGGTTCCATATCATCTATATATGCGGCCATGACTTCCTGGGTGACCACAGATCCTTCGGACAGATTCAATATAAAAGGTATAGTGGTCCGGAGAATTGAATCTCTGGCACAGGCACACAACAATGCCAGAAGCGGCCTACCGGCCGGGTCCCGATGCCAGAAAAACAGTAATGTCCTGAAAAGGATATCATTGGTATCCAGCGAATACAGACTCACCAGATGGCGGCTGGTCAATTCACGTGTTTTGCCAGACCGCTTGCCCAGGCAGTTGTCCCTTCTGATGGCCTTTAGATAGGCTTTTTTGTCGGCATTGGGATCATTGATATATCCCAGCAGGCTGTTAAGGTCTTCCAGCATCATGGTGCGTGACAGATGGGCACCACCACGATTGAAACTAAAACCGAATTTTGTTGAGTGTTTGTTTTTTTCCAGCGTGACCACCAGCTTTTATCTGCTCCATCATAGAAATTAAGATTGATCAACGCAAAACGGGCACATTCCCATTTTCCCGTTTTTAAAAAAGCCTTTCTTTTGGTGGAACAAGCATGATATGAATTCTCAAAACAATACTATCTAAGGAGCGAATAATCAGAACTCCGGAAGATTAACACATCCTTGCTTTTATTAAGTATGTTTTTTTGTTACTTCTTCAGTATATAAGTCTATTTCCCTGGCGTATATCTCTTTCCTCAAGGCGATTCCGGATAGTTTTAAATACCTGCTGTTTATCCATGGCCCACATGGGAGCCATGAGTTCATGGGGATGGGGATCTCCTGTTATCCTTTGAATTACCACATTTTCCGGCATATGCTCGATTACATCACATACCAGTTCCGCATAGCCATCCATGGAGAGGCACTCATACCTGCCTTCACTGTACATTTTTCCGAGGGGTGTATCCTTTATCACATAAAGAAGGTGTATCTTGACCCCATGGATCCCAGCATCCCCTATTCGTTTTGCGGTTTCAATCATCATATCTCGATTTTCGCCGGGAAGACCCAGGATGATATGGGCACAGACATTGATGCTGGTACCCCGGGTCAACTCCACCGCCCGGAGAAAACAGTCAAAATCGTGACCCCGGTTAATGAGCTGGAGAGTTCTGTCGTGACTTGACTGAACCCCATACTCCAACCACACAAGATATTCACGGGTATATGACGCTATAAGAGCTATCTTTTCCGGATCAACGCAATCGGGACGGGTGCCTATGGCCATCCCCACCACGCTATCCACGGCCAGGGCTTCATCAAACATGGCTGTCATCTTTTCACAGGTGGTATATGTGTTGGTATAGGATTGAAAATAGACAAGAAATTTTTTTGCCTTGTACCTTCTCTCCATAGCTCTCTTTCCATCTTCTATCTGCTCCGTGATGGAGAGGCCTTTCTTCCACATGCCGGAGCCGGAACCCCTGCTATTACAGTAAATACACCCATCCCCTGTAGTAACTTGGTTCCTTGAAGTACCCCCATCCCCTGTAGTAACTTGGTTCCTTGAAGTAGCTTCGTCCCTTGAAGTACACCTGTCCCCTGAATTATCCCTCCTCACTGAAGTGGCTGTTTTCTGTCTGTTGGGACAGCCAAGGCCGGCATCCACAACAATTTTCTGTACCCTCTCACCAAAAATAGACCTCAAGTATCTATTATAGTCGTAATATCTTTGTATTTTTATCATGCTGTACCATAGAAATAAAAAAGCCTTCAAGATTGTTATTACAGCCTTGAAAGCCTTTTTGATAACGGCCATGCCCTGGCGGGCACAACGAACAATGAAAATCCCTGAAACCCCAGGATTTTTTTGTTCACAGGGAAAATGGATTTAAACTGTAAATTAAGACCATCTTGATTCAGACAAATATCATTAATGTCCGGAAACCCAGGCAGACGGTCGATTTTGAGCTTACAAAAACGCTAAAGAAGCAGAGTATCATCCTGGGCTACTCTCCTGATGAGTTCCTTGTAATCCAAGGCACCATTACATCCTGGAGCAAACTCAAAAATTGTTTTACCGTAGGACGGTGCTTCGCTGAAGCTCTCATTGTAACGAATGGGTTTGCAGATAAACTC
>JADGBO010000040.1:17634-18545 GCA_015231465.1 Desulfamplus sp.
ATCCATAAAGGTGGGAACAATGTACTTCAGGGCAATCTCCTGACGGTACTTGTGTATGGAACTCAAGCTTTTGATGAATTCCGAAAGCCCCTGGAAAGGCATGGCCTCCAGTGCAACGGGGATAAGGATTTCAGTTGCATAAAACATGACATTGATTGTGAGCTGGTCCCATCCAGGGGATGTGTCGATGATTACAAAATCATATTTCTCATCCACCTTGGTCAATGCTTCGGACATTGTCCATTCAGCACCAATGCTCTTTTTGTCGATGATCCTTTTGACTCCGGCAAGGGATCTGCCGCCGGCAAGGAGCCACAGGTTCTTTCTGGCCTCAATTGTGGCTTCTTCCGCGGTAAGCTCTCCTGTCAAAAGCTCTGTAAGACCGGCTCCAGGCTTCCTGCCAAGATTGTATGCTGACTGGCCCTGGGTATCGGTATCCACCAGAAGCACTTTGTAACCTGCAAGAGCAAGTCCTGCACTTAAATTCACGGAAGTGGTGGTCTTGCCGACTCCCCCTTTGCTCAATGAAACCGATATACGCCTTGTAACATCAGTTTTCTTGAATTGTTGCGGAATCGGTCTGTCCATATCTTCAATGGATTGAGCATGGGGTTTTGCATTTACAGATGTATCATCCTGGAAAGATGTCTTGGCACGAATGGAATCTCCCATGGGAGCTGCAGGTTTACTGCTGGTTTCAAGGGGCTGTCGTGATTCTGATTTCTTTGTAACTCCAATATCTCTGGATTGATCTGTTCTGGATTGATCTGTTCTGGATTGATCTGTTCTGGATTGATCTGTTCTGGATTGATCCGTTCTAAATTGATCCGTTCTAAATTGATCCATGGAGACAGGAAATCTATGACCGCATGCCTTGCACCTCGCTGCAATTTTTTTTCCTTCAGGGATTT
>JADGBO010000041.1 GCA_015231465.1 Desulfamplus sp.
GGTTCAATGAGCAGGTTCAATGAGCAGGTTCAATGAGCAGGTTCAAAAGAACCTGCTCTTAAATCCGGGGGTATGCTGCACACCGGTATGGGTTCCATTTTGTGTCTGTTCATGGAATTAAACTTACGGTAGATGGCCAGAACCTTCTGCTGGCGTATGGAGAGCATTGACGTATCCTTGGGAGCCTCCTCAAAACAGATGGCCCACTCCAGCTCCGGATATGTTGCACCGATCTGATCTTCATCGGTTCTTTCGTCATCCCAGAGTCCATCCGTGGGCGGGGCATTGAGGATATCCTCCATTATGCCGAGATGCCTTCCCAGGGCGAAAACCTCGCTTTTCATGAGATCCGCAATGGGAGAGATGTCAACACCGCCGTCTCCATATTTTGTATAAAAGCCCACCCCGAAGTCCTCCACCTTGTTTCCTGTGCCGGTTACAAGCATCCTGTTGTGGGATGCCAGGGCGTAAAGGGCCGTCATGCGAAGACGGGATCTTGTGTTGGCCATGCTAAGACCGTCCTGGACCTCCCGGGGAAGGCTGCTTTTCATCTCCTCAAATACTCCTGTAAGATCAATGCTCTCTGACCTGACATTGGCAAACCGCCTCAATAACCACTCCAGATGGGCATTGGAGAGTGCCAACTGATTGGGTGCCTGATGGATGGGCATGGTCACCGCCACCACATTCCTGCCGGTGCGGGCACACAGGGTTGATGTCACGGCCGAGTCAATACCGCCGGAAACGCCCACCACAAATCCCTCCAATCCAGATTTGCGGCAGTAATCATCCAACCACGACTCAATATACAGGGCAATTTTCTCCATAGTACTTTTTATCCTCATTTTCTCATCTTTACCGTAGAAATGGATACATTATTTCCATGGTCGGGGGTGACTGGCCTCCAACCATGAAGGCTTAATCATAATCTCTAAGTTTCTGGAAGATTGTCATTACGGATATAGTCTAACCTGCCAGCATTCCGATACCCGGAAAGCAGATTCTCCAGCTCCTGGGTACCTTTCTCATCATCTTCCTCGGCCATGAAATTGTGTACCACCATATCGGAATAACTCGTGTTCACAATCTTTCCGGAAAAATTTTGCAACTGGTGGATAAGAGTGTCATTGAAGGCATAGGGAAGGGTTATGGTATAATTAACGGTTCTAACAATTTTCCTGAGGGGTGCCATGCCGATGGCCAGTTCAACCGCCTCCCCATAGGCATCTATCAATCCCCTGATACCAAGCTTGACTCCTCCGAAATAGCGACTCACCACAGCCGCGATTTTGCTCATGGAGTGGGCCTGGAGGACATTGAGCATGGGTCTTCCGGCTGTTCCGGCAGGCTCGCCACTGTCCGAGGAGTGGAATATATCACCTTTTTCACCAACAATATAGGCCCAGCAGTTATGGGTGGCGTTTTTATGCTCCCCGGCAACACCGGATATAAAAGATTTGGCATCCTCCACGGTCTCCACATGCCCAAGGGTACATATAAATGTGGAGCGTTTAATCTTTATCTCCATGCGACGCATATCATCAATGGAAAAGAGAGAACCCATTTCATACCCCATTTCTGTTGCCGGGGAATTGTTAAGCAAATTCCCCAAAGGCATTGATAATTTAGAGAAAAGCTACAACCATATCTATTGCCGGGGAATTATAGTTTTCCAGATAATGAAATTGGCAACCATACTGTAGGGGCAGTCCCTTGCGGCTGCCCTTAAGAATTGATTTGCTAAAATATTTTTCTGGAAGTCTATATCAATGAATCCCCCGGTGGTTTGATTATCCAAGGTACCATCGCCTTGGAAAACCGAACCGTACTCCCTATTTGAACTGCTCCACGCCTGAAAAATCCCTGTAGGGATCAAAATGAGCCAGCACATCCTGATCATCGGAGGTAAGCGAACCGGTTACCATTCGGGTGAGAATTTCCCCAAGTCCCGGCCCAAGCATGTATCCCTGACCGCACATGCCAACGGCATTGATAAAGCCGGGATTTTCCTTCAGTATTCCCACAATGGGGAATCCGTCCGGTGTCATGGGATACTGTCCCCTCCAGGTCCTTCTCACCTTAAGGTTGGCAAGTTTGGGAAATAGAGAGACCATGCGTTTTGCCACCTGGGGAAGAAAAACCGATGTGGATTCACTTTCTGTACCCACGATGAGATGCCTGGGGGTGAGGCAGAAGATCACATGCCCCTCGCTGTTCTGGTAAAAATAGTAGTTGGCCGAATCCTCGGTGGCAGGATCCATGGCAGGTCTCAGGTCAACGATCATGGGACCGAAAAAACGCTGCACAGGTTCGCTGACCGCACCTTCATGGCTGTCCGGGGTGACCGGCAGGTCAACCCCGGCCATCCGGCCTATCTCCCTTGCGTGATTGCCGGCGGCATTGATGAGCCTGCCGCAAGAATATATATCTCTGTCCGTGGTTATGCTAAACCCACCCTCTTTTAAGGGTTCTATGGCGGTAACTTTTTCGTTGAAACGATATTGGGCTCCGTAGGAGAGACTTTTGAAATAAAACGCATTGATGGCGAGAAGGGGAGATGCACTGCCGTCACCCGGAGAGTAGGTTGAACCCCTGAGACCCGTCATATTGATGCCCGGCACCAACTCCTGATACTCTTCAGGGGAGAGCCACTCAATATTGAGATTAAAGGATTTCTGGGTAACCATGAGTTCCTTGAGCTTTTTCTCATCCTGTTCCGTATATGCCGGGAATGAGTATCCGTTGGATATCCATCCTATGTCATCGCCGTGGATCTCTTTCCATGTGGAAAAAATTTCAATGCTCCTGAGGGATGTGGTAATCTTGCCCTTGTCGGAATGGGTGGCTCTTATTCCGCCGATGGCCTTTTTATTCTGTCCCTGCCCGGGAGACGGAAGGGAATCAATCACAAGAACGTCCAATTTCTCCTTTGCCAGGCTCATGGCGGCAGGAACGCCCACGGATCCGGCACCGATTATTATGACATCTGCTGTTTTCATTTTTTACCTCCATTGGCAAATTTTCCAAGAGGAACTTCCACAAAAAGGGGACGACGTGTGTTGAGTACCATATCCCCAAGGGCAACTTTTTCCGCTCTGAAAATCTGTTTCATGAGATTTTCACAGGTTTTATAACCGCAGGGTCCCATACCGGCCCTTGTGATCGCCTTTATCTGATTCATGTCAGTCACGCCCCGTTTCCTTACCAGGTCTCGTATCTCTCCGGCTGTAACCATCTCACAGAGACAGACGATCTCATCGTCATGGATCTGGTCATAGGGAACCTTGGTTGTAACAGGGTCAGATACCTCCTTTTTCTGGATGGTAAAAGCCACTATCTTTTTTGCTATGGCAGCAGGAGCCTTGATGCGTACAATCTCGGTAAGATTGCTCTCTTTAGTGGCCTTTGCACCCAGGACTTCATACTCCCCAAGTATATTGCCGTCAACATCGGACACATCCACCATATCACCTTTTTTTACAGGGAAGTTTCCGATTTCATAGGGGAGAAAAACCGTGGGGAAAGCCTTGTCCCTTCGATAATCCACCATGGTAATGGCAAGGCCCGGGCAGATTGCAAGGCATTTCATGCACCCCTGGCACTCTCCGTCAAACACGGGTCTTCCCTTGATGGGATCTCCCTGCATGAAAATGGAGCCCTCCGAACAGACCGTGGAGCATGGGTTGCAAGGAATCTCTTGCTTGCAGTGAATGACCGGGAAAATACCCTCCTCCCGGGAAGGGATTGCAATCTCCTGGACTTCACCGGGATGGGATTTGAGAATTTCGGCCTTCTCATACCAGGATTGAGGAATCTCTCCGGTATCCTGCTTCAGCTCTTTTACGATCCTCAGACCTGCAATTTTACCGTTGAACATTGCAGAGGAAGCTTCTGCAATTTCAGAGGCATCCCCGGCAGCAAAGACCTTTATGCCCGCTTTTTCGGCTTCATAGGTAAATTCGGATACCGATTCAAGGCCCACTGCAATTAGAATCGTATCGCATTCAAAGGTTTTTTCCGTATTTTCCACTATATGAAAATTTTCATCCACCTGGGCAATGGTGACGGAACGAACAGAATCATGACCATTGGCCGACACAATGGAGTGGGAAGTATATATTGGAACACCAAGACGTTTAAGCTTGTCTTCATGAACCTTGTACCCCCCACAGCGAGGCATGGCCTCGGCCAGGCCGATGACGTTGATGCCGGCCTGCATGGCATGGTATCCGGCAATGATCCCCACATTGCCTCCCCCTATTATAAAGAGGTTGTCCGTGGGTTTGATCAAATCCCTGTTCACGAGGGTCTGGAAAGCACCTGCCCCGTAAACACCGGGGAGGGAGTTCCCCCGGAATCTGAGAAACTTCTCCCTGGCCCCGGCGGCATTCAAAATTATTTGGGGGGTGACCAGTTTATAGATGCCATCCTTTAAAATGCCCACTTTGCCATCTTTGAAGACATAAAGGGCAGTGCTATTTCTCCACACATCAATATGGCTGCTGGACTCAATTTTTCGGGCAAGCATTTCGCCTATCTCCATCCCCCGCATTCCGGCATATGAATCTTCAACGGATCCAAAAAATTTATGGGTTTGAAGGACAAGCTTGCCACCGAGACGATCCTTATCGTCCACCAGTATTCCAGAGACATGGTTCTCCTCAAGCTGGATGGCGGCCGACAGTCCGGCAGGCCCCCCTCCTATGATAAGGACATCGGTGGAAACATGTTCAATATCGCTGATTTCAGGATTACCCTCCACATCAGGTAGTTTGGGCAGACCCTCGACACTCTCCACAAACATGTTCTCCCTGACCGCTGTCATGCAGGCCTTTACCGGAACTCCGTTGGCGATGACAGTACATTTTGCACACTGGCCGTTTGCACAAAAAATTCCCTGGGCAGAGCCATCCTTGTGATGATGCCCAAAGGTCTTTATTCCATTTGCAAAAAGGGCAGATGAGAGCATCTCATCTCTTTTGGCACTCAATTTTTCAGAATTCCAGTAAAACGCCACATCCTCTTTCTCTTTTACCTCAAGAATGGGATGGGTTTTAATTCTATTTTCCCTCATAATTTTTCTCCTCAAAATCAGTTGCTGACAACTCTTCCCCTGGTGCCTCTTCAACATTGCAGTAGCCCGATTTCTAAATTTAACACACACTGCTCTGCTCTGTTCTCATTAACATTTGAATGGTTAAACCATTTCATTTTCTTTGTCAACCAAAATAATTTAAACAATAAACTATCTGCCCCATTGCGGGCGGATATGGAGAAAGACTGGATAGCACATGGTTTCAAAAAATAATCTGCCCCATTGCGGACGGATATGGAATCCACCAATAATAAGCAAATGCAACTAAATTAGGATGCCGATTTTTTTTATGATAGGCTCTTTAATCATTTGCCAAAATTTAGTATTTTAAATCCAAAAAAAATAAAGCTGTTGTCCAGAGAACCTATGACTGGCGAGTTGGAATATTATATTGGTAAAACATTGCCAGCATATTCATATTTTGAAAAAAATTGAAACATTAAATTGATATGGATGAAGAATTTATGGAAAATTCCGAGCGGATTAATCAATCAGTTACAATGAGAGTATTGAGTGAAAATGAACTGGATCAGGTTTATGAAGCGGCATTAAAGGTTTTAGACAGAACAGGTTTCAAGATGACCCATGCCGGTGCCGTTGCCATGTGTAAAAAAGCAGGCTGCAGGGTTGACGGCGATCGTGTCCGGGTTTCGAAAGAGGTGGTGGAACAGTGTCTGGAATCCGCACCAAAGGGTTTTACAGTTTATGATCGGCTGGGCAATCCTGCCCTGGATATTAGGGGACGGAACAGTTACTATGGATGTTCCACTGGATCCCCCCATACACTGGATTATGAGACCGGTGATATTCGGCCCACCAGATACAGGGATCTTGAGATTGGAGCCATTCTGTCAGATGCCCTCCCCAACATTGAGTGGGTAATGCCCTTCGGCACCACCCAGGACACTCCAGGGGAAGCTTCCTTTCTATATGATTTTGAGGCCTGCGTAAAAAACACAACCCTTCCAGTGATGTTTCTGAGTGAGAATGTCAGGGACTCTCTTTTCATTCATGAGATGGCTGCCGCATGTGTGGGAGGCAGACAAAATTTACAGGAAAAACCCTTTCTCATGGCCTATCCGGAACCACTGACTCCCCTCTTTTATCCTGAAGAGGTCGTCAATAGGGCATTTCTTGCAGCGGACTGGGGACTTCCCCAGTGCCCGGGGACTTCCCAGCTCATGGGGGCTACAAGCCCTGTAACCCTGGCCGGGGGCATTGTCCTGTGGCTTTCCGAAGCTCTTATGAGCGTTGTGGTGCTTCAGATTTACAAGCCAGGGTCCAGGGTTTTCCTGAGCGGAAATTTCGGAATGTTTGACATGGCGACATCGGTGAGTACCGTGGGTGCCCCCGAGGTGAGTATGTGCCTCACTGCCCAGGCCCAAATGGGTCGGCGGCTTGGTCTGCCCACCTGGGGTCTTGCTGGTGCCTCCGATGCCATGGCATTGGATGGACAGGCTGCAGGAGAGAGTATGTTCGGTATCATGGCCCAGGGTCTTGCGGGCCTCAATCTCATTCATGATGTGGGTTATCTTGGTGCGGGCATGATCTGTTCCCCTGAAATGCTGGTAATGGGAGATGAATTCTGCGGCATGACCCGTCATTTTCTGAGGGGGATCAAAGTTGATGCCGACACACTTGCAACGGAAGTTATCGACAAGGTCGGCCCCGGGGGGAACTTCATTGCAGAACCCCATACCTTCAAACATTTTCGCAGGGAGACCTGGTTCCCCACCATTATGGATCGAAGTTATCTCCAGAACTGGCTCAACAAAGGAAAACCAACAATCAATGATCGTATAAAAGCTAAAATCGAAAAAATCCTCACCACCCACAAGCCGGTTCCCCTTGGTGATCATGAGCTGGAAGAGCTTGGAAGGATACGACAGGAAGGTGAAAAGGCCATCAAAAAACAATAAAAATTGAGACATACTTACATTTATAAGTTTACACTTTTTCGGAGAGTATGCTTTTGAGGGGGGTTATGCTCTAAAAAGTGTAAAGTAATTTTGGGTGTATATGAAGGATGCCAAAATTAAAATGTTATTTAATACTCATTCCTATAACAAAAAACCCCCAACACCTTTAAAATGTTGAGGGTTTTGAACCAATACGGACGTATTGGTAAAATGTTATGGTAGCGATGCAGGGACTTGAACCCCGGACTCTGCGGATATGAGCCGCATGCTCTGACCAACTGAGCTACATCGCCGAAAAACTTGATCTTTATACAAGAGAGCCCATTTTATGTCAATAGCAGTTCCTATTTTTTTTACGGTATCTGTTCAAAGTTTATAGCAGTTCCTATTTTTTTACGGTATCTGTTCAAAGTTTATAGCAGTTCCTATTTTTTTTGCGGTATCTGTTCAAAGTTTGCGACAGTAATTGTAAAAGTATCAATATCTTCTGGAAAATTGGAGAAAACGGTAACAAAAGATATGGTTTGAGAAGGGTTCACGGTAAATGTACTGCTGGCACCTCGTTTGTTCAACTGTTCAGTCATGGCCTTTATATCCAATGTTTTGAGCTGAGTGTCGGAAACTGTGTTTCCGCAAAGGGCGGAAGTTCTTTTCAGCTCTTTTTGATCCTTAGATAGAAGGACGGACTCAACTATTACATTTTTGCAGGCAACGGCGGAGTGATTAATAACTTCTCCCCTGATTACAAAAAGCGTTCCCGAACTGCTGTTATCGATAAAACCGGATGCAATGGATTTTGTTACGGGAGTCAGTTTCACAGGTTCCGGAGCAGGCACGGAAATAAAACTGTCAAGGTATGGTATTTTTATGTCGGAGATGTAAGGAATTTGAACGCCGGTCATGATGGCACCTGCATATCCTGCAATGGCCACAATTAGCAAAAAAAGCACCGACAATACTATTTTACCTGCTCCAAAGGAGCGTTTTGTCTCTGTCTTGTCATCTTTTTCACTGAAAAGATGTGGTCTCTGGCCAGAAAGCGAGGTCTCATCAAATTGTGTCGAAAAGTTTGAAGGTATATTCTTATCTTCAAGCCCTTGATTTTTCAAAGCATCGGATTCCATCTCCTTTTCATCGGATATTTCCTCTCCATAGTCATCATCCCGGGAGTCTCCATTCTCCTCGTCAGGCAGATATTCAAGGACATCATCATCTTGAACCATTAAATTCCTGTCAGCCGAGAAATCAACATCCGAAGATGCATCGTCCTCAAAACTTATATCGACATCATCCTCTACTTCCATTGAGTCTCTTCCCATGGCCTGATCCATGACGGAAAAATCAAGTTCCCCTTCATCATCTTCCAGTTCTTCTATTTCCAGGGTATCTTCTTCCACCTCCCGGGACATACCCAATGAAGAGGGAGTATCTTCTTCCTTGGCAAAACTAAAATCTAAATCATTATCTTTTACTAAATTATTTTGACTACTTTTTTTTGCAAGTCTGTCAGGGGGGGAGGCAGAGGGGCCGTCATCTATGGAAAAATCCATATCCAGATCGTCCTCAAATGAAGCTGTATCCGGTTCCGACTTGTTCTCCTGGTAACCAAGGTCAAAATCATCCGAGAAATCCATATCCAGCTCAAGACCGTCATCCGTGGAAACTGCCTGGGTTTTTCCGGCTGGCATCTCATGTTTTTTAAGCTTGTCAGAGGACTCGTCATCTATGGAGAAGTCCATATCCATATCCATGTCAGGCTCTACACCAAAAGATGAGCCGGGGAATGAACCAGGAGATGGGCCAGGGGAGATGTCATCGTCCATGGAGAGATCAAGATTCATATCCAGATTAAGTTCCGGATCATGGGAAATATTATCCTGGAGTTCATCTTCCAATGAAAAATCCATGACCGGATCATCCAATCCCGGGGCACTGTCCTGACCGGACTCAACTTTATCCCGGGAGAGTTCATCTTCAAGGCTTAGTTCTGCCCCGATGTCCGGAACCGGAGGCGGGGGCTTTGGATCAGGAGTTTTCTTGTCTCCCCCTGGATCAATATCTTCGACCCCATGTACCGTATCGCCGTCAATCTCTATGTCATCTTCAAATTGGAGTTCTTTCTTCTCAAGGGGTGTTTTTTGAAGGGATGTTTTTTGAAATGATGGTTCTTCCTGAACAGAAGAAGCCTGGGATTGTTCTTTTTCAATTATGGATGGGGGATAAGCTTTAAAAATATATCTGCATTTAGTACATCTGACTTTGGAGCCATCCTTTTTAAGAACATTTTCATTCAAGTTGAATTTTGTCAAACATTTTTCACAGGTGATAATCATAAACATCCCCTCTATTGTTCTTGCAAGTTTAACTGCCGGATGGCCCCATTCCCATCTCCGGCCATGGGTGCGGTCTTTGGCAGGGCGGCATTTGCAGCAGACAGATCAAGCTTGAAAAACCATTGTGTTTTGTGAACAGATGATTGTGTTACGCTGTAGATGTATCTTCAAATTTCAAATCAAATATTGCAGGAAGATTCCTATATTTTTCATTGTAATCAAGACCATACCCCACAATAAATCCTTTTTCAATAGTAAAGCATGCATAATCAACAGTCACTGTCAATTCACGGCGCTCTTTTTTGTCAATAAGGGTACATATTTTGATAGATGCCGGATGGAGTGATATAAAATATTGTATCAGTGCGGCAAGGGTATTGCCGGTATCCACGATATCTTCGATCAGAAGTATATGCCTGCCTGAAATGTCAATATCCAGTTTTTTTGTGAATTCAATGATCCCCGTGGTATCGGTTCCTATGTAACTTGAAGTACCGACAAGGTCAATGGCATGGTCAATGGTAATGGCCCTTGTAAGGTCGGAAAGGAAAATAAATGAGCCCTTCAATATACCCACAAGCACAAGATCCTTGTCCATGTAATCTATAGAAATCTGGGCAGCTATCTCTTCAACTCTGTTTCGGATGTCTTGACTGGAGATCACGGGAATCAATTTTATCATCTGTTTTATAGTCCTGTTTCAGCAAGTTTTTCAACAAGTTTTTTCTGTTCCGCCGTCAAATTTTTCGGTGTGTCAACATGAATCATCACAAAAAGGCTTCCGCACCCTTTACCGTTCATAAATGGTATGCCGTGATTTGACAAGCGCAATTTTCCCTTATGTCTTGTGCCGGGCGGTATGTTAAGTGTAATGGTCCTGCCGGCAGGTGTTTTCAGCTCTATTTTTGTGCCAAGAATGGCTTCGGTAAGTTTAACCCTTTGGATTGTAGTTATATCGTTGCCCTCAATCTCAAATTCCGAATTTTGTACAGGTCTTGCGATGATAAAAAGATCTCCCCTCATACCCCCTTCCCGGGAGCTTTTTGCACCCTTTCCTGGAACCCTTATTTTCTTTCCCGGAATCATACCTTTGGGGATGGTGACCGTAAGTGTCTCACTGCTTCCCTCATGGGAGAAGCTGACGTTTTTTTTGCATCCATTTATTATCTCCTCAAGGGTAAGGGAGACCTCATACTCCAGATTACTCCCTTTCACCTGTCCCGAAGCTGGGCCAAAGCCTCCCATGCCGGCAAAGGGGTTGGTGCCGGCATTGCCGAACGGGCTGGCCCCTCCTGACCTGCCAAAGGGGTTGCCGCCGGAAAAGCTGCCTCCAAAAGCCGTCCTTCCGCCGCCAAAGCTTTGGCCGAATCCAAACTCCTTTAGGATATCACCGAGGTCAAAATTTCTGAATATATCCTCCTGGGTAAATCTCTGCTGAAAATCTGCCGAACCATAGGTGTCGTACTGGTGACGTTTCTCCTTGTCGCTGAGTACCGCGTATGCTTCGCTGATCTCCTTAAATTTTGTCTCGGCGTTCCCATCATCGGGATTTTTGTCCGGATGGTATTTAAGTGCCAATTTATGATAAGCTTTTTTTATATCTCCGGAAGAAGCTGATTTGTCCACTCCCAGTATTTTGTAATAATCTGTTCCAGCCATTTTTTTATCCTTCATAAAACAGTTTCAAGGAAACCCCTACGGTCACGAAGTGCCGTAGGGGTAGTTGACGTTGGTTATTGCTATTTCTGCCTCTTCTGTACTGCCGTAACAACTTGATAGACTTCCAGAATAATATTTCAGCAGATCTATTTTTCAGGGTAGCAGCAAGGGAGTGACCCTACAGTATGGTTGCCGATTTCATTATCTGGAAAACTATATAAAAAATAAACTTGATCCCTTCCATGTCAATATTTTAAGGAATCAGTTATCATCCACCCTTGAGTGCGGCAACGGCTATCATTATTATGGAGAGTGCGGCAGGGGTCATTCCATCAATTCTTGAGGCCTGTCCAAGGGATTTGGGCATGACTGCCTTGAGCTTCTCCTTGAGTTCGTTGGAGAGGCCGTTCAGGGAGAGATAATCAATACCATCTGGTATTGTCATACGCTCCATATCCTTGAATTTTTTTATCTCATTGTGCTGGCGGGCAATGTAACCTTCATATTTAAGTTCTATCTCCACCTGCTGTCTCACCCTTGGATGAATCGGCAACGGCGGGGGAGAGAGTTCATCAACGGCACCGTAGTCCATTCCCGCCCTTTTAAGGAGCTGATCCAGTGCAATACCCGTTGTTATGGGAGGCGTGCCCCTTTTCTCAATGTAAAGGTTGGTCCCGGCAGAGGGTTTTATGATGGTATCTCTTATTCTTGAGAGCTCATCTGCAGTGGCTTTTTTTATCTCCCTTGCCCTTTCAAGTTGTTCATCACCAATGAGCCCCAGGCCATGGGCCCGTTCAGCAAGCCTGAGATCGGCATTGTCCTCCCGTAAAAGCAGACGGTACTCGGCCCTTGATGTGAACATCCTGTAGGGTTCCTCTGTTCCCCTTGTGACAAGATCATCCACCATGACCCCCATGTAAGCCTCGGATCGATCAAGTATGAAGGGGGGACGACTCTGTACCTTGCAGGCAGCGTTGATGCCGGCCCATAACCCCTGGGCTCCAGCCTCTTCATAGCCGGAAGTGCCATTGATCTGACCGGCCAGGAAAAGTCCCTCAATTAATTTTGTTTCAAGTGTGGGTTTAAGCTGCCTTGGGTTAAGGAAATCATATTCAATGGCATAGGCCGGCCTTATGATTTCGGCCTCTTCAAGGCCATCCACCATCCTCACAAGCTCGGCCTGTATCTCCCACGGAAGGCTGTTGCCCAGGCCGCTGGCATATATCTCCTCGGTATCCAGGCCCTCGTGTTCCAGGATGATCTGATGGCTCTCCCTTTCGGGAAATTTTACAATCTTATCTTCAAAGGACGGACAATATCTGGCCGATTTTCCGTGGATATGGCCACCGTAAAGGGCTGAATGGTGAAGATTTTGGCGAACGAAACTGTGGAGTATCTTGTTAGTGTTTCCCATGTAGCTCGGAATCATGGGACCGGATACCGCGGTGGTGGAGTAGGAAAAAGGTGTGGGAGAGGTATCCGGAGGCCTTTTGCTGAACTTTGTAAAATCTATTGATCTCCTGTGGAGCCTTGGCGGGGTTCCTGTTTTCATCCTTCCCTTCTCAAAACCAAGTGATGCCAGGGATCGGGCAAGGCCCAGGGATGAAAACTCTCCAGCACGGCCGGCCTGCATTGTTCGATCCCCAATGTGGACCACCCCTTGCAGGAAGGTTCCTGTGGCAAGGATGACTGCCCGGGATTCAAAACCCACTCCTGTCACCTCGGCAACACCGATGATTTGGCCATTCTCCGCCACAATATCCTCCACCAGGGCCTGCTTTATGTCAATGGCGGGAGAGTTTTCCAGAAAGTGTTTCAAAAACCTGTGGTAGGCTGCCTTGTCGTTCTGGGTTCGGGTGGAATGTACTGCCGGACCCTTTCTTGTATTGAGGGTATGATATTGAATGGCGGATGCATCCGATGCCCTGGCCATGATACCGCCCAGGGCATCAATCTCCTTGACAAGCTGCCCCTTGGCCATGCCTCCGATGGAGGGACTGCACGGCATGGCTGCGATTTTATCCAGATCCATGGTTAGCATCAGAACGGAGCAGCCCATGCGTGCCGCGGCCAGGGCAGCCTCGCATCCTGCATGACCTCCGCCTACAACCACAATATCATATTTTTTTTTGTAAAATTTCATGGGCGATCAATATATATCTGCTTTGAACTCCGGTCAAGATAACCTTGCAATCTTCAGCTATTCTAAATTTGGCACTCAACTTGAATCGTTAAAAATATCAGGTAGAAAAACTATATATTGCCAGATAACGACTTTGTCAAAGGACTTTGTCAAACCTGAAAATAGAGGGTTTGGGCTGCCAATTTTGTTTTCTGGAATAGTATATGTTGACAAATCATCCTGAATACTCTATAAAAATTCAGATTATTGCCGGAGTGGTGGAATTGGTAGACGCAGAGGACTCAAAATCCTCCGCTGGCAACAGTGTGCGAGTTCAAGTCTCGCCTCCGGCACCACAGTAAATTCAAGATTTTCAACCATGTAAACTTTAAGGCTTTCAGGATGTGATGTAGCAATCTTGAGAGCCTTTTTTTTTATGCTTTGTTGCAAATACCGGTCACACCACCTATAGACTTCCAGAAAAATATTTTATCAAATCCTTTTTTGAGTGGAGCCACAGGGGGCTGCCCCTACATTACGATAACCAATTTAGTAATAGGGTTTAATTAACTTACCCAAACTCCCCCTCTCCAGTCATGGAGAGGGGTTTGGGGGGTGAGGTGAATGGGCAAGTTATTAAAAATCAATTCCTTAATTACTCAAGAGTTGTAAGTTCTCATATTCCACACCATATATTGTGATTATATATTGCATTACAGTACTATCAGCAGTGGTCAGTGGGAGAACTTATCACTCACGAGTTAATTATCTGGAAAGCTATATTAAAAACCAATGTCAAATTTGTTTTCTTAAAATATATTATGGTTCATTATTTATGAGAATGGTTGTTAACTGATTATGGGCGAACTTATCTATGAGCTTGGGGAGGGGATATCCGGAGGAGGTGTTCTAACGGTTGCAATGACCGGAGAGTTCACCATGGATGCAGATTTTCCCACATCCAGGGAGGTTGTCCGCAGGATAGATTCCTTTGGGGTCTCCATTGAATGTGTCCTTTTTAAAAGCCGGGATATTGCCAGATGGGACAGCTCCATACTCACCTTTTTGAAGGATGTCACAGGCCATTGCAGCAGCCGGGGCATTGCCTGGGATGTTGCATCCATGCCCGGGGGCATACAGAGACTTCTGGATCTTGCATCTGCAGTGCCGGAACGTGAAGGGATCAGGAAAAAAACAGGAGATGCTTCATTTTTATCATCCACAGGTCAGGCAGCCATGGATATTTTCCATGGAACCCTTGAGATGCTGGGATTTATCGGAGATGCTTTTATTGCCTTTTTGAGATTGATTCTCGGAAGGTATAAAATACGCATGAAAATGTTTTTTCCCATTGTCCGGGAGTGCAGTGTGGATGCCCTGCCCATTGTTTCCCTTATAAGTTGTCTTGTTGGTCTTATCCTTGCTTTTGTGGGGGCTGTTCAGCTTGTCATGTTCGGTGCCCAGATTTATGTCGCAAGTCTCGTGGGCATTGCCATGATACGGGTCATGGGGGCGGTGATGGTGGGAGTTATCATGGCCGGCAGGACAGGAGCAGCCTTTGCTGCCCAGCTTGGCACCATGGAGGTGAACGAGGAGATAGATGCCTTGAAGACCCTTGGCATATCACCCATGGAGTTTCTTGTCATGCCCAGGATACTTGCCCTGGCATTTGTCATGCCCCTATTGTGTCTATATGCGGATCTGATGGGCATCATGGGCGGCATGGCAGTGGGGATATTCATGCTTGACCTCAACTTCATGGAGTATTACAACATGACAAAGGCATCGGTGAACCTTAACAGCTTCTGGATAGGCATATTCCAGAGTTTTGTGTTCGGCATCCTTGTGGCCCTTGCAGGGTGTCTCAGGGGTATGCAGTGCCGAAGAAATGCATCTGCCGTGGGTGAGGCCGCCACATCGGCGGTTGTTACGGGTATTGTGGCCATTGTTATTGCAACCGCTGTTATTACAGTTGTCTGTAATGTGCTGGGAATATGATAAATATTTATAGTTTTTCTCAGATGAATTGATACCAAATAATAATGATGTATGAGAGTATTAATTCATCTGCATATATCTATAATACTATTAACAAAGTGAATTGAAACAATACCTTGCCCCGGCAAACAGTCTGATTATGGTCATTGACAGGTATTTGCAAAAATGGATGAATTTATAAAAACCGGCAATCCCAGAATTACCGTTGAAAACCTAACCATGGCCTATGGAACCTCCGTAATCCAGAAAAACCTGGATTTTGAGATCAATCAGGGGGATATATTCATTATCATGGGTGGGAGCGGATGTGGTAAAAGTACCCTTTTGCGTCATCTTGTGGGACTACACAGGCCCTCCATGGGAAGGGTAATATACAGGGATCCGGGATTTCCTGGACCGGTTAGCTTCTGGGATGCACCCATGGAGACCCGTCGTATTCTCATGAAAAACATGGGGATTCTCTACCAGAGCGGTGCCTTGTGGAGTTCCATGACCCTTGCCGAGAACATTGCCCTTCCCTTGGAGCAGTTCACCGATCTAAATGCCAGGACTATAAGGGAGCTGGCCTCCCTGAAACTGGCCCTTGTGGGGCTTGCCGGGTTTGAGGATTACTATCCTTCGGAAATCAGCGGCGGTATGAAAAAAAGGGCTGGCCTGGCCAGGGCCCTGGCCCTGGATCCCGATGCTCTTTTTTTTGATGAGCCCTCGGCGGGACTTGATCCCGTCAGTGCAAGGCTCCTTGATGATCTTATTCTTGAGATCCGGGAAAGCCTTGGTGCAACCGTTGTTGTGGTAACCCATGAGCTTGCCAGTATCTTTGCCATTGGCAACAATTGCGTGTTTCTTGATCCTGTGACAAAAACCATGATTGCATCCGGAGACCCGGGGCATCTTCTGGAGAGTTCCCGGGATCAACGTGTTATAGATTTTTTAACCAGGGGAGAAGGGAGGGGTTCATGAGCGACACCGGCGGCAAAACCATGGTGGGAGCCTTTGTGGTGGGGGCCGTTGTCCTGACCGTTGCGGCGGTTGTGGTATTTGGTTCCGGCTCTTTTTTCAAGGAGAAAAACCTCTTTGTTCTCCACTTCAGCGGTTCGGTCAAGGGACTTAATGTGGGGGCCCCGGTGGTGCTGAGGGGTGTCAAAATAGGGTCTGTCCGGGACATCCGGATCAATGCCGGTTCAGGGGAACAGACTTTTTCCATTCCTGTCCTTATTGAGATAAACAGTGAACTCCTGGTCATGGACAGGGATTTAAACCGGGGTGTCTCCGGATCGAAAAATCATGTTTCAGTGCAAAAGGAGGGTTCAGGAATAGAAAATGACCTTTCATTGCACAAGGATGCTTCAGGATTGAAAAACAATGGAGACCCCATCGTTAAAGGTAAGGAGACGGACTCCATGGAGGAGAATCTGAACATTCTCATCAAAAAGGGTCTAAGGGCCCAGCTTGAGATGCAGAGCCTTGTTACGGGACAGCTTCTTGTGGCCCTGGATTTTGCACCTGACACCCAGCCCAGGTTTTCAGGATTTCCCTCGGAATACCTTGAAATTCCAACAATGCAGTCCGATATAGAGGAGTTGACCCAGAAACTCAAGCAGGCTCCCATTGAGGAGATGTTCAACAAGGCCTTTTCCATCATCAGCAATATTGATACCTTTCTCAATTCAGCCTCCATTGATGAGCTTCTTGTGGCCATGACAGCAGCCCTCAACAGTATAAATACCCTTGCCGCCCATATGGACAAAAAGCTTCCCGACCTTGCCTCGGCCCTTGGTGAGGCAGCAGAGGATGCCGGCGTTCTCATACAAAATGCCGATAAAGAGGTGCTGTCCATATCCCTATCCCTTAAACAGGCAATTTCGGATATCCAGGAACTGGCGGCACTGGCCCGGGACCAGGTCACCCGGGTGGGTACGGGTTTCCAGGGTACAGCCTCGGATGCCCGAACCCTTATCGCATCTGTCAGGCAACAGGTTTCTCCTGTATCCGAGGGGGTGCATGGGGTTCTTGACGGTGCCCAAAAAACCCTGGCTTCGGCAAGGGCGGCTTCGGATGGAGCAGCCTTGGTGATCCAGGAGTTCGGGCGTATGGCAGACATGGATTCCTCACTTATGTACAACATGAACACCGCCCTTGCGGAAATTGCCCATGCGGCAAGATCCGTGAGAATGCTTGCAGAATATATAGAACGCCATCCAGAGGCATTTATTCAGGGAAAAAAGAATTGAGGAACTGGTTGCGGCCTTTGTAAGACGGCCTGGATTTTATGATATGGGTGATTGAGACTCAATCTGTAACGCAAACATGACGGTTCAATGACTTGAAAATGGAGTGGGAAACAGATATGGAGAAATATAAAAATATCATTGAAAAATGTGCATCGGGTTACAGGAGGATTATTGTTGTATCCATTGTTTTTCCGGTGATTCTTACTTTTATGGGCTGTATTTCCAGTGACCCGTCAAAATTTTACACCCTTTCCCCTGTAAAGAACCTGGGTCTCCCTTTACCGGAGAGTACAAAATTACCCCTGGATCCAACCCCCGGCACTGACGCTGTCACCCTGGCTATAGGGCCTGTCAATATTCCGAGATACCTTGACAGATCCCAGCTTGTGGTACGCCTGTCTGAAAATGAGATAAGGCTTGAGGATTTTCATCAATGGGCCGGACTTCTCAGGGAAGATATCCCTTTTGTACTCATGGAAAATATTTCACAAATTCTTGGCATTGATACCATCTATAGACATCCCTGGCAGAGCCATGTTGTCCCGGAATATCAGACTCACATCGACATTCTTCAGTTGGACGGCATGCCGGGCGGGTATATCAGTGTCTCGGCCAAATGGGAGATTATAGAGGCAGGAACCAGAAAAAGAATTCACATGGACAAGGCAGAGTTCACCGAAACCGTTGAAGGCACTGGATTTGATGATTATGTGGCTGCCCAGAGCAAGGCATTGGGTCAGTTAAGTCTCTTGATCAGCCTCTCTTTGAAGCGATCCCTTTCACTGTAGATGCATCCGCAGTACTGCTGGCGGTACATGCCAAGATTTTTCGAGGCATCAATCCCCTCCTGCCACCCCACCCTGAAATCTCTGTAAAAAAAAGGAATTCCCTCCTTTTTGGCGATGGCCTCTCCGGTTTCACGGATAAGATCATGGTTTTGGAAACGGCTGTAGAGAAGGGTGGAGGAAAATCCCTGGAATTTTCCCTTTAGGGCAATCTTTGCCGTGGAAAGTAGCCGGTCATGGTAGCAGAATCGGCATCGGCTCTCTTCACGGAAAGCTATGGACTGGAGAAATCTCTCTAACTCGTAGGTCTGCTGCCGGATAACCCTGAAACCCCTTTGACCACTGTATTCCATCAATGTTTCTTCCCGTTTCAGGCACTCGGTAAGGGGATGGATGTTGTG
>JADGBO010000042.1 GCA_015231465.1 Desulfamplus sp.
TGAAAATCGCTGAAGAGAAAAAGAGTCTGCCCGGGATTGGAGTTGGAGATAATATTGTCTTTAATTCGGTTCCCCAGGGAAAAATATTCTCCGTTTTCCTCGGATCCCTTTCCATGCCCCCAATATCACCGGAAACAGAGGAGATGATGAGACCCATTGAGGTTCCAGCCGAGCTGAAATTATATATTTCCGCCCACTGTCCCCATTGTCCCGGGGTGGCCGCAACACTTGTTGAGCTTGCCGGAACCTCGGGCCTGATTCACCTCAAAATCATCGACGGCACCCTCTTTACCGGGGAGGCATCCCGGGACGGTGTTCTTGCTGCCCCATGCCTTATACTGGACAATGATTTCCGGTGGACCGGCGAGGTACGCCGGGGGGAGATCATCAACGGGATTGTTAACAGGGATGCATCCAGGCTTGATACTGCGGCCCTCAGGAGGGTACTGGAAGATGGCAGGGCAGGGTGGATTGCCGGGAAAATGATGGATAAAAATGAAATTTTCCAGGGATTCATCGACCTTGTAACCCATGATATATGGTCGGTGAGACTGGGGGCCATGGTTGTCATAGAGGAGCTTGCCGCGGATGCCCCCGGTCTTGCCGCCCAAATGGTGCCGAAGCTTGCCGAAAAATTCCACGGGGCAGATACCAGAACCCGGGGAGATATACTCTATGCCCTGGGGGAAGCAGGGGACCGGAATACCAAGGAGGTGATCGCCGGCCTTGTGGAGGGTGTTGACGACCCCGAACTTGCCGAAGCTGCCGGGGAGGCCCTTGAATCCATTGATGAACGGCTTGGGGGCTGACTCCCGTGAAAAATGAGATATATGCAGACCTCCACAATCATACCACGGCCTCGGATGGAGATTTCAGCCCGGAAGAGCTTGTATCCATGGCCGGGAACATGGGAATTTCAGCCCTTGGAGTAACGGATCACGACACCCTGGAGGGCCTTGGGCCCGCCGTCATGGCCGGCAGGAAGAGAGGGGTGGAAGTTGTTCCCGGGGTGGAAATTTCAGTACGTTTCAAAGAACCTTTTTTCACGGGTACCCTGCATGTTCTATGTTATTTTGAACCGGATATGTTAAACCATGGGGCCTTCATCTCCGCCCTGGGCCGGACCCTGGCAGGGGGAAGGGGGGATGATCTTATCAGGGCAAGGATTGGCGAGATAAATAGAATATTCGGCCCGGAAGGTTTTGAACCCATCCTGGCAGAACCGCTGGAATTTGAAGAGGTATCGTCATACAGCCCTGCTGTTACACGTCGCCATTTTGCCCTGGCCCTTAAGGAAAAGCACAATATCCACAATACAGACATAGTAAACCGCATCATGGGAAACGACAGCCCTGCCTATCTCCCCTCGGGTGTTGACCTTGGGATCATCAAATCTTTTCTTGGAGAGTTTCCGGTTTTGGCGGTTCTTGCCCATCCTGCTGCGGGCTCCTTCCCCGGCAGAGGACACTACAAGGAGGTTCTGCCTCCGTTCGAGGTTGTGGAGAGAATGCTTCCGGCATTTTTGAATGCCGGTATCTGCGGGGTTGAAATAAACTATCCAGGGCATATTCAATGCCATCGAAAAATCCTTGGGGGGTGGAAAAAGAGATACGGACTTATAGAGACCGGAGGGTCGGACTGCCACGATGCAAAGGATCGCCCCCTTGGAATTGAAGGCGTTTCCAGGGAGATATTCAACCATTTTAAAGCATGTATCACCCGCCGTTCTCGACATCCACAGGGAGGATAGAGGTACTCAGGGGCAAATAGGTACCATATGGAATCCAATAGTTTTTATACATACCAGAATTAAGGAGATCACATGCAGACATTTTGCCGTATTCTTTTTCCCGTCAGTCTGACAGAGATGTCACCCGTTGTTGCACCTTATGTAATATCAATGGCAGAAAAATATTTTGCTGAAATTCACATGGTGCATGTTGTCAGAAGAATGAATTTCTATGCAGATTCATTTATCAGTCAACCCTCTGAAACAGATATTAAACGCCATGCAAGCAACTTTGAACAAGAACGAATTACCCTTGCCCAACAGAATCTTGAATCCTTTAAAACAAAATACATAGGCGACAAGCAAGTCTCAAAGACCAGTGTTGTATCAGGGACACATTACAAGAAACTCATTGAATATGTGGAGGAAAATGATATTGATCTGATCATAATGGGAAGCGGAAGAAATATTCAGACCCACCTTTTTGGTTCAGTGGCTGACAAGGTGGCAAAAATGGCAAAATGTCCGGTTATGATGATAAGGGTCTCTTAGAATCTGATTATATCTTCATGGCCTTGACCTGGCTGCAATGCAATTTTTTATTTTAAGGAATTGATTTTTAATAACTTGCCCATTCATCTCATCCCCAGCCACCTATTACAGGCTTGCCATGGGAGTCTGGGTAAGTTAATTAAACCCAATTACTAAACACTTAGGACGACAACAAGGAGATCAGATGGAAACAAAAGCAAAAAGGGATCCGCATGTGTGGGAAGCTTTAATCTCAATTGTGGCACTTGTACTTTTTATAAGCCTTGCCATTGTAAAATATGAGTCTGATGCACAGGTTCCAATTCTGCTCGGTGTAATGGTGGCTGCCTTGATTGGGATCAAGGCAGGTTTCAAATGGAGTGAAATAGAATCCGGAATGCTTAACGGTATTACCAACTCACTCCAGGCCATTGTGATACTTGGTGTCATCGGCATACTTATTGGTGTCTGGATACAGAGCGGTGTTGTTCCCACCCTGCTCTATTACGGGCTCAAAATATTAAGCCCTAAAATCTTTTTACCGGCTACGGTAATCATTTGTGCCGTCACCTCCCTTGCCACAGGAACATCATGGGGCACTGCCGGAACAATAGGCATCGCCCTCATCGGTATTGGAGAGGGGCTGGGCTTTCCTCTTCCCATTGTTGCAGGAGCTGTCCTTTCAGGAGCATATTTTGGCGACAAGATGTCTCCCCTGTCCGACACCACCAACCTGGCACCGGCCATGGTGGGTACAGATCTTTATACCCACATACGCCATATGAGCTATACAACGGGTGTAACCATGGGTCTTACCCTGATTATTGAATGTGTACTCAACTACATGTATGCCGGAGGAAATACTGATCTTGAAGCTGTAAGTCAGATAACATCAGGGCTTTCAAACCAGTTCTCCATCAATCCCCTTTTGATAATTCCCCCTGCCGTTGTAATGATACTGGCATATAAACGCATTCCAGCCCTTCCTGGAATTGCCGCGGGCATCGTTTCCGCGGCCATACTCGGCATCATTTTTCAGGGAAGCTCCTTTGGAGATATCCTGTCTGTATCATGGAGCGGATACGCAAGCAACACAGGCATGGCCACCATAGATAATCTTCTTTCCAAGGGCGGTTTCGAATCCATGCTCTACACCATCTCCATTGTAATATGTGCCATGATGTATGGTGGAATCATGGAACATACCAACCAGTTGCGGGTTGTCATTGCCAAAGTTCTGCAAAAGGCAAACTCAGCCAGATCCCTTATAACTGCAACTATTCTCACAGCAATAGGTTCAAATCTAATTTTGTGCGATCAATATATGTCCATTGTAATGACCGGAAAGATGTATGCACAGGCATACAAAGATATGGACTTGCATCCCAAAAATCTTTCCAGGGCTGTTGAAGACAGTGCAACAGTCACAGCCAATCTGGTACCCTGGAACACAGGAGGTGCTTACATGACGGCCACACTTGGCGTTGCAACCATTGCATACCTTCCCTTTAACTTTTTCTGCTGGCTCTCTCCCATTGTATCCATGATGTTTGGCTGGTTTAATATAACTATACATGGGATAGACAAAGAGCCAAAATCCGGTGACCGTCAATAACAACACAATATTACAGGATACGGGAGGAAGGTGATAAGAATGAGATATAGAACACTGTTTTCACTATTGGTTATCCTCATGGTAACGGTGGCTGTCATGCCCCCGGGCAACTGTTCAGATATGGAACTTGATGAAAATTCCACCCTTGAAGGTATTTTGAGAAGGGGACAACTGCGTATCGGCATAGAATCCGGTTTCATGCCCTTTGAGATGATTGATAAAAGAAGTGGAATACGTCAGAAACAGATAAGCCATGGCGGAGTCCGAAGGGGTTCCGGCAGAAATGTCAATCTCATTGGATTTGATATAGATATGGGTATTGAGATGGCAAAGGAGCTTGGAGTCAAGGTGGTTTTTGTGGATACATTATGGCCAAGTATCATTCCCGCACTTAAACTTGGAAGATACGATATTATTTTTGGGGGAATGTCCATAACCGAAGAGAGAAAAAAAGATGTGGATTTTGCAGACCCTTACATGATCATCGGCCAGACCATACTTTTAAATATAAAGCATAAAGATGGCGTGAAATCCTACAAGGATCTCAATAAATCCACCTTTAAGGTAGCTTCAAAGCCAGGCACAACAGGAGAGGACGCTGTTTTAAAGTACCTGCCTGAATCCAGCTACATAGCCTTTGATACCGAAGAGGAGGGGGCAAGGGCTGTGCTTGGGGGAAAAGCCGATGCCTTTGTTTATGATTTTCCCTATAATGCTGTTTTCATGGCCATGTATGGAAAGGATAAGCTTGTTTTCCTGGATGAACCTTTTACAAAGGAACCCCTTGCATGGGCTATACGTAAGAATGATCCTAATTTCATGGAATTTCTTAACACTTTTTTAAAACAGATAAAGAGTGACGGCAGATTTGACAGTATCTACAAAAAGTGGTTTGAAGATACAAGCTGGCATCCATTTGTACGTCAGTGAACTACCCCTACCCTACGAGGGATAGGGGTTTTACGCCATTTTTATAAAGGAATTATAATTTTATGGATACAGCAAGTGCGGTCATAAGAAATAATTATAATGTTTGCTTAAGTAATTTGCGATACAAAGATAGATAAGGGAATTTCACAATGAAAACAGAAAGCTACATAGAGATAGAAGACAAATTAGGAGCCCATAACTACAAGCCCCTGGACGTAATCCTCAGCCGGGGGGAAGGCATATGGGTGTGGGATGTTGACGGCAAAAAATACATGGACTGCCTATCTGCCTACTCTGCCGTGAACCAGGGACACTGCCACCCGAGAATAAGAGATGCCATGATTGAGCAGTCCCGCCGCATGACCCTCACCTCCAGGGCCTTCAGAAACGACCAGCTTGCCCTTTTCTACCAGGAGATTTGTCAGATGACCCGTTCACATAAGGTTCTTCCCATGAATTCCGGGGCAGAAGCCGTGGAGACCGCTGTGAAATGTGTAAGAAAATGGGGATATGAAACCAAAGGGGTGGATAGGGACAGAGCCGAAATTATTGTATGCAGCAACAACTTCCATGGTAGAACCCTTGCCATAATAGGATTCAGCACCGATGACAATGCAAGGAAAAATTTCGGCCCCTTTGCCCCGGGATTCAAGACTGTTCCCTTTGGAGATGCCAGGGCCCTCCGGGAGGCAATAACTCCAAACACCGTGGCCTTTATGGTGGAACCCATCCAGGGGGAAGCAGGAGTTGTCATTCCTCCTGACGGTTACCTCAAAGAGGTGCGGGAAATCTGCACCCAAAAAAATGTTGTACTTATACTTGACGAGATACAGACCGGCCTTGGCAGAACAGGAAAACTTCTTGCCGAGGAGCATGAAGGCATGGAAGCTGATCTTACCCTCATCGGAAAGGCCCTGTCCGGCGGTTTTTACCCTGTTTCCGCAGTGCTTTCCAATGAAGCTGTGCTGGGGCTCCTCCAGCCGGGCCAGCACGGCAGTACATTTGGCGGCAATCCCCTGGCATGTGCCGTGGCAAGGGAGGCATTGAAGGTACTCATCGAAGAGAAGATGATTGAAAATTCAGCTCAAATGGGGGAATACTTCCTTAAAGAGCTAAAGAAAATAGAGCATCCAGCCATAAAGGAGGTTCGGGGACGGGGACTAATGATTGCAATTGAACTCTATCCCGAAACCAAAGGAGGTGCAAGGGCAGTGTGTGAAAAGTTGATGGCCATGGGCATACTCTGCAAGGAGACCCACACCTATACCATCAGATTTGCACCGCCCCTTGTGATTACCAGGGAGGATATAGACTGGGCCGTGGATAAAATAAGAGCCGCTTTTGTCGATTAATGGTTAGAGTTGGGGTGTCTAAAAACCAATTTGATGCCCAAATTGTGATGATGTAGAGACGCAATGCATTGCGTCTCTAACGTTTATGGTCAAAAAATGAGCAATCGAAAATGTCAGATTTTGGCACCCCAGGTTAGAATAAAACCCTATTTTTTGATGGAAATTTCATTTTTATCAAGGGATTTATCACACATGATACATATCCGGATGCTGGGGAAGAGTTCATGAAGTTTTTTTAAGTTGGATTTTTTGTCCCCCTGGAGACGTGAAAGGGATGATGGATGTACCGTTAATGTAAGTTTTTTGACACCGGAACTAATTTCTGCGGTATTATTAGCTTGTTCTGCCTGGTTATCATCTTGCTCTGCCTGGTTATCATCTTGTTTTGCCTGGTTATGATCTTGTTTTGCCTGGTTATGATCTTGTTTTGCCTGGTTATCAGCTTGCTCTGCCAGTTTATCAGCTTGTTCTGCCGGGTTATTATATTTTTCTGCCAGGTCGGTTCCGGTGATTTTTGAGTTTGTTATTGCGGCTTTGATCAGTTCCCCGGCTCTGTCTAAAAAAATCCTGGAATGGACAAGGTGACCGAATGCCGGATGCCAGGGACCTGCCAGCATCACTCTTTGATCCTCCATTATATCCGAGGCCTGGAGTCCCATGCGGATGACCGGGATGCCCCGGGATGTGAAAAGCAGATAGAGTTTTTTAACGATTTCAATGGCATCTTCCAGGGTGAGGGGAGTATATCTCCCCCTGTGATACCATGTGGCCAGTCTGCTTCCCCCAAGGACCACAAGGGGATATATGCGGACAAAATCAGGAGAGAGATCAGCCATTTTTCGGGCACTTTCAAGGGTCATTTCATGACTCTCCAGGGGAAGTCCCGCCATCATCTGCATTCCCAATCTGCACCCGGGCAGAACAGCCCTAAGCTTTGCCCCGGCCCTTAGAGTATCTTCGGCCCCATGTCCCCTCCCCACAGCATCAAGAACATTGTCATTCATGGATTGAACCCCCAGCTCCACCGTGGAGACAGGATATTGGGCAATGAGTTCAAGACTTTGGTCTGTAATGGTGTCGGGTCTTGTGGAAAATCTTATACCGTCTATTTTACCTGATTTGACAAGTTTTCCGGCTGTATCAAGAAAGGAGTTAATCCATCGGGCCGAAAGGCCCAGGAAATTACCACCGAAAAAGGCCAGCTCCGCCTCTTTGCGATCCCCGCGGTACTTTAGATACTCATCCACTGTTTTGTCAATATGATAGGGATCGGGCATGGTCATATCCGTGGATGATGTTATGGCATTCTGGTTACAAAATATGCATTTATGGGGGCATCCGGCATGGGGAATGAAAATGGGAATTACCAGGGGAGGCCCACTGTTTGTAGAGGCCCTGGATGTCAGAGTCCGACTGTTTTGAGAGGCCGTGGAAGTAAGAGTCCGACTGTTTTGAGAGACCGTGGAAGTAAGAGTCCGACTGTTTTGAGAGACCGTGGATCTCAAAGTCCGACTGTTTTGAGAGGCCGTGGATGTCACTGGAGTCACTTTCCTGATTTTTTCAAAATTTCCAGGGCCTTTGAAGCAGCACTCTGCTCTGCCGATTTTTTGTTTCTGCCCTCTCCCCGGGTCTCAATATTGCAGACTGTGAGGGTTACCTCAAAAATCTTTTCGTGGTCAGGGCCGCTCTCCCGGGAAACTTTATAGCATGGTGTAAAATCTCCCATCTCCTGCACAACTTCCTGGAGCATACTTTTGTAGTCTTCGGTATCGTTTTTTTGGGATATGTTGGAGAGCTGGGGAGCAAAATAGTCTCCAATGAGACTGTAGGCTTCTTCAAAACCCTTTTCAAGGTATATGGCGGCAATCACTGCCTCGAATGTATCGGCAAGGATGGAGTTTTTTTCTGCCCCCCGGGAGAGCCGCTCCCCCTTGCCCAGGCATATAAATCGTCCCATATCCATCTGCCTTGCCATGGATGCCAGCCCGGTCTCGCTTACAAGGTATGCCCTTATCTTGGAAAGCTCTCCTTCGTTCATTCCGGGAAATCTTTCCATTAAAATATGGCCAATGGCAAGACCCAGCACCGCATCTCCGAGAAACTCCAGGCGCTGGTTGTCCTTAATATCAGGATGCTGGATTTCGTTGACATAGGAGCTGTGATAAAGTGCATTGTAAAGAAGGGACCTGTTTTTAAAAGTGCAGTGGAGATTTTTCTCAAGTTTTTCAATATCCCCTTTATCGTTTGAATTTTCAAGATAAAGGCAGAGATTTCTGTATATTTCATGGTCCATGGAGAGGTTTCCTGTACCTTTCCCCATGACGATTTCCGGTTTCATGGCTCCGTGGAAATCAGAGCCTCCGGTCATGACAAGGCCATTTTTTCGGGCAATTTTTTCAAAAAGACGGGTCTGCTCCTGGGAGTGATCCGTGTGGTAAACCTCAATGCCCCCAAGACCCATTCCCATGAGGCGGGATATGAGATTCTCGATGGATGTAAGCCCTTTTATGATGCCTGGATGGGCAAGTACGGGAACCCCTCCGGCCTCTTTTATAATTTTGATTGACTCCCCGGCAGAGAGTCTAAATTTATCCACATATGCAGGACAGCCGGTGCCAAGGAAGGCATCAAATGCATGGTCAAAGGATTTCACATAACCTTTTTCCATCATTACTCTTGCAATGTGGGGTCTTCCCATCTGTCCATCACGGCAGAATCTGGAGACATCTTCCATGGTTATGGGAAAACCCAGTTGGTTCAGTTTTTCAATTATAGCCGGATTTCTTTCGGCCCTGGCATGTTTGAGTTTTTCCAGGAGACTTGTAAGCCCATTGTCGTAGATGCTGAATCCATAGCCCAGTATGTGAAGGGAGCCGGATTCAGCATACTCCACCGGGGGATGGGCACTTATCTCCACACCTGTTATGAACTCCAGGGAGTGGGGTATTCCTGACTCAACAGCATCCCTTACGCCGTCTATTGTATCGTGGTCGGTGATTGCAATGGCAGAAAGCCCCGCCTCCTGGGCCATAATAAGTATTTCCGAGGGAGAAAGGGATCCGTCCGAAGCTGACGAATGTATATGGAGGTCTATCACGATTTTGATATTCCTTAAAGATTGCAAACAGTGGTATCTAATGTTTAAAAACTGTTTTCCGACCCTGTCTGGTTGTGCTAAGAGTATTTTTTAACAGTTCCTTAAATCCCCAGTGCCTTTTCCATGGTCTCTTCCCGGGTTTTGCACTCTATGCACTGGGTTGTAACCGGACGGGCATTGAGGCGAGGTATGGATATATCCTCTCCGCAGGTTTCACAGATTCCAAAGGTGTTGTTTTCGATACGCATCAGAGCCTGTTTTATCTTTTTTATGAGCTTATGTTCCCTGTCCCTGATGCGAAGTTCAAAATTTCTCTCAGCTTCGTGGGATGCCCTGTCTGTGGGATCTGCAAAGTTATCCTTGGGTACTGTCATTCCTGTAACTGTAGAATCGGCATGGGAAAGAAGATCGTTAAGTCTCTCTGTCAAAAGATTTTTAAATAATTCAATATCTTTTTGTTCCATTTTTTTCTCCTTCACAGATTGGCATTATGTCCTGGCCTGTACTTTTGCCGGAAAGCAGGCACTACTGACAAGCATAAATTCCACTTTGAGTAAAACTTAGGGTTTGAATTTACTTGGTTGCCTATGTTGTTCACTTTGAGTAAAACTTAGGGTTTGAATTTACTCGGTTGCCTATGTTGTTCACTTTGAGTAAAATTTAGGGTTTGAATTTACTTGGTTGCCTATGTTGTTCCAATGCTTATGGTTTGTTGTAAAAAATTTTTTAATTCTATAGGTTAAAAGTGTAAAAGTAAAGTCTAAAAAAAACTTGCCAGCGGGGTAGCCCTGGGTGGCCCACCTTGGGAATGGATTTGCTGATTTTTTTGTCTTTATCAGTGATTTTCTTCTCCGTTGAGGGTGTCAAGGTTGAAAAGGTGCCTTGCCACACTGATGTAGAAGGAGTCATCCCTGTGGCAGCCGGTGTTTTTGAGGAACCGGATGGGATCGTGCATTACTTTGCTGGTTATTGACTGCAGCATGCGTCTTATGGCCTCCTCTTCATGGGGTTGAAGATGAAGGGTGTGCAGAGTTCTGTTTGCCTCCATTTCCGTGATTGCCTCAATTTTACTTCGGATAGCCACAATTGTGGGAACCAGGTCAAGATTTTCCAGCCAGGCCTGGAATTTTATAACAGCCTCTTCAACGAGCCTTTCAGCTTTGAGAGCCTCTTTTTTCCTCTCCTCAATATTGTCATTAACAACTCCCTTAAGGTCGTCAATGTCGTATAGATAAATATTGTCAATATTATGTATTTCAGGATCGATATCCCTTGGAACCGCTATGTCGATGAAAAAGAGGGGGCGATATTTTCTTTCTCTCAGAGAATCGGCAACATGGGAGTGATTTATTACATAATCAGGGGAGCCGGTGGAGCTGACAATGATGTCAACTTTTTTAAGGGCATGAAAACGCTCTTCAAAGGCTATGGCTTCTCCGTCAAACCTTTGGGCAAGGGCAACGGCATTTTTCAAGGTTCTATTGGCAACCACTATCTTTTTCACACCATGGGATATTAGATGTTCAATGGCCAGTTCAGCCATCTCCCCGGCTCCGAGCAGCATGACAGATCGTTTTTCAAGGTCGCTGAATATCTTGTTGGCAAGTTCGATGGCAGCATAGCTTATGGAGACTGCACTATCTCCTATTCCGGTCTCCCGTCTCACTTTTTTTGCTATACTGAATGCCTTGTGCATAAGACGGTTCAGAATCACGCCCGATGACCGGCTCTCCACAGCTCTGCGATAGGCCGATTTCACCTGTCCAAGTATCTGGGGTTCCCCCACAATCATGGAATCCAGACTTGATGCCACCCTGAAAAGATGTTGGACGGCCTGGTCTTTTCTGTGGATATAGAGTGCGTTTCCCAATCTCTCCCTGGATATGTTTCTGCTTTGGAGCAGAAAGTCCATGACGGATTCCACGCTGTCATCATGGGCGGCCGTGAAAAGTATCTCCATTCTGTTGCATGTGGAAAAAATAAGGACTTCTTTGGTGTGGCCTCTCTTCTTGAGTTCGGCAAGGGTCCGGGGTATCTCCTCATCATTAAAGGCCAGTGTTTCCCTTAATGCCACAGGTGCTGTTTTGTGGTTGATTCCAATCAGTGTGATATCAAACATTGTTATCCTGTTTCCAACGATGCAGCTATAGTTCTTCCCAGATGAACTGATATTACATAATAATTTAAGGTAATTGAGTATCAATTCATCTGCATATATCTATAACCCAACATGGCGGCACTACCGCCACAATCGAAGCATGAAAGTAGGGGCGTATTGCAATACGCCCTTACTTAAAATATGGGGACTTTCATATAACGGCCATGCCCTGACGGGCACAACGAAGCATGAAAGTCCCGTAGGGGCGATTCTTTCATATAAAAGGGCAATTCATGAATCGCCCCTACTTTCATATAAAAAAACATGGGGCAACGGGAGTCTGCAAAGAAATCCATCGTTGGGTGGCCCATCGTTGGGTGGCGGGTCCGGCGGCGGACCCGGCCAACAAATTAGGAATTGATTTTTTAATAACTTGCCCATTCACCTCACCCCCCAAAGCTCTCTCCATGACTGGAGAGGGGGAGTTTGGGTAAGTTAATTAAACCCTATTACTTAATTAGTCAATGACCGCGAGAACGGCATCCTTGGGCACCGAATCCCCGGAACCGAAACCAATGGACTTGATTACTCCATCCACCGGTGACGGCAGGGCATTTTCCATCTTCATGGCCTCAAGGATCACAATGGTCTCACCCTTTTTCACCCCGTCTCCCACACTTTTCTGGTATTTTATGATCATGCCCGGCATGGGAGCCTTGAGCGGGGTCCCGGAAGCCGATGTCTCCACCGATTCAGGCTTCGGTGCATTGGCTGCTTTTGGAGGCGGTTTCCGGGCGGCAGGCTGGGGAGGAGGAGGTGCCTGGGATTGTGACGAAACCGGCGGGGGCATCATCCCTCCTGGAGCGTAAGAACCTGATGCGGCAGGGACAGGATAAGGCAGAGAACCTCCGGTCGGGGCATGGGGGTGCATGGCATGAGACGGCTGGTTCTGCTGGGTATCTCCAGCCTGGAAGGGTTGGGCATAGACAATGACCGGGGCACCTCCCACCTCATCCACACCAACCTCGAAGTATTCGTCATCCACAAATACGTTGAAGGTGCGAAGGGCATCGCTCTTTTCAGGCATGTCGGTTCCGGAAGAGGCTCTTTCCACCAGTTCCCCGGCCCTTGCCTTTTTAAGCATCTCTGCCTCCTTGGCAACATCTTCAAGGGTGATGGGCTTCATGGAGTCGGGAACAGGCTCCTTGCCATATTTGATCCGGAGAAATTTTTTACCGGTGACGGGAAAAAGTGCGTAGAGGACGAGATCTTCCTCATCCACTGCCAGATCCCCGATCTTCTCCCTGGCAACTTCCAGCTCGGGTTTCAGAACCTCGGCCGGACGGCAGGTGATGGGTTCACTGCCCCGCTCGTAACCCTTGAGAGCCTTCTTCTGTACCTCCGAATCAATGGGGATGGCAGTTTTACCGTAAAGACCGTAGCATAGATCCTTTACCTGGGCGGTCACCATTTTGTAGCGTTCATTTTCGGTGTCAAAAAGTACATTATTTACAGTCTGGGTTCCCACAATCTGGCTGGTGGGGGTGACTAAGGGTACCTGTCCCAGCTCCTTTCTAACCCGGGGAAGCTCCTTGTAAACATCGCCCAGGCGATCCAGGGCATCCATCTCCCTCAACTGGTTCACAAGGTTGGAGAGCATACCGCCGGGTGTCTGGTGGAGAAGCACGTTTATATCTATCACCGATACTTTGGTGTCATCGAGAAGATGTCGGTATTTGGGCAGTATATCCTGCTCTAAGGTCTCGTTGATGGAGGCCAGAAGTTCAATGTCAAAGCCGGTATCCCTGTCGGTGCCGAGAAGGGTCATGACCAGGGGTTCCAGGGCAGGATGGGAAGTTCTATAGGCATAGGGGGTAAGACAGGTATCCAGAATATCCACGCCTGCCTCCACAGCTTTCAGGTGAGTCATGGGGGCCATACCCGATGTGAAGTGACTGTGGAGATGGATGGGCGGCTTAACACTCTCCTTAAGGGCCTTGACAAGATCGTAGGCATCATAGGGTGCCATGAGACCTGCCATATCCTTTATGCAGATGCTGTCCGCCCCCATGGCCTCAAGTTCTTTTGCCTTCTTTATATAGTACTCAAGGGTATAGACGGTTCCGCCCATTCTCGGCTCGGTGAGGGAGTAACAGATAGAACCCTGGAAATGCTTGCCGCACTCTTTGATTACAGGAACAACACACTCAAAGTTTCTGTAGTCGTTGAGGGCATCAAAGGTGCGGAATATATCCATGCCGTTTTCCGCGGCCTTTTTCACGAAAAGCTTGGCCACATCATCGGCATAATTTCGATACCCCACAAGATTCTGTCCCCTTAAAAGCATGGAGAAGGGGGTTTTTTTGAAATAACGCTTAAGTGTACGGATCCGCTCCCAGGGGTCCTCATTGAGATAACGGTGCATGGTGTCGAAGGTGGCTCCCCCCCACATCTCCACGGCCCAGAAACCCACCTGGTCCATGCGTTCTGCAATAGGTATCATATCTTCGGTTCTGCCCCGGGTGGCAAAAAGGGACTGATGGCCGTCACGAAGGGAAAGGTCCTCAATTTTAAGGGGATTGGCTGCTACGGGACGCTCTTTGTCACAATTAATTTCACACATATTTATTCTGCCGTGTTCACTCATTTACGCTCTCCTGGGATATTTATTTGTATCAGGTGTTATGCCTGCAATTAAACGGACATGGCGGAGGCTCCGCCACCCCGGATCATGGAAATAAGGTATCTATTTTCACGATAAACCTTCATGGTTAGAGTCTGGCCACCCCGGATCATGGAAATAAGGTATCTATTTTCACGATAAACCTTCATGGTTGGAGTCTGGCCACCCCGGATCATGGAAATAAGGTATCTATTTCCACGGTAAAAAAATCATATGAAATTCCGCGTAATCCGGAGATTTCAATTATGGTCGACAGGCTATCTATCTGAAAGCCCTCATCTGCATCATGGAACGCATCTGCATTAAATCACTTCTGCCCATGCTTCCCCACATATTGGGATAGTTGCCGGTTCCGGTCAATGGCCTGGAGATGGTTTTATCCTCCAAAGCCCTGCCCTGGCCAAAAAAGGCCGCCTCTTCACAGGTTTTGATATAGGTAAATACCGCCGATGAGATGGCAGCCATTTTTTTTGCACTAACAGTCATCTAAGATACCTCATGGTTTCATAATATATTGTCCAGGCAAGCAACCGGAGTGCTGTTTTGTGAAAACAGACCTGGATGCCGTGCCGGAATATTGGAGTGCTGTTTTGTAAAAGGAGCCCTGAATGCTACACCGGAATATTGCCGTGTTTCTTGGACGGCCGCATCTCCCGTTTGGTACAGAGAGCATCCAGGGCATCGCAAAGCCGTGCCCTGGTCTCGGCCGGTCTTATAACCGCATCCACATATCCCCTGGCCGCGGCACAGTAGGGATTGGAAAAGAGTTCCTCATATTCGGCTATTTTCTTTTTACGGGTCCCGACAGGATCGTCCGAGGATTTTATCTCCCTGGCATGTATGACATTGGCAGCTCCTTCGGCACCCATTACCGCAATCTGGGCACTTGGCCACGCAAAGGCCATGTCAGCTCCAAGGTGCTTGGAACACATGGCAAGATATGCACCTCCGTAATCCTTTCTCGTGATGAGCAGGAGCTTGGGAACCGTGGCTTCCGAATAGCACCATAAAAGTTTGGCACCATGACGTATAATACCCCCCCACTCCTGATCGCTGCCCGGCAGATAGCCAGGAACATCTGCAATGGTGAGCATGGGGATATTGAAGGCATCGCAGAAACGGATAAAACGGGTGGCCTTGTCCGATGCGTTTATATCAAGGCATCCTGCAAGATGGGCCGGCTGGTTGGCGATGATGCCCATGGGCCTGCCGTTCATCCTGGCAAAGCAGATGACGATGTTTTTGGCAAAGTATTCATGGGGTTCAAAAAACTCTCCATGATCAACAATGGAGGTTATGACATCCTTTATATCGTAGGACTGATTGGGATGATCGGGAATTATAACATCCAGGGAGTCGTCCATGCGATGGGGGTCGTCACTGTTTTCAAGGATGGGTGGATCCTCCATGTTGTTGGATGGAAGATATGATAGAAGCAGGCGAATCCGCTCCAGGGCATCCTGGTCAGATTCACAGGCAAAATGGGCAACACCGCTCTTTTCGTTGTGGGTCATGGCTCCGCCCAGCTCCTCAAAGGTGATATCCTCGCCTGTAACCGATTTGATCACCTGGGGGCCTGTGATGAACATGTAGCTTGTGTCCTTTACCATGAATATCCAGTCGGTCATGGCCGGGGAATAGACAGCCCCCCCTGCCGTGGGACCCATTATTGCAGTAATCTGGGGTATAACACCCGATGCCGAAGCGTTTCTGAAAAATATCTCCCCATATCCGGATAGTGCATCCACCCCCTCCTGGATCCTTGCTCCGCCGGAGTCGTTCAGGCCCACAACAGGCACCCCGGCCTTCATGGCCATGTCCATGACCTTGCATATCTTCCTGGCCTGCATTTCACCAAGGCTTCCGGCCCTTGAGGTAAAATCCTGGGAATAGGCAAAAACAACCCTTCCATCCACACGGCCGTGGCCGGTGATAACGCCGTCCGCGGGTATCTCCCTGGTCTCCATGCCAAAATTAACACATCTGTGAGTTACAAACATGTCAATTTCCCGGAACGAACCTTGATCAAAGAGGAGATTCAACCGCTCCCTTGCATTCAGGATACCTTTTTCCCGCCTTTTTTCCAGGGCCTTTTCACCCCCCATTCCAAGGATTTTTGCTTCTCTGTCCTTCAAATCCCTGATCTTGTCTGCTATGATGCCCATAGTGATAACCTTTCCTTCGAGTCAGTTTGTTTTTCAACAATTTAAAATTTTTTCCATCACCTACGCGGCTTTCATGCTGCGTGGCAGATGAGTCTGCCATGGCTGTTATTTGAACTCATTAGGCCAAACAACCCATGACTGACAATAACTTCATTAAAGCAGTCGGAAATACCGCAATGAAAATAGATAATCCAACAGTGAACTACAACTCGGTGAAATCTGTCAACAATAAAAAAGCTTTATTCCCTTCTTCCAGGTCATACTGTTCTTTTTTACTCACGGTTATTTGCCATGAAAAAGATATGTGCTATTATCCTTATCTGGAAAATATAGATAATATACCTTACCTGCCGGCAAAACGAGCAGGATGTCGATTTTGAAGCAAGGAATCTTTCACTTATGGCCAAAGGGATAAAAAAAAATCTTATAAACGATGCCACCATTGAACTGCTGTCAAAATTTGAAATCCTGAGAAATCTCTCAAAAGATGAGCTTAAAAAACTCTTGAGGGGACGGGGCAGTGAATATGAGGCAGGCATTGCAAGGCTTGTAAGATACGAGCCCGATGAAACAGTGATCCGTGAAGGGGATTTTGACTCATGGTCATTCTGGATAGTAACCGGCAGTTACAATGTTGTAATAGCGGGCACCATAATTGCAAATTTAAACACACCAGGAGATATATTCGGAGAGATGAGCGTTCTGGACGGCATCCCCCGCACAGCATCCGTTGTCGCAGTTATGGAAGGTATCTGTCTCGGGATAGATATGTCCATACTCAGCAACTTAGATGACGAATATATCACCCATATAATCACATCCGGATTTCAGCATAAAAAGCTATCGCGCCTAAATATTACCCACAGTCAGCTCCTTAAGGATAAACAGGCAATAGATGCAAGGTATTCAACCATGCTTAAAATGGAAAAAAAACTTAGGGCCAAGGAAGCTGCCCTGTCGCACCGGGAAGAGGAGCTGCGGAAAAAAGAGCAGGAGATTACCAGGCGGGAAGCCGCTTTATTCGGTCTTTCATAATCCTCATTAATCAAAACGGGCGGAGTTCCCCGTACTCCAGGATTTAATAGGCACCTTATTAAAAACCTCGTGAGTGATAAGTTATCCCACTGACCACTACTGATAGTACTGTAATGCAATATATAGTTTTCCAGATAATGAAATTGGCAACAGTACTGTAGGGGCAGCCCTGTGTGGCTGCCCTTGGGATTGGATTTGATGAAATATTTTTCTGGAAGTCTATAAATATATATAACTGTAATGCCCTGACGGGCACAACTAAACATGAAAGCTGCGTAGCTGCCTATGTGACGACTGATAGCTGAGTACTTACGGCTGACGGCTTTTTAGGGAGGAGTACATCAATGAAACTACATGTCAAAAGTTTATCCTGTTTGTTTGTCTCTCTTCTGTTCTCTTTTATCCTGGCAAAAAACGTAAGTGGCGGATGCATGCACCAGGAGACCATCATCAACAACAATTACATCGGAGTGTGTGGAGCCACCCATGCCACAAAATTCACACTACATGAAAATACTTTTATTTCGACTATAAGAATATGGTATGATACTAGTATCGCCGGAGATGACATGGTATCCATGTTACTGGGTCCCGACTTGTACAGCATCTTTTCCCATGAACTGACTAAGGGAGAGTGTCAATGGAATTTCTGTGAGGCATTCTGGCATATTGAAAAGAAGCTTCCAGCCGGAGATTACACTCTCTTTGCCAATACCACTTCCATCTGTTCTGACCCCTCCGGCAGGACAACCTTGGTATTGTATGGTTGCACAGAGAATTATACACTTGAGCCGGAATTGAATGGAATTAATCCTCCCCTTGGAATTATAGAGAGGGATTTAACCGGTAATCTTAGTTCCGCTCCGGTAAATATGGGGGATGTCATCACGGGCGGTTCCCAGATGGAACTATTTGTAAATTTTCCTGCCTACAATAAACCTGTGGATATATGGATAGCTATTTTGCTTCCGGACGGCCGTTTTTATGTTGCAGATGAGGCAGGTGATGTGTGGTCCCTTGATTCAGCCGGTTTTGTTCCCCTGGCAGAAAACGTTGCCGGAGAATCTACGGTAAAGCAAATAATTGATCCGTTTCCAATTGGTGCGGCTCAGACTCCATTTGAACCTTGGCCGGAAAATGGAAACTGGTGGCTATATTGGCTCATAGCCCCCCGGAGTAACGGTGATATAATAGAGGCCATTGATAGGGGAAATTTTGAACTGGGTTATTACATGTTTAATGTGGCAGAAATCCCAAGTGATGACCCGGCCGATGACCCGGCCGATGACCCGACCGAC
>JADGBO010000043.1 GCA_015231465.1 Desulfamplus sp.
GGGCTTGATCATCTTTTCGGCCAGTGTCGCCATCTTGTAGGGGCAGACCTGTGTGTCTGCCCTGGTGAAGGGCGAACACACAGGTTCGCCCCTACGTTGCTGGCCGAAATAATGATCAAGGCCAATTTTTTTATATTCCCAGGGAGACGGACAACTTTGATCCGGCACGGAGAAGGAGATCCAGGGCGATTTCAAAATCCAGTGAAAATATTTTTTTGGCCATCTGTCTGGCCTCTTCAAGTTCTGCAATTTGGGGATATCTCATTACTGTTTCTATGAATTCCATTGCCTCGGTATTGTTCTCCTTCAAAAGGTAGAAAAGTTTTCTCATATCCCTTTGCATGGCGTATTCTTCCCCTTCATGGGAACCTGAGTCATCTAACCCTCCGGAGGATTTTTCCTTCTTTTTTCTGGAAATTCCAGGGTCAGGCTCATCATTACCGGGGATGTTATTTTCGAGCCACTCCATCACAGAGTCAAGGGCAATGGAGGTCTCTTGTTCAAACAGGATAAAAAGCTCCCCGGGCCCGGGGTTTTCCTCCGGTATGCATAGCACTTGTCTCCCCTTGGTATGGGAGACAAGCATCTTTTCAAGTCTGTCAGCAGCACCAAAGGCCCTGTTCAAGCCAATGTTCCCGCTCACCCCTTTTATGTAATGCACCACCCTGGAGGCATGTTCCAGGCTTCCATTGTCTATAGCGGATTTAACCTCGGCAACCCTTGGGAGTACATCTTCCATGTACTGCTCCATGAGTTCCCGGTAAAGGGGAATATTTCCTGCAACCCTTTTGATGCCCGAGCTGCTGTCCAATATCTCTTCCATGGAGGGATTGACTCCTGGTATATGCCAGGGGGCATCTTTTGGGACCTGGTCTGGCCCATGTACTCTGAAATAGGAGAGCAGTGGATCATCCGTGGAACTAAGTGGATCATCCGTGGAATCCAGGGGAGTATTCTTGGAACCCAGGGGAGTATTCTTGGAACCCAGGGGAGCATGCGTGTAACTTCCTTCATCCCCCCGGGCCGGGTCATTCTCCTCCACTGTTACCCCATAATGGTCACGGCTTGCATCCCTGTGATGGTCATGGCTTCCATCCCTGTGTCCCCATATCCGGGATGGGTCATTTATGACACCATCATTTTGATCACATACCCATTTTGTGAGGATATGATATAGCACCTGGGGATCAACGGGTTTGGAGATAAAATCGTTCATACCGGACTCCATGGCCCTTTTACGCTCATCCACCCCGAAATTGGCTGTCATGGCAATGATCGGGGTTGATTCCGCATATCTGCGTATCAAGGCTGTGGTTTCATATCCATCCATCTCCGGCATGTTTACATCCATGAGAACGGCATCAAAGAAAATGGCATTCAAGGAAGATTCAGCTATTATATCCACAGCATCTTTTCCCTTAGATGCAGTAGTTACGACTGCCCCCTCATACTCCAGAAGCTCCCTTCCCATCTGAAGATTTATGTGATTATCATCCACAAGCAGTACTCTCTTACCCTTGAAATTTTGTCCCCAGGTGTAATCGGCACATGTCTCCCCGGGATGATCATTTGGGGTGATCTCCTTTTTACCCAGTATATCTGTGATGGTCTCTAAGAGAATGGTATGGTTGACAGGTTTTGATATAAAGGCATTAATTCCTGCCTTATCGGCCTTTCCCATCAAAAGGCCGTCCTTGTCAAAAGCAGATATAAGAATTATGGGTAAATTCTTAAGTATCTCGTCTTTTTTTAGAATTCCGGCAAGTTCTATGCCGTTTATCTCCTTCATATGCCAGTCGGTGATGAGAAGATCATACTTTGTCCCATCCATTGGCCCGGAGGAGGTTCTCCTTCTTATGCTCCTTTTGGAGGATCTCAGCAGCTCCAGGGCCCTCTCCCCGGAATTCACAGGCACTACTTGACATCCGAAATTTTCCAGCATCTTCTGCATGACACCAAGGGAGACTGGATTGTCATCGGCAACAATAATTTCAAGCCCCTGGAGGTGGGAAGGCATCACTTTGTTTCTGTTCTTCTCCCGGGACTGGAGTTCAAGAAGCACCTCAAAGGTAAATGTGGTGCCTTTGCCCAGGGTACTCTCCATCCAGATGGTTCCGTTCATCAGCTCAACCATTTTTTTACATATGGTAAGCCCAAGGCCACTTCCTCCGTATTTGCGGCTTGTGGATGCGTCTGCCTGGGTAAAGGATCTAAAGAGATTAACCCTGGCAGATTCGGAAATCCCAATGCCGGTATCTGAAATCGCAAAACGTATGACGGCATGATCATCTGTCTGATTTATCAAATTTACATTTATCGTTATCTCTCCTGCATCGGTGAACTTTATCGCGTTGCTGAGGAGATTGGATATGATCTGGCCCAGGCGGAAGGGATCACCCACCACAAACCAGGGAACCTTGTCGTCCAGGGAGAGGAGAAGCTCAATGCACTTTTGGGATGCTGCATGATAAAACATGCCGGAGACATCATCCAGCATCTGGGGCAGTTCAAAGGGGAGATGTTCCAGATCTATTTTTCCGGCCTCTATTTTGGAAAAATCCAGGATGTCGTTGAGGATGTGCAGAAGTGACTTGGATGATGTATGAATCTTTTTGAGATAATCACGCTGCCTGGTTGTCAGTTCCGTCTTCATGGCGAGATCGCTCAGGCCGATCACCGCACTCAAGGGTGTACGTATCTCATGGCTGATATTGGCCAGGAATTCGCTCTTATGACGGGTCGCCTCCTCAAGCTCCCGGTTTTTCAAGGCAAGCTGGGCATGGGCCTCGGCAAGGTGGTTCTGCATCTCTTTGAGTTCGGAAATATCCACGGCAATGGAACATTTGACAACCTTTCCGTCCGGCCATGTGATGGCCTTCTCCTGGATCTGATACCAGCAGTCGTCAATTTCGTCAAAGTGATCATAGGTTATGGTCTCACCGTTGGGTCTGCCCTTTTCATCAAGGATATCATCTATCCTGCAGAAAAAACATCGGGAGTCGGATTCGTAAATGGCCTTATGACAAATTTTTCCTGTATAGTTCCCCCCCCGAAGATTGACCATAACCCTGTTCATGTGGATGATATTCATATTTTCTATATCAACCACATACACGGCAAAGGGCATTACATCAAGCATGGTCTCAATAAGGGTATTTTCATTTAATTGCATGGCTCTACCTGTTTTTCTATGTTCCATGTTCCATGTTCCATAATATATCCCGGTAACGGCACCTTTACCATAAAAATGCATCATCATAAAAATGCATCATATAGACTTCCAGAAAAATTTTTGAGCATATCCATTTCCAGGGGCATCCACAGGGTGCTGCCCCCTACAGTAATGATTATCAATTTCATTATCTGGAAAACTATAGTTTCACTATAGACCTTATTGCTTCCAGAATTTATTGGCAATTTTATCAATGGATTCTTTGAGTTTATCCGCCTTGATCGGTTTTATGACATAGCCCAATGCTCCGGCTTCGACTGCGTCGATGACCATTTTTTCCTGGCCGTGGGAGGTAATCATTATAATAATGGCTCTGCTGTCATGTTCCAGTATGAGCCTTGTGGCCTCAATGCCGTCCATATCAGGCATTGTTATATCCATAGTTACAATGTCGGGCTTGCTCTCCTTGTACTTTTCCACGGCATCCCTGCCGGTTTTGGCTGACCCAACTACGGAATGGCCTATCTCTTCGATGATTTTAGTCAATTTTTTTATGGTTATGGCCGAGTCATCGACAACCATTATATTAAGATGTTTCATAAAATTCTCCATAAAAACAGCCATTTGCAGGATGAGTGAAAATCCTGATTCAGACAAACACCATTATGCTCCGGGAAGGTGAGCAGAGTGTCGATTTTGAGAGGCAATGGTCAGATAAACTCACATTCCGGTATCTTTTGAAGCAATGCAGAATATGCTGAGTGTTCCGTGGATGGAACGCAGATGATTTACAAAAAAATCAGAGTGTTTGCTTTTTGCTATACTTTTTGCCTCTGAAATCATTATGGGAGGTGAAAGAGAGACAGCCTCCCTGTTCCTGAACTCAACCGTGGAGTTTCCCACCACGATATTGATCATGTCCCCGGCGGTCTCTTCAATGTACTCCTGTTCCTCTTCGGGTAAAACATCCAGCTCCTCGGTATATATTTCAAATATTTTCCTGATCAGTGTATGCTCAAAACTAAATATGACATTTATGTTGATATCACCTCCTATGGTCAATACCGTAGTCAGATAGTTGAGCATGAAGCGATTGCTGGGTATGAGGTTTACCTCATGGGATTCAGTGTCGATGGCCATCTCATCTTTTAAAAACTTTGCTGCACGCTGGGATATAATTTTAATAATCTCATGCATGGTCACGCTCATCTCTTTTCAATCTCCTTAAATTGTGAATTTGCGTCCTTTGTTGTATCGTCAAACCGGAGCGTCAGTAAATATTTCATGTTCTTTTTACCACTGCTTCCGATATTCCCAGCATTGATGCAATATCTTCATCTAGCAATCCCTGATTACGCATCCCATGGATGGCTTTTTTCATAATGGCTTCCTTCTCAGCCCTTTCCTTCTCCTTCTCAGCCCTTTCCCTTTCCTGAGCCAGAAGAGCAGCCTGTTTTTCAGCCCTTTCCCTCTCCTGAGCCAGAAGGGCTGCCTTGTTCTCTGCTGTAATCCTTTCCTTCTCGGCCCTGAAACGCTTGATTTCATGGCCCATACTCACCATTTCCTGCCTCATCTTTTCCGTCATATACTCATTGGTCTTCTGAACTCGGATGAATTCTTCCTGCACACGGTACTTCTCACGGAGATGGTCATCCTTTGTGAAGGTCGCAATCATTTTATGCACCTCCCGGATTATGGGGTTATGATTGATGCGCTCATCTAAGGGCCTGGCATTGTCCTGAATGGTGCCAATGAAAAGGGCCCACTCCTCAAGCTCATTAAGGGGTCTGGCTTCGGCCTTTTTTTCAAGGCTGCGAAAAGTCGTATTGATGATGGAAAAAATTATCCCACAATTTCGGATGTTTCAAGGGGAATCTTGAATTTAAATTCCGTACCCCTGCCTGGAGTTGTATTTATCTCCACCCTGCCACGGATTTTTTCCAGCTCCTTTTTCACGGCACTCATTCCCATGCCCCGTCCCGAAATTTCACCAACTTGACGGCAGGTTGTAAAACCCTCCGAAAATATCATACCGAGTACACTCTCTTCGGAAGCCCTGCGTACATCGTCCAGGGTCATCAAACCCTTTTTTACAAGCTCCTGTTCAATGAGATGTATATTGATGCCCCTGCCGTCATCCATGATGGATATTTCAATCCCATTGAATCCATCCCTTGTGACCCTGCATTTAATCTCGGCCGGTTCAGGCTTGCCCGATGCAGCACGTTCATCCGGGGTTTCAATGCCGTGATCCAGGGCATTGCGGAACAGGTTGACAAGGGATCTGGCAAACCCCTTGAATCTGAGGGGTTTCACCATCACCGTATCCCCTTCTATCTTGAAGGGTCGTATCCTTTTTCCGGCACGGCGGGCCAGGCGCATGGTACCGTCCACATGGGGAGCTATAAGCTTTTTGATATCAACATGGCGAATTCTGGCTGCATCCATGAGCAGCTTCCGGAACATCTCCCCTTGGCCGGAGATTACATCATCCCCGCCCCAAAGCAGTGCCCAAAGATCATTTTTGTCAATGCCCAGGCCATGAATAAGCGGCTGTTCATTACCTTCGGCCTTTGCATGATCTCCGGTTTTTGCATGATCTCCGGTTTTTGTATGATCTCCGGTCTTTGCATGATCCCCGGTTTTTGCATGATCTCCGGTTTTTGTATGATCTCCGGTCTTTGCATGATCCCCGGTTTTTGCATGATCTCCGGTCTTTGTATGCTCTCCGGTCCGTGTATTATTATGAAGCCCCAGAATATTTCCGGCAATCTTCTCAATTCCGGCTGCAAGCTCCTGGCTTATGGAGACTTGATTCTTTCTCTCCATAAAGGCATCCCCAAGGAAATTTCTGATAATATCCATGTCCTGGTCAAGGAGATTTTCGTTTTTAAAATCATGGACAAAATTCTCGATAGCTTCAAGGGAAACATTCCGGCTGTAAATTATATTTGAAAGCCTGGTCTCCATATCGTGGAGCCATCCTGGAAAGGATATGAACTCCTGTTGGCCGAAGACCCCTTTAAATGTATGTATCTCCCGGTACATCCAGGAGAGAGTATCTTCCATGGCATTCCTTGTATCATTATCGTGAAGCTCCTTGCACTTACGAAGCCGTTCCGGCAGATATTCAAACTTGAAGCGATTGAAATCATCTATTATCGTGAAAAAATCATTGGTCTCCATAACCGCGGCAATCACAAACTTGAGACGGTTCCTCTCCATGACAATATTTTGTTTAAGCTCCATCTCCCGGGTAACATCGGTGAGGATCATCATCATTTTGCTGTTTTTCAGAAGTCTGTACTCTGCATCGACATGGATATCCCCCACATGGTAACTTTTTTTCAGGAGTGAGAGATAGAGTTCCTGCTTCAGATCCACAGGTTCATTTATGGCAAGACCCACGGCCCTTCTGAAGACTTCGCCGGCTTCGCCGTCATTGTCCCGGAATATGAGATCGGATATATCCTTTCCATATAAAGGCTCTCCAAAGATAGCTTCGCATTCCCGGCTGTATTCAGGATCCACAATAAAGTCATCACCAAAGGAGAGAAAACCCTGGCCCGAGTTGTCAAGGAACTCGCTTTTTGCCTGGGATGCCTTTTCAGCAGCTCCCCAGGCCGATTCAATCTCATCATAGGCTTTTTTTATCTTCTCTTCGGCTTCACGGAGCCGGCGGTTCTTTTCCATCATCAACATGAGAAAGATGGATATGACAAGGATGACCACAGCTCCGACACCAAAGAAGGGCAGAACCCTTTTCATCACATAGACACTGTCGAAGCCGTGTTCGTAGCGAATGGGAATCCATTTGTTGTTTATTGTTGTGCGGAGGGTCCCGGGAACGGTATCCATGGTTTTACCAAGAATGGATGCAAAGATCGACCACTCTTTTTTTACGGCCATTCTAAGCTCCACATCCGGCCATCCGGTTTCGGTGGCTATTTTGAGATTGTTCCATCCGTTTCTTGTGATGAGGTAGCCCGCAACCGCTGAACTGCTCAATGCGGCATCGGCTTCGCTGTAGTGGACAGCCCTCATTGCGTTGGGATTGGTCTCCACAAATAAAAATTTGATATTCAGGTGGGGGTAGTCCCTGGAGAGCTTCTTGTATGCCACGAGATTTTTATCCACGGCAACCATCCTGTCATGGAGGTCATCAACGGATTTTATGAGGTTTTCATCTTTTCTCGTTATTATGACAAGGGGAAATTTTATGTAGGGTTTCTCCATGAAGACAAGAAACTCTTCACGTTCGGGTGTATGGGCTATGCAGGGGATCATATCCACCCATCCCTCCCTGGCAAGCTCCATTCCTTCGGCAAAGGGAATGTCGATGAGTTCAAAGGAGAGGCCGAGTCTCTCTTCAAGGTATGCAAGGTATTCGGTTACAATGCCCTGTACCCTGCCGTTTTCCACAAATGAGACCGGCTCGAATTTGGGGGGTGTGATATACCTTACAGGAGCCTGGGAAGCGGTCTTAAGCCATGCGATCTCCTCTTTGGTAAGGGTATCCGGATAGTCTGCGGCAAATCCCTGGTAAGTAGAAAGGGATACTGCCATGTAAACGGCTATATATAAACAGATGCCCAAAATTCTGTATGTCATCTCAAATTTGTCCCCTGTGCCCGGTATTATAGATATATGCAGATAATATTGATACTTTCACATTTTGTTGATATTTAGTATCAGTTAATCTGAAAAGAACCATAGGAAACCCCTTGGCCCCCTTAGGGTTAGGGGTAGTTCACTTATGATGCAACGTTCCAGGCACAATAGCAATTTTAAAGGCCAAACTCAAAGGTTTTATTGACCTGAACCTTATATGGCATCAAAATTTCATGGAATCCAGGGGCTTGGCACCTTTTTCTGTAGGGGGAGGTAGATGGAATCCGGGGGCTTGGCACCTTTTTCTGTAGGGGAGGTAGATGGAATCCAGGGGCTTGGCATCTTTTTTTGTAGGGGGAGGTAGATGGAATCCAGGGGCCTGGCATCTTTTTCTGTAGGGGAGTTAGATGGAATCCAGTGCCTTGGGACCCTTCCCGTAAGGGAGGCAACCACCTCATAGCCGATGGTATGGGCATGTGATGCAATCTCTTCCGGGGTTATTCTCTCTCCGCCCTGGCATCCCATAATCACAACAGGCTCCCCGGGCCTGACATCGGGGATACTGCCGACATCTATCATGGTGAAATCCATGCAGACCCGTCCGATGACCGGGCATCTCAATCCCCGGACCAGCATCTCCCCCCTTGAAGAGAGAAGGCGGCTGTATCCGTCTGCATATCCCATGGGAACCGTTGCGATAACGGTGGGTGTTGATGTTATGTGGGTTCCGCCGTAACTTACCCTGAAACCGGCCGGCACCGACTTGATATGGATGATATTTGACACAACGGAGATGGCCGGTTTCAGTTCCATGGCCTTACCCTCAATGGCCTTATGTTCCATGGCCTTGTCCTCAATGATCTTATGTTCCATGGACTTGACTTCAATGGATTTCTCTTCAATATACTTCTTTTTTATATAATCCGAGGGCCAGATACCGTACATGGCAATGCCGGGTCTCACCATGTCAAAGTGGGATTCGGGCATATCCATCAAAGCAGCACTGTTGGCGGCATGGCATATTTCCGGCCTTATGCCCTCCTTCCCAAGGATTTGGATCAATGCTCCGAAAAGCCGGGTCTGTCCCCTGGCATGGGCCTTATCCGGGAGGTCTGCCCCGGCAAAATGGGTATAAATTCCCTCCACTTCAATCCCTGGCAGGGCTGTTATGGCGGCAACGGCATCCACCACATCCGCCAGGGACTTTTCCATGGCCCAACCATTTTCTTCCCGGTCTTTTTTAAAGGCATTCCCATGCCTGGGCCCCTCGGGGGGCAGGGGAGGAACACCGCCGCAAACAAGCCCAAGACGGCCCATGCCGGTATCAACCTTTATGTGGACTTTAAGAACCACAGAATCACCCATTGTCCTAACTGCCCTGGAGATGATGCGGGCATCCTCCATCGAACTTAGTGTGGCCCTGACACCATGGGCGGTGAGCCAGGGAACCTGGGCCGGAAGGACCTCTCCAAAAAGGAGCAGGGGGGCCCCAATGCCCGCATCCCTCAACTGAACCGCCTCGGATATCCGGGCCACGGCAAGGAAGGATGCTCCGTTTTCCAGGGCGGTTGCAGCCACGGGAACCGCCCCGTGGCCGTATCCGTCAGCCTTGACCACGGCCATAAGAGCAGTTTTCCTGGAACAGAGGCCCTTCAGGGTTCTCACATTGGAGGCCACAGCGTTGAGATCAACAATAGCCCTTGTCGTGGGAAGAAGGGTAACTGCCGTCATCAGGAAATCTCCCCCCGGCCGTAGGCATTGGTGTACTCCCGGAAGAGTTCCATGATCCTTCGGGTCCCTTCTCCCGGCATTCCCGAACCCACCATCATTTCATCCACCTTGACAATGGGCACGATCTCCTTGTTGGACGAGGAGATGAAAATTTCATCCATCTCTCCAAGCTCGGACATGGGGATGTGACGCATCCCAAGGGAAACCCCGGTCATCTTCTCTTTTATAATATCAAGTACCACCTCCCTGGTGATGCCGGGAAGGATGCCGTCGGGGGGGGTGATGACGGAACTGCCTTTAAAACAGAAAATATTGCTGGTGGTGCCTTCGAGAACATTGTTGTCCCTGTCCACATACACCGCTTCTATGGCATCTTTTTTCCGGGCCATCTGCTGGGCAAGTACTGCTGAAAGATAGTTGGTACTCTTGGCGGCCGGTACAATGCGCTCCATATCCGCCGTCACTATGGCGGCTCCATGGCTGTACCATTGGGCGGGAGGCTCATATTTGGGGGTGACCATCACCATAAGAGTGCCGTTATCACATGGGGTTATTCCGTCATTGCTAACTCCTCCGGTGTAAAGCATGCGGATGTTTGACTCGGTGTGGTGGGGATTTTTTTTAAGGGTCTCAAGTACTATGGCACATATCTCCGAGGCTTTATGGTGAATTTTCAGGCCGATCTCCCTGGCCGAGTTCTCGAAACGGGCAACATGGGCTTCCAGGTGAAAGGGCCGTCTGTTATAGGTTATCAGAAAATCAAAGATTCCATATCCCCTGAGCAGGGCAATGTCTTTGACTGATATTCGGGCCTGGTCATCATTGACAAAGGCACCGTCAATATAATAAGTATCCAAAATTCCATCTCCTTCCATTGTCGGCAGTATTTGACAGCGGTCAGTAATTAGTGGTCGGGTGGTCAGCCGTCAGTAATCAGTAATCATTAATCAGCTTTAATGCTTTTTGTGGCAGACGGGTCTGCCATGGCCGTTATTTTAGGGAATTAAAATTAAGGGGAGATTGATACCAGTTCAATATCTCCCCAGGCTCCCAGTTGATCTCCCTTGATGATCAAAATGCCTTCCACACCCTTGATATTCCTTCCCCTTTCCAGGGCAGGCTCTATATCTTCCCGGGTCTGCACCAGATTGGCAATGGCCGTGGCCGCGGCATCGGCCAGGACAGCCGAAGATGAAAGTACTGTTACGGCATCGGCCTTGCCAAAACTTGTGGAGTGCCCCACGGTGCCCGAAGATGTACATAACCCGGCCGGTGAGGTGCGAGGTGCAATGCGTACACCTATTTTCATACTGAGTCGGGATTGTCCTGCAAAAACTGCAATGGAGATATGGGAATGGGTTTTAAAAAAAATATCTCCGCCGTTTTCCACAATAACTTCACTGGAACTTTTGAGAAGCTCATTACCCGTGAACTGGGATATTGCTCCGGCAATGGCAGCCATGGGCCCCACTCCGGTCCTGCGGGAAGCGTCCAGCATTTGTGCAACAATGGCAGGAGCCGGAGGGGTGTAAGATTCTTGTAAAATTGGTGTCAGCGATGTTCTGAAAACCGGAACCATATCAATGTAGGCTTCGACATGTCCCCTTTGCTTCAATACTTCCCTCAATGCAGCATCAGACATATCCGAACATGCCTGGATGTGAAGATCCGTCTCTTTCACCGTAACAATGAAGGAGACAAGTCCCCTGCGGCTTGATATGGTTCTGTAATATCTGTTGGAAAACATGGTCAATATTATAAGAGCTGTTTTGTTATGTTCTCCACAATCTTTTCAAAAGCTTTGGAAAAAACTGAATCTTTATCCTGGAGAACCATGGGTGTGCCGTTGTCACCGGAATTTACAACCCCGGTGTCAAAGGGTATGGAGCCGAGAAACTTTAAACCCTCTTTTTTTGCGGTGGCTTCTCCGCCGCCGCTTTTGAAAAGCTCAATAACCTGGTTGCAGTGGGGGCATTGGAACGGCCCCATATTTTCCACTATGCCAAGGGTCTCGATTTTCACTGTCCTGCAAAAGGAGATGGATTTACGTACATCTGCCAGGGCCACCTCCTGGGGGGTGGTAACAATGACTGCCTTGGCTTCGGGAATGGTCTGAACCACGGAAATGGGTTCATCCCCGGTTCCAGGAGGGGCATCAATCACCAGAAAATCAAGTTCGCCCCACTCCACCGAACCCACAAACTGTTTTATCATGCCTGTTTTGGCAGGCCCCCTCCATATGATGGCCTGATCCTTATCCTGCATCAATGCCTGGATGGAGACTACCTTGAGGTTCTTCCCTATGCTCTTGGGCAGAAGAAGCTGGTTTGGAGAGAGATCAAGGAGGTCGGTAATTCCCATCATATGTGCAATGGAGGGGCCGTGGAGATCAACGTCCATCAATCCTGTTTTGTAACCTTTTTCTGAAAGGCTTGCTGCAAGATTGACAGATACGCTGCTCTTGCCCACCCCTCCTTTTCCGCTCAAGACAAATATTTTGTGTCTGATCTTTGAAAGGGAGTTTTTTATCATCTCTTCCTGCTGCTGTCGCTGCTGTTCCTGTTCACCCTGGGAGGGACATCCTGATGTTCTTTTTTTTGCCTGATCAACGCTGTCGTAAAGCATGTTTCAATTGCTCCTGTGATGGAACCCTTAAATAAATTATTGTGCCAGGTATAGACTTCCAGAAAAATATTTTAGCAAATCCATGTTTGAGGGCAGCCACAGGGGGCTGCCCCTACAGTACCATAACCAATTTAATTATCTGGAAAGCTATAGTAAATAAGTTATTGTGCCCCGTAAAAAACAACACCCGGACATGGCATGGCCGGGTATTTTAAAAAGGGCCGGGTATTTTTAAAGGGTTCCCATTTTTTTTAAATGGTTGTTATTAACAATAATTCATAACCCAGAATATAATGAGTACTATCTTAATTCTGTCAAGGTAAATATATCATTATCCATGGGAACATTGGACTCATAAGATGTTATCTCTATCTCCACAAGTTTATTAAAGGGGTCTGCGATCCTCATTTTTACAGGTATGAGATAATGGTCAAAGGTTTTCATTTTGTCATGGAATACTGTGTATTCTCCGTTCCTAACCGAGGAAGAGTTTCTACCGGAGGAAGAGTTCCTGCCGGATGGATAACTCCTGCCGGAGGAATAGTTCCTGCCGGAGGAATAGTTCCTGCCGGAGGAAGAGTTCATGCCGGAGGAAGAGTTCATGCCGGAGGAAGAGTTTCTGCCGGACAGGGATATGTTTTTACCAGAAATCCCTATCTCCATCAAGGAGTAACTAAGAACAGAACCGGCTTGATTGAGTACAATTTTCTGCACATCCCTTCCCTGGTGTTCCAATACCAGCATAATGTCCGTGACAATATTACGCAATGGGCCAGGGGCAAAGGGGTCGGACAGGGAAGCTTCATGCTTTAAATCCCTTCCAGGATCATGCTTTGAATCCCTTCCAGGATCATGCTTTGAATCCCTTCCAGGATCATGATTTAAATCCCTTCCAGGATCATGCTTTAAATCCCTTCCAGGATCATGATTTGAATCCCTTCCAGGATCATGCATTAAATCCTTTCCTTGATCATCACTTATTGCATAGGTAACTTCAACCCTTTTGACGTTTTCATGATCACGCAGGGGAATCCTGCCTGCAAAAATGGAGATCACATCCCTGACTGTAATGGGAACAAGGACAAGCTTTGTAAGAAGGGGGTTTGGCGATCTTATGGTATGGACGGGATGGGCTCCGGTGTGGGATACCATCGTAACGGAGGTGCCGTTGGCAGCAACGGTCTCCACAGGATGTCCGGCACTTAAAAGGGTCAGGCGTATCCTGTCAGGAAACCTTGCTGCCCAGGCCATCCTGAAACGTTTGGATCGGCCATCTTCAAAAAGGGTGATCCATCCGGTTCCCCGGCAGGTTTCAATGCCCTTGTTTCTTGTAACAAGGGAATCCATGATTCTTGATGTATGAAGGGATATGTTATCATCGGACCGGGATATATCTCCTATATTAGACATGGTACACCCGGAGAGCATAAAGAGGATGAATACACCAAAACATATGGCGGCAAAAAAAGAGACAGGATAGAGTATTGTAGAGACAAATAACCCTCCTGTCCGGGAAGGGCCGGGAGTGAACTTTTCTCTATTCGGAATAAACATCTTCTTCCTGCTCATTGTGATTGGGTGTATTATCTTCCGGCTGATTGTCCTGGGTTTTCATTCTCTTCGGGTTCATTAATGCTGATTGTCCTGGGTTTTCATTCTCTTCGGGTTCATTAATGCTGATTGTCCCGGGTTTCATTCTCTTCGGGTTCATTAAGGCTGATTGTCCCGGGTTTCATTCTCTTCGGGCTGGTTATCCTCGGTTCCGTTCCCTTTCAGTTCATCTATCTTATCCTGAAGCAGGCTCCTGCGTTCATCATCCTCGGCTGCGTCAAGGGCCCTTCCATAGGCCCCGAGGGCATCCTGAATCATATCCAGGGCCTTATAGGCATCTCCCAGGTGTTCGGCAATTACGGAATCTCCATTACCAGAGGAGAGTTTCTCAGCCTTTTCAAGTATCTCCACAGCTCTTTCATACATGCCCTTTTTGTAATAGACCCACCCCAGACTGTCTGTTATGTAGGCATCATGGGGTTTGATTTCCAGGGCCCTTATGATTAGCTCCTCAGCCTCATGGAGGTTCTCCCCCATCTCAGCATAGGTATATCCAAGATAGTTAAGGGCACCGGCATGTTCGGCATCAATGGCTATAAGCCTTCTCATGGTTTTTATGCAGGTCTCTTTATCACCGAGTTTATCAAGCACCACCCCTGATCGAAAAAGAATTTCCCTGTCTTCCGGCGAATAATCAAGGGCTCTTCTCAACAGCCTGAGGGCATCATCAAGCATACCTTTCTCTTCATAAATGGCTGCAAGATAGGCCATAAGGTCGATGTCCCTGGGAAGCTCTTCATGTTTTTTCTCCAGAAACTCCATGGCTTTGTCATCTTCGTTCATCTTTTTGTAAAGATATGCAGCATGAACCACAGCCTTTTTATACTGCTCCGAATTCTGGGATACCTTCAAAAAATGCTCCACCGCCCTGGTACTCTGCTTAATACCGGAAAAGGCAAGCCCTGCCAGGTAGTTCAGGGAGTCATTGTCAGGATCACTGTTGAGCATCTCTGTAAACAGAGTTGCAGCATCCATATATCTCTCGTTACCTATGAACTCCTTGGCCAGTGCCATGGTAATGGCCGGATTTTTTCTGTTCTTTTCAGACAGGTCCCTAAACATGACAGATGCCTTTGAACGCTGATCATTCTGAAGAAGATAGATGGGCATCTCCACCAATGCCCTTATGTTATCCGGTTCAAGATCAAGTATCTCCTGGTACAGTGAAACTATCTTTTTATGGCTCTGTCTCTTTTTACGGCCCGGGGCATCCAGGTGTTTGTAAACTGAAATCAATTCAAATCTTGGCTCCACAAGCTCCTGGTTCAGTTCAATGCATCGTGCAAAAGCCTTTTCTGCATATAGATAATTTTTCTTTTCCAAGTGGATGCGGCCAAGGAAGAAATAGGCGACATAGTCATCAGGGAAAACCCGGGACATCCGGGAAAAAATCCTGAATGCATCATCGAAATAGCCTTTCTCAATATACATATTGCCAAGAACTATATAAATATCCCGATTGTCGGCATCCTTTTGAATAATTTGCTGATAAAGTTCCCTTGCTTCATCTTCAAGATTCATCTGCCGTTTGATTTTAGCAAGAAGAAGGAGTGCGGATGTGTCATGGGGATGCCTTTGAACCATCTCTTCGGCAGCTTCCTCGGCTTTTGTCTCATCTTTTAGTGCGAGGTAGAAAAAAATGAGATTCTGATGAAGAAAAAGGGAATCCGGATCCAGTGCAAGGGCCCTATGCAGGGAATTCAGGGCACCGTCAGTATCTCCTTTGCTCTTTTGCAGCTCAAACTTCATATAATGGTAGTACGCTGGACCTTGATCATAATGATCCCGTTCAGAAAGAGTTTCTCCTTCCATGATGTTTCCGGGTACTACATCATCCTCAAAATCTTCATGGCCGCCGGTTGTATCGCCACCGGACTTCTCATCTTCAACAGCAGGATATTCAACAGCAGGGGCATGCTCATCAATGGCCTGGCCCGGGGTCTTCTCTGCCGCATCATCTGAAACCGAATCTCCCGCATTACCCCCGGGATAAACATTCGTAAAGAGTGTACATCCGGAAAAAGTCATGAAAACAAACACAAATAAAGGCACAGTCAATATTTTAATATAAATTGAAATTTTGACAAATCTCACAGTAGCCACCCCCTCGTATAAACACATATGCTCAAAAATAGCCTGATTTTTTGAACCATCCAGAAGATTTAATCTCGATTATCTCTTCACAATACAACTATATTAGGTCTTCATAGGATTCAAAATCAGGTATCTCATTTTTGAAAAAAGTCTTCATCTTTTTAATTATATTATTTTCAAGTTGACGCACCCTCTCCCTTGAAAGATTATACTCATCTCCAATCTCCTGGAGTGTCAACGGCTCATCTGCAAAAATCCGTTTATTGAATATAGCAAGATCCCTGGGCTTAAGCGTCTTTTTAAAGGCATCTACACTGTCATGGAGAATATCTTCAATCTGCTTGCGGGCCACTTTATCTTCGGTGGAGACCATCTCCGAATCAAGAAAATCAATACGCTGGGTCGGGGAGTCATCCCTGATGGGCTCATCTAAGGAGAGATCCCATCCATCAAGACGCTGGTCCATGTCAACTATATCCTGCTCCGAGACCCCCATCCGTTCAGACAAAAGCTTGGTACCTGGGTCAAAACCCTCTTCAATTAATCGCTGCTTCTCTTTTTTAAGTCTGAAAAAAAGTTTTCGCTGGGCCTGGGTCGTCCCAATTTTCACAAGACGCCAGTTATCCATAATAAATTTAAGTATATAGGCTTTGATCCAGAAAGATGCATAATAAGAAAATTTAACATTTTTGTAGGGATCGAATTTTTTCACTGCCCGAACCAATCCTATATTTCCCTCCTGGATAAGGTCAAGAAGGTTCTGCATCCATATTCTCTGAAATTCCAGTGCAATTTTAACAACGAGCCTCAAATTTGAGGTTACCATGATATAAGCGGATTCACTGTCATTCTCCTGCTGGATTTTTGTGCCGAGTATCACCTCTTCATCCCTTGTCAAAAGCCTGTAGCGATTTATCTCCGCAAGATAACTCTGCAATGGGTCTGATTTTACAAGGGCATTTTTTGTATTTGAATATTTTTTTTTCGAAGGCATAAGAAAATCCGCCCGGTCAACGGTCTCTATTTCCGGAATATCCAATGCAGAATTTTTTTCTGTTGCATCTTGAAGAGATGAAAAGCAAGATTCCACAGTCAAGGAATCTTGTTCCATGTCCTTTTTTTTGTCTTTGTTCATATGATAATACCTTAGCCAAATTTAATAATTACATTGGAATAAGAATGGTTTCCAATGGTTCCGTACTTAAGGTAAGGATACCATGTTGATCTTGATGTGGCAAGTCATTGCAAATTCCTTGAGGAATATCCATTCGAAATAGATGATCAAGTGCCAGGATTGGCTTCATAATCATTGATTTTTGGCGTAAATGGTGGGGAAATATATCTTGCAGCAGCATTTTGGCATGTTCTGATAGCCATGCTGAGCCGCCATGGGGGATATTCTGGGGTGTCAAAATCTGACTTTGGGCATCAAATTGGTTTTTAGACACCCCATGGTTCTTTTGGAAGTCTATACATCATTGTTGATTCACCTCTTGCACATAACGCATAAGCCCTATATCCATGCTTTTGCCCTGCATTTTGTACCGGGCAAGGGTAGGATTGTAGTACAAAAAATTATTACGTACCAAATTGTTCATATCTTCCTGCACCGCCTGCCTGTTTTCATAATGGCCATGATCCAAAAGGGGCTTGAGATTTAATTCTTCCACAAACCCTTTGTTCTGTATATGATGATGAATTTCTGTCAAAAGTGCAGACTTGGAGGTATCCAGCCCGGCGTATTCCTTGAAATAACTGCTGGCCTGCACCATATACCCATCCACGATCTCCTGCATTTTGTGATCAGGCACATGGCCCTTCCGGCAAACCCGTAACAAATCACCCAGCAGAGAGGATATCTCCCAGATGCTACCCCCGAAATGCTCCCAGATGTAGTCAATCTGGGACCCACTCAGGACAAAATCCTTGATCTTGGATTCCTTTTTGAGATTTTCCAGCCAGTAGGTAATATCTTCGCAGGGCAAATAATCGACTTCAAAAAGCTTGGAGGTCTTTTTCAGCTTGCTGTCATTGTATAATTTTTCAATAAAATATCCATCAGAGCTGGACAAAAGCACGTGACACAAATGACTCTCCTTGGTCATGGCCACAAAAAAATTGATCAGTTCCTTAACCAGCTCCCGTTGGGAATTGAAATAAATAGATTCCAGGGCCTGCAGCTCGTCAATAATAATCACCGGCTGAATTTTCCTGGGTTTTCATTCTCTTCGGGTTCATTAATGCTGATTGTCCCGGGTTTCATTCTCTTCGGGTTCATTAAGGCTGATTGTCCCGGGTTTCATTCTCTTCGGGCTGGTTATCCTCTGTTCCGTTCC
>JADGBO010000044.1:0-1563 GCA_015231465.1 Desulfamplus sp.
AAAACGAAACTGATTGTTCGTTTTAAGAGCATCTCGGGGTTCAATAAGCACTTAAATATTGAGCAGTAACTACTGTTATGCCCTGGAAAAGCGAATAACCTTTTGATTTTGAGGAGATAAAAGGGGTCTATGATATTTCATGAGATGAATGCCTCATTGATTTTAAATACAATAAGAAACATAAACGAAAATAAAGTCAATGAAATGCTGCCAGAGGGTTCTGATTTTTCATACCAGGAAGCTCATGAATACCTCAGGCCGTTTATAATGGAGGCAAAATTTTCTAATAAAGAACCTGACTTTGTGATGAAATTTGCCGCGGATGTAAAGGTTGACAGAAAATTTTTCGGGTATCTTCTTTCCAACGCCTATTTCATTGATGAAGATGATAAGGATGGGGATATTTTGGACAAGGCAGCCTATGCCGTTGTTTTTGTTGATGAATTTGACAAGCTCATGGAAAATCATTAGGTTGCAGCTCGTGGTATACTAAAAATTGATTTTTTAGCATCTAATAATATCAGCATGTTAGCAATTTCGTAAATTAAAAGAAGAGGTGAAAAACATGAATTCTTACAATTTTTTGCATATTTTAACCATTTAAGTGTTTTTGTCACTTTCATGATTTGCTATAACTATATGATATTATTGATGTATTTTAAATCATAAAATCTTAAAAACCACGAGCTGCACCCATTTGATTTAAACCAAAAACCGAGGATGTATTGCAGCCGATTGACGGGTTACAGACTCGTGTTCAGCACGGCTTGCAGCATATCCTAAACGTTAGCTTACAAATGAAATATAAACCATATATAGTATCTATCGGTCTATTACTATTTGCAACAGTGATGTTTTTTTTAGGGGCTCAGAAAATTATTGACCAAGTAGCTGTAATTCAAACGCGGTATGGTTCTGTATCTGGCCCCCCTGATGAAATAAAATATTATCACGGTATTCAAGCTACTTTTATTGGACTTGCGATAATTTCAGGGGGAATAATTATGGCAACGATTGCTTTTATTCTTCTTGGGTTGAAACAAATTAAATTTGCCGCAGTTGTCATTGGTATTTCTTTAATAATTATGACTTTGACTCTTTTTCCGCCAATTAATTTGACGACAAATATTAAGGCGATATCCTTTTATTCAGCTTCTTTTTTAATGTTCATTTGGAGAATATGCCAGAAATATTTTATAGATTTTCAAACTGATGAAATGCAATCTAAGATAAGAAAAAAATTTACCAATTTTATCATTATCTCTTCCATTATTTCATCAATTTTGGGTTTGCCCGACATATCAGTTGGATTAATGAGTTCACTTTTTATTTTTGGTGGAATTCTTATAATATACGATATGATCATTAATGTTAGTTCTGAAAGTAGCTAACAAGCCGGGTGCAGGTGACGCTTCCCGCTACGCTCCAAGCACCCCTGACCCGCAGCCTTAGACACGAGACAGTAGTAAATAACCAAGAAAGAATTTCTAATGATAAAAAAATGTTCTAAATGCGGTGCTGAAAGTAAGATAAGTGGCATAACTTCATTCTCTGAATGTCCTT
>JADGBO010000044.1:1662-18162 GCA_015231465.1 Desulfamplus sp.
AATAAGGATATATCTGGGGTGTCAAAATCTGACATTTTCGATTGCTCATTTTTTGACCATAAACGGTAGAGATGTAATGCATTGCGTCTCTACATCATCACGATTTGGGCATAAAATTGGTTTTTAGACACCCCAGGTCTGAGCCTTGATTCATTTGTCTGCCCCCGCCAGGCACCTTAAAACCTCTCCCCTCCAAGTGCCTTAAAATCTCCCAGCGTCAGGGTAATTTATCACCTTTCACCACTATAGCCCGCGGTCAGGGCCGCTCAATACCTCTCCCAACCACGGCCATTTAAAATCATACTTGCATTTTTACTCTCTTTAATGTACCCATCATAGATGCCGACAATGGTAGCATGTATTGACAACAGCAGTACGTGACCACAAAAGTGATACGTACCCACGACAGCCGCAAGTGTCCACAACAGTGGCACCTGCCCACAACAGCCGCACTTCAAGGATTAAGATAATTCCCGGGGCGGCAAATCAACCAAATCTTAAGGAGATTCTTATGAAAGCCAAAATTACGGATCAGTGCATGGGAGACAGAAACTGCAATGAACTCTGCCCCGAAGTGTTTGAATATGATGAAGATAAGCTCCTCTCCATCGTTAAAATGGATGATATCCCCAAGCACCTTGAGGATGTTGTAAGAAGAGCCGCAAGTGAATGCGGTGCAGAAGCCATCATCATAGAAGAGTAATCATAATAGTTTTCCAGATAATAAAATTGGCAGCCATACTGTAGGGGCAGTCCCTTGCGGCTGCTGTAGGGGGCACCCCCTGTGGTTGCCCTCAAAAATCGATTTGTTGAAATATTTTTCTGGAAATATACAAAAGAGTAAACCAGGAGGAACCATGGGGAAATTCAAGGAGAGCAAAACAGCCGTAAATCTTCTTACAGCCTTTGCTGCGGAAACCCAGGCAAGCACACGTTACAGGTTTTTTGCAAAACGTGCCCAGGATGACGGATTCAAACAGATATCTAATATTTTCCAGGAGACATCGGATCAGGAGACCGAACACGCCCTGCGCTTTTTTAAGTTTTTCAATGGCGGGGAGCTGGAGATCAAATGGAAATTTCCAGCAGGGGTGATAAAGGATACCCATGCCAATCTCATTGCCTCGGCAGATATTGAACGCTATATCCACACAGAAATGTATCCTGGTTTTGCGGCCATTGCCAGGGATGAGGGCTATAAAAGGGCGGCCGACACCCTTGATGCCATTTCCGTTGCTGAAAAGCACCATGAAGAGATATACAGGGAGCTGGCGGCCAACATAGCCCGTAACACTGCCTTTGAGCGCCAGGAGGAACAGACATGGAAATGCCTGGGATGCGGATATATTCACCTGGGAAAATCCGCACCTGACAAGTGTCCTGCCTGTGTAAAACCATCCGGATATTTTGAAATTCTCGGAAAGAATTGGTAATTTAAACTTTTTATGCAACCTTAAGGAGTAAATGCCATGAATAGAACTATCTTGAAAATAATAATTATATCTTTGGTGATTTTTATCGCTGCCGTTGTCACAGCATCCCAGAAAGTCATCAGTGGTGCCCCGGAGATAACACTGGACGGAGGCTCCAGGGGAGAGGTGCCCTTCCCCCACAAACTTCATCAGGATGGACTTGATGACTGCAATGTATGCCACGATACATTTCCCAAAGAGCTGGAAGTCATAAAAAAGATGAAAGGGGCCGATGAGCTGAAAAAAAAGCAGGTGATGAATGAAGTGTGCATCAAGTGCCATAGAGAGCTTCAAAAGGCCAACAAGAGTACAGGCCCCACAAGCTGCAAAGGCTGCCATTCATAGACTTCTGTAGCGAATCAAGCCCTCCTGGGCCACAGTGGCTGCAAGCTTTCCGTCCCTGGTGAAGATGTTACCTATATTCAGGCCCCTTGCCCGACCGGCACTGGGGCTCTGCATTGCATAGAGAAGCCATTCATCCATCCGGAAATCCCTGTGAAACCACATGGCATGATCCAGACTTGCCACCTGCATATCCGGGGACCAGAAGGTCTTTCCATGGGGATATAGGGATGTGGTTACAAGATTGAAATCCGACGCATATGCCAGCATATAACGATGAACAGCTATATCGTCGGGTATGGTATCAATGGATTTGAACCATGCATACTTCAAAGGAGCCTTCTTTTCGGGATTAAAGGGATTTACAGGATTGACAACCCTGATCTCAATGGGTTTTTGGCATATCATCTTATCCAGTATCTTTGCAGGAATCCTGTGGGCAATTTTCCGGGCTTTTTCCGTATCGGATTCAATACCCTCCGGGCCCGGCACATCAGGCATTTCGTCCTGATGATCAAAACCATTTTCATCCTTTTGAAAAGATGCAGACATGGAGAATATGGCCCGACCCTTCTGAACCGCCACAACCCTTCGGGTGGTAAAACTTTTTCCGTCCCGGATGCAGTCAACCGTATAGACAATGGGCTTTGCAGCATCACCTGCCCGCATGAAATAGCCGTGTATGCTGTGGGCCTGGCGATCAGGCTCCACGGTCTGGGTGGCTGCCGAGAGTGCCTGGCCCAGAACCTGTCCCCCAAACACACTGCCGAATCCAAGATCCTGGCTCTCTCCCCGAAAAATATTCTCCTCGATCTTTTCCAGCTTTAGAAGGTTTAAAAGTTCTTTGAGTACGTTACCCCCCGGGCATTCAATGTTCCTGTCATTTATTATGTTAATACTACCCTGACATTCAATATTCCCATCATTTATTATGTTAATACCACCCTGACATTCAATATTCCCGTCATTGCTTACGTTCATTTTACAACTCCCCTGCTGTACTTTTAATGTGCCATATTTCATCCGCATACTGGCAAATGGTACGGTCACTGGAAAATTTGCCGGTTCTTGCCGTATTGAAAAGTGATTTTACTGCCCACGCGTCCCGGTTGAGATAATCCAGGGCCACCCTTGCCTGGGCATCTGCATAGGATTGAAAATCAGCCATATGACAGTAATAGTCCCGGCCATGGACCAGGGCATCGTAGATGGGTTTGAAGATATCGGGCTCCCGGGAAGAGAATGTATTGGAGTTGATTGAATCCATAACCCTGGCAAGCCCAGGACAAGCCTCCATCTGCCCGGGGGCATCAAACTCCCTTCTGATCCGGTCTATCTCATCCACCCTGTGGCCGAAGATATAGATGTTTTCGTCTCCCACCTCCTGGGCGATTTCAATATTGGCACCGTCCAGGGTGCCTACGGTGACGGCTCCGTTCATTGCAAATTTCATGTTTCCGGTGCCCGATGCCTCCATGCCTGCCGTTGATATCTGCTGGCTCACATCAGCAGCCGGAATCATCTTTTCGGCAAGGGAGACCCTGTAATCGGGAATAAAGACCACCTTTATCCACCCATTTGCCCTTTTATCAAGGTTTATCACCTCTGCAATGCCGTGGATGAAACGGATTATGAGCTTTGCCATGAAATATCCCGGTGCAGCTTTTCCTGAAAATATAAAAGTCCTGGGAACCGGAGGATATACATTGTCGTCCTTTATCTGGCAATAGGTATGGATAATCTGCATGGCATTGAGAAGCTGCCTTTTATACTCATGAATCCTTTTGGCCTGGATATCAAATATGGAGTCCGGATCCACCGAGATTCCGGTGGTATCCTTTATGATGGAGGCAAGTCGCAACTTGTTTTCATGCTTGACCCTGAGAAGTGAGAGAAGGAACTCCCGATCCCGGCTGAACCTCTCAAGTTCCCTGAGACATTCCATATCCCATACCCACTCCTGGCCGATGGCATCACATATAAGTCCGGAGAGGCCTGGATTGGCACGAAGGAGCCACCTTCTTGGAGTCACCCCGTTGGTCTTGTTGCTGAACTTTTCCGGCCACAATCCATAAAAATCAGGGACAAGGCAGCTTTTCACAAGCTCGGAGTGGATGGCGGCAACACCGTTGACCGAGTGACTCCCCACAATGGCAAGATGGGCCATGCGAACCTCCCCCGGGCCCTGGGGCCCTTCATCCACAATGGCCATCCGCCGGATTTTCCGGTTATCTCCCGGATATTTTTTCGACACCATTTCAAGGAAACGGCGGTCAATCTCACGTATAATCTGAAGATGACGGGGAACAACCCTGGCCATAATGGATACCGGCCATCTCTCCAGGGCCTCGGGCATAAGGGTATGGTTGGTATATCCAAGGGTTTTCGTGGTTATTTCCCAGGCATGGTCCCACTCAAGGAAATGGACATCAATAAGGGACCTCATAAGTTCGGCAACTGCCAGGGCAGGATGGGTGTCATTCAAGTGTATGGCCACCTTTTCATGGAACATCCCAAAGGAGTCGTGCCCCTTCAGATATATGGAAATGATATCCTGGATGGAGCAGGCCGCCAGGAAATACTCCTGGACCAGACGCAACTCCTTGCCGGCATCCCTGGAATCCGAGGGGTAGAGTATCTTGGATATGTTCTCGAATCGTATCTTGTCTTCCAGTGCCCTGTAATAATCTCCTTCGTTGAAAATATCCATGTCGAAATCCTCGGAGGCCCAGGCGGAAAAGAGCCTCAGACGATTCACCGTCCTTCTCCCATGGCCCACGATGAGGAGATCGTGGGGCCTGCCCACTATGAGCTTCCACTCCACCCACATGGGATTGTAGGCACCCTGCATGTCCTGGGTATCCTCTATTCTTCCAAAGACAGGGATCATGCACTTCTCCCCGCCCATGCGCATGAGCCAGGGCGATGACTTGTTATACCAGAAATCCGGCCGTTCATGCTGGTGCCCCCCAATGATGCTCTGGTGAAACAGGCCGTAGTCGTAATTTATTCCATAACCAAAACCGGGCATATCCATACTGGCCAGGGAGTCCAGAAAACAGGCGGCAAGACGACCCAACCCTCCGTTGCCAAGGGCGGGATCAGGTTCAAACTCCACCAGAGCATCGAAATCAATGCCCATTCCATTTATGATTTTCCGGCACTCCTCATAAATACCAAGGTTTATAAGATTGGCTGCCAGAAGGGGGCCGGTGAGGAACTCCATGGATAGATAGTACATCCTTTTGACATCCCCGTCCATGTACCGTTTTTCTGTTTCCAGCATGACATCAATCATGTATTGCCGCACCGTTAGACAGACCGCATTGAATATATCAACCCGGGTGGCCTGCTCCAGGGTTCTGCCGAAGCCGTAACGCACAATCGAGACAATTGTAGATTCAAGTTTTGAGAGATCCATGTCAGCCATTGCCCCCTCCGGCCTCATCCATAAGCTGCCTGTGATACCTTGAGACAAAATTCTCCACCCCGTATCTCCAGCCGGTCATGAGATTGTTGCCGCTCTTTTTAAGTCTTGCGTTATCAAGGATGGAATTGGCAGGACGGTGGGCCGGGGTCGGATATTGATCAGTGCTGCACGGAACCACATTAAAGGGGATATCCATAAGCTTCAAAAAATGGACTGCCAGCTCATACCAGGAGCAGTAACCCTCGGATGTTGCATGATAGATACCCCGTCCCCGCATCTGAACAAGGCGTTCCAATTGAAGTGCCAGTCTCAATGTCCATGTGGGGGAACCAAACTGATCGTTGACCACCCTCACCTCACCTCCAGGATTTTTAAGGGCCAGTCCCAGCATGGTTTTGAGGAAATTTCCACCACCGATGCCATAGAGCCATGCACTCCTCACAATGATATGGTTGTCGAGAACTCCGGCAATACGTCTCTCCCCCTCAAGTTTTGTCCTGCCGTACACGGAAAGGGGATTGGGAATATCGGTTTCACAATAACTCTCCGGAGGCTCTTTTGTACCGTCAAAAACATAATCCGTGGAGATATGAACGAGAAGGGCTCCGGCATCAACACATGCCAGGGCAAGGTTTTCCGGACCCTGGGCATTAACGGCAAAGGCACTCTTTTCATCATTTTCACATCTGTCAACCATGGTATAGGCGGAGCAGTTTATCACCACATCCGGCCCCACCGAGGAGACCCTCTCCAGTACCATCTCCTTGTCTGTAATATCAAGCTCCGGCAGATCAAAGAGATGGAGTTCATGCTCCTTTTCAAATACCCGCCTGCAATCCCATCCAAGCTGGCCCTTATTTCCGCACAATAAAATTTTCATAAAACCTCCTCAAGGAAACCCCTACGGTCACGAAGTGCCGTAGGGGTAGTTGACGAATTATCCCCCGGTAAAATGGCTATGGAAACAGATAGAGGTCGCTGAACATCTTAAAAACTTACCACTATTGGAATATTTAAGTTTTTATAGTTTGATTGATTCAGGAAATCAATGTTATTATTGCCGGAATCGACATCTATGACAAACTTATTATCTCCGCAATGGACATTTTTGACAAACATCACAGTGACAAAAACAGTTATGGAAGCACAAAATTCCCAGGCATTGATGCCAGGGAAAATACAAGGATAGATATAATTTTCCAGATAATTAAATTGGCAAAATATTGTAGGGGCAGCCCCCTGTGGCTGCCCTCAAAAAATAAAAAATTTTTCTGAAAGTCTATAATTCTGAAAGTCTATAATTAAGGAAAGATAACAGGAAAGGCGATGTAAAAGTAAAAGAACATTTATGGGAGCATAAAATGGTTGAAATTACAGATTACGACAATGATTTTGAAAACAAATGGTGTCCCGGCTGTGGCAATTTTCCAATCCAGGCAGCCATGAAAAATGCCTTTGCCGATCTGAACATACCGCCGGCAAACATTCTTTTTGTCTCCGGCATTGGCCAGGCCGGAAAGACTCCCCACTTCATGAACGGGAACATGTTCCACTCCCTCCACGGCAGGGCCATTCCCGTTGCAACGGGGGCAAAATGTGCCAACCATGACCTGAATGTGGTGGTGAATTCAGGGGACGGGGACTGTTACGGAGAAGGAGGTAATCACTTCCTTGCCGCCATCAGGCGAAATATTGATATTACCCTCATGGTCCATAACAACCAGGTGTATGGACTTACCAAGGGACAGGCATCACCAACCTCGGCCCTGGGAATGGTGACAAAAATGCAAAAGGACGGGGTGACATCATCTCCCTTCAATCCCCTGGCAACAGCCGTGGCTTCCGGTGCGGGTTTTGTGGCAAGGAGCTTTTCCGGGTCATCGGAACAGCTTGTGAACCTTATTAAAAGGGCCATGAACTACAAGGGCTTTGCACTGCTGGATATTCTCCAGCCCTGTGTATCATTCAACAAAATAAATACCCACCAATGGTACAAGGAGAGGGTGTACGATCTCCAGGAGGAGGGCCATGATTTCACCAGCATCCCGGCGGCCCTTGAACGCTCCATGGAATGGGGGGAGAGGATACCCACCGGTGTTTTTTATGAAACCGAGACCGTCCCCTTCCATGGAAGAGTTCCTGTCTTAAGGAACAAACCCCTTATAGACCATCCCTTTGAACTCCAGGGGACAAACTTTTTCTAACCCTCCATTCATAACCTGGGACCCGGGAAGTTCCAGGATATGTCGTTACAACGAACAGAACTACCCCTAACCTACCAAGGATAGGGATTTTACGCCACATTTATAAAGGAGGAACCATCGAAATATGTCAAAATGGTATTGCCTCAATTGCAGTGATGAGCAGGAGCGGGATTCCCGTCCGGATAGCTGCTCTGTATGCGGCTCCGATGCAAAACTTATGATAAACAGAGAGGATGTTGCCCTTCCCGGGACACCCGAAGATGTGCGTGACATTGCAAGGAAACGTCTTAAGGGACTTTGTGCGGCCTACCCCTTTTGCGACGGAGGCTTCGACAAGGTGTGCCAGAAGGAGGCCTACGGCAAACCCATAGGGTTCGGGGGGGCCGGCCAGGGAAGATCCTTTGCCGCAAACTACGCATCCCTAATGAATATAAGGCTTAAGATGCGTGTGGTGGGCGATCATATTGAGCCGGACACATCCACGGAATTCCTTGGCATGAAACTGGACTTTCCGGTTATGGGAGCTTCCACCGCAGGAATTGAAAAGTATAATGATGCCATGCCGGAACGGGATTTCTGCCGTGCCGTGGTAAGGGGATGCCGGGATGCCGGCACCATTGGATGGCGGGGAGATACCTGGTTTTATACACCCGATGACAACCCTGCCCTGGATGTTTTAAAAGATGAGAACCTGAAAAAGGATATTGATGGAACAGCACTCCCGGGAAGGGGGATCGCCATCTTCAAACCCCGCTCCCAGGATGTACTCAAAAGGCTCATAACCCTGGCCGAGGAGGCCGGCTGCCCTGCTGTGGGTCTGGATCTGGACGGTTGCGGTTCCACTATAATGGCCCGTCATGGCCAGCCCGTGTTCAGAAAGAGCATCAATGATCTTACAGAGCTTGTCCGTTTCACATCCCTGCCCTTTATAACCAAGGGCATAATGTCTGTGGAAGATGCCCTGGCCTGTGCCGATGCCGGGGCATCTGTAATATCCGTCTCCAACCATGGAGGCCGGGTCTTGGACTCCACTCCCGGGGTGGCTGAAGTTCTGCCCGAAATTGCCTCGGCCCTCAAGGGCAGGGTTTTCATTACCGCCGACGGCGGAATCCGCACAGGCTACGATGTGCTGAAGATGATAGCCCTTGGGGCAGATGCGGTGCTTCTCGGCAGAGATGTTATAAGGGCTGCCGTGGGTGCCGGGGCACTGGGTGTCAAGATTCACATGGAACACATCAAAAAGGTCTTTAAAAAAGCGATGTTCATGACCGGCCAAAACTCGGTGAAAGGGATTGACGGATCAATCCTGTGTTGAATCATAACCATTCCCGTACAAAAAAAAATTTATAGTTTTCCAGATAATGAAATTGGTAATCATGCTGTAGGGGCAGCCCCCTGTGGCTGCCCTTGGGAATGGATATGCTTCAAGATTTTTCTGGAAGTCTATATTACAGGTAAATTTTAAAGGAGATGAAAATGGGAGAAGTACTTATTGTTTATGCCTCAAGAACCGGTGAAACAAAAAAAATCGCGGAACTGATCGGTGAGGGGATAAGAATCTCCGGCCACGGAGCAACATTGAAAAACGCCGTTGATATCAAAAACGAAGATGGGCTCAAGGGCTATGACGGTTATGTTTTCGGCTCTTCCACCTACCATGGAGAGATGATCACATCCATGAAGCAGCTTCTTTTCATTGCAGAGCGGGCGGGTCTGGAAAATCTGCCGGGAGGATCATTCGGTGCCTTTGGATGGAGCGGCGAAGCACCCCAGAGAATTTTCGACACCATGGCAAATATATTTAAAATGAAAATGACCGGCTCTCCATTGATGCTCAAGGCAAGCTGGATGGAGGGCGGATTAGTCATGGCCCAGGATTACGGAAAGGCCGTTGCTAAACTCATTGGTGGGTAGTTGAATGTGATTGGTGAGTTGTCAAACTCATTGATTGGGTAGTTGAATGTGATTGGCGAGTTGTCAAACTCATTGATTGGTTAGCTGAATGTGATTGGCGAGTTGTCAAACTCATTGATTGGTTAGCTGAATGTAATTGGCGAATTGCCAAACTCATTGATTGGGTAGTTGAATGCAGGGACGCACTGCGGTGCGTCCCTACAGGATAATCAATCAAGAACTTCCATCAGTTTGCCGCAGCATGGCGGGATTCTGTCACCTTTTTTAAGCTCTACATACTTGTTGCAGGTCTGGCAGTAGCAGCGGCAGTCGGCATCTGCATAAACTTCGGGGTATGCATCTCCGGAGGGTTTTTCAGGATCCGCACCCTCTATGGCAAACCTTGCCAGCGTATCCTGGGAAGGAACATACTGCCCTACAGGAACAAGCTTCTTGTTAAATCTTGCACAATCGACAACAGTCTTCCAAAGGGCCTCCAGTTTGTTCTTTTCATCTGCTGTTTCCGGTGTAAACTCAACAAGATTTTTGTCGATGTTTATTTTCATTGATCTCTCCTTAAATTTTACGGTTTTCAAGTTGACTCACTCAAAAAAATCGGCAGAATATTTGATGAACGCCGTTAAAAACAGTGATTAACGCAGTCAAATCTGCCTTACAGTTTTTTATTCTGCACCAATCCAAGTGAAAAATCCATCAAAAATTGCAGCAGTACGCAATATTTCAAATCTGCTCCATGATTCCCGTTTTAATCACCGGTTATAAAATATAGAACCTTAAAACGATGTGGAACTGTTTCCGTCCCTTTTCCAGTCCGTTTTCCATCCACTCCCGAGTAAGTTCCACCATGTTGTCGAAACCTCATTTGTTGACAAAACAGCATCCATGATCTAATTTAAAAATTCTATTCAACCATAACCTGGATATTTTCAGACCATTAGGATTTAAACCAAAATTTTTTAATTAAGGAGTGCATGATAATGACAGAGCCGATAACCTCTCTTTTCACATCGGAATCGGTAACAGAAGGTCACCCCGACAAGGTGGCCGATGCAATCTCGGACAGTGTCCTTGATGCCATCATGGCCGAAGATAAAAACTGCCGGGTGGCCTGTGAAACCCTTGTAACCACAGGACTTGCCATGATTGCAGGTGAAATAACCACCTCCTGCTATGTGGATATTCCCGAAATCGTAAGAGACACCATACGGGAGATAGGCTACCACTCCTCGGATATGGGATTTGACTGGCGTACCTGTTCCGTGGTGACCAGCATAGGCCACCAGTCACCGGACATTGCCCAGGGTGTGGATGAGGGTAAGGGTCTTTTCAAGGAGCAGGGTGCAGGGGATCAGGGTTTGATGTTCGGCTTTGCCACCGACGAGACCCCGGAGCTGATGCCCATGCCCATCAGCTATGCCCACAAGCTCACCAAACGCCTGGCCCAGGTGAGAAAAAACGGTGCCCTGGATTTTCTAAGGCCCGACGGCAAATCCCAGGTGACCATAGAGTATGTGGACGGAACCCCCAAAAGGGTTGATACGGTCGTTGTATCCACCCAGCACACACCGGACATAAGTTACAACGATCTTAAAGATGCCATAGTAAAGGAGGTTATCAAAAAAGTAATCCCCCTTGACATGATGGACGGAGACACAAAGTTCTTTATAAATCCCACAGGTAAATTTGTAATCGGCGGCCCCATGGGTGACTGCGGAGTTACGGGTCGAAAGATCATCGTCGATACATACGGAGGCCAGGGGAGCCACGGCGGCGGATGCTTCTCGGGAAAGGACCCCTCCAAGGTGGACAGAAGTGCATCATACATGGGCAGATACATTGCCAAGAACATGGTGGCATCCGGTATTGCCAAAAAGTGCGAGGTACAGATCGCCTACGCCATCGGGGTTGCCGAACCTGTCTCCCTGCTGGTGAACTTCATGGGAACCGGAAAAATCTCGGAAAAAAGAGGTGCCGAGATCATCCGGGAGGTATTTGACCTGAAACCGGCGGGGATCATAAAAACCCTGGATCTGCTCCGGCCCATATACCGGAAGACCTCGGCATACGGCCACTTTGGAAGGCAGGATCCCGACTTTACCTGGGAGCATACGGACAAAGCCGACGACATCAGGGTAAAAGCGGGATTATAAAATTTTTATAGCTTTCCAGATAATTAAATTTGCAACCATATTGTAGGGGCAGTCCCTTGCGGCTGCCCTTAAGAATTGATTTGCTGAAATATTATTCTGGAAGTCTATATTTTGTACTCACTCCCAAAAAATCAAGGATAACATCAAATGCACCACTCAGAGAGTAAAACACCCTTCATGGAGCTGGACCCGGGCCTGCCCCATAAAGTTAAGGATATAAACCTTGCCGAGGATGGCATAAAGGATATGCAGCTTTCGGAAAAGGAGATGCCGGGCCTCATGGCTGTGCGAAAAAAATATGGAGTAGAAAAGCCCCTGAAGGGACTCAAAATCATGGGCAGCCTCCACATGACCATCCAGACCGCCATGCTCATAGATACCCTGTATGAGCTGGGGGCGGACATACGCTGGGCAACCTGCAACATCTTCTCGACCCAGGATCATGCGGCAGCAGCCATTGCCCGTAAAGGCACCGCGGCGGTATTTGCCTGGAAGGGGGAGACCCTGGCCGAGTTCTGGTGGTGTACGGAACAGGCCCTCACATGGCCCGACGGCTCGGGCCCGGATCTCATTGTGGATGACGGAGGAGATGCCACCCTCATGGTACATCAGGGTGTGAAGGTGGAAAGGGATCCATCCCTGCTGGATAAAGTCAGCACCAGTCCGGATGAAAAGTATCTCATGGAGCGCTTGAAACATGGCCATGCAAAAAACCCTGAAAAATGGACAACCATGGCAAAGTCCATCCGGGGCGTATCCGAGGAGACAACCACAGGAGTTCACAGGCTCTACCACCTTGCATCCAGGGGAGAGCTTCTCTTTCCGGCCATCAACGTAAACGACTCGGTGACCAAATCCAAGTTCGACAACCTCTACGGATGCCGGGAGTCCCTGGCCGACGGCATAAAGCGGGCCACGGACATCATGCTCGCGGGCAAGGTTGTTGTGGTGGCAGGCTACGGAGATGTGGGCAAGGGGTGTGCCGCATCCATGAAGGGTTACGGAGCCAGGGTCATCATAACCGAGATCGATCCCATATGCGCACTCCAGGCCGCCATGGAGGGGTACCAGGTACTAACCATGGAAGAGGCTGCCCCCCTGGGAGATATATTTGTAACAGCCACCGGCAACTACCATGTGATCCGGGGTGAACACATGGATGCCATGAAGGATGAGGCCATAATCTGTAACATCGGCCACTTCGACAACGAGATAGACATGGGCCACCTTGAAAAAAACCCGGCCAATGTCAAGGTCAATATAAAACCCCAGGTGGACAAATGGACAATGGAGTCCGGAAAATCGGTGGTGGTCCTTGCCGAGGGCAGGCTCGTCAACCTCGGGTGTGCCACGGGTCATCCAAGTTTTGTGATGAGCAACAGCTTCACCAACCAGACCCTTGCCCAGATCAAGCTTGCCGGCGAAGAGCTTGAAAAGAAGGTATATACCCTTCCCAAGGAGCTTGATGAGGAGGTTGCCCGTCTCCACCTTGGCATCCTTGGCGTGAAATTGACAAAACTTACCCGGGAGCAGGCCGACTACATCGGTGTTCCGCTCAACGGTCCCTTTAAGCCGGATCACTACAGGTACTGATCTAATATGGAAAAGAGACCACCTTTTACCCAGGACCCTTCCAGGTCAAACAGGGACCCTTCCAGATCAAACAGGGACTCCTCTTCCCAGGATCATTCTAAGTCCCATGTATCTAAGCTCCATGGATCTCAGCCCCATGGCTCTAAGTCCCATGGATGCGGTGCCATGACCTTTGAGGATCTGGGATATGCCCACGTTGACCACCACCGATCCATACGAAAGGGTTTTCCCGAGGTCATATTCGGCCAGGGCAAGACAGTGGAGCAGATCACGGGCATCATGGAGTCCATGTTGGCAGCCGGCGACCAGGTTATACTGGTGACCCGCATGGATCCGGACAAGGGAGACCAGGTGGTCAATCACTTTCCAGATGCCGTTCACCACAGGGATGCACGCATGGTGATCCTCTCCAGAGTCAGTATCCCTGGAAAGGAGACCAGGGACGAGGGCAGTATCCCTGGAAAGGAGACCAGGGACGAGGGCAGTATCCCCGGAAAGGAGACCAGGGACGAGGGCAGTATCCCTGGAAAAAAAACCAGGGGCGAGATAGTTGTAATATCTGCGGGCACATCGGACATTCCTGTGGCCCGGGAGGCATTTTTAACGGCCCAGGCCATGGGAAATCGGGTATCGGCAATATTTGACGTGGGTGTGGCCGGCATTCACAGGCTCTTTGCCCATATGAAAGAGATTGAGAGGGCATCGGTACTCATTGTGGTGGCAGGAATGGAGGGTGCCCTGCCAAGTGTGGTGGCGGGCATGGTAAGGGCACCTGTCATTGCGGTGCCCACAAGTGTGGGCTACGGCACAAGCTTCGGGGGTCTCACAGCCCTCCTGGGAATGCTCAACTCATGCAGCTCCAATGTGGCTGTTGTCAACATAGACAACGGCTTTGGTGCCGGATATATGGCTTCAGCAATCAACAATATTAATAATTGAGCATGATAAAATATAAACAGAAGGAGTTCTAAATGCCGGAAAAAGTGTTGATAATCGGTGCGGTGGCACTGGGACCCAAGGTGGCCTGCCGTCTTAGACGTATCAATCCCGATGTGGAAATTACTGTTATTGACAGGGATTCTCTAATATCCTACGGGGGCTGCGGCATTCCCTACTATGTGGGAGGGGATGTGGCCGAACTGGAAGGTCTCTACTCCACCATTGCCCATGCCAAAAGGGATGTGGAATTTTTCAGCAAGGTAAAGGGATTCAATGTTTTAACCAGGGTTGAAGCCACCAGGATAATCCCTTCCGAAAAAAAGGTGATGATCCGCCGCCTGGATCAGGACGGGGATGGTGAGGATGCCCTGTTTTACGACAAACTGGTCCTGGCCACCGGAGCATCGCCGGTGACACCCCCCATTCCAGGTGTTGATCTGCCCCAGGTCCATGTGATCTCCAACCTTCACCATGCCCAGGCTGTGAAATCTGCAATCTCCAGGGGTGAAGTGGAGAGGGCCGTTGTCATCGGAGCCGGTGCCGTGGGCATTGAGATGGCCGAAGCCCTGGCTGACCTTTGGGGCATTGAGACCACCATCGTGGAGATGGCGGATCAGGTACTTCCCCAGGCCCTCAGCCGGGATATGGCAAGGATTGTGGAGAAAAAACTGAGGGACAGCGGCGTAAACCTCATGCTTTCGGAAAGGGTTACCGGTATCCTGGGAAATGGTGAAAACCGGGTCGAGTCCGTGGAGACAACCGTCTCCAGGCTCCCCTGTGACATGGTGATCCTGGCCGCCGGGGTCAGGCCCAATTCGGAACTGGCAAAGGAAGCCGGTCTTGCCCTGGGCAAAAACAGGGGAATACTGGTGAACAAAAGGATGCAGACCAGTGATCCCCATATCTATGCCGGTGGAGACTGTGCCGAGTTCATGAACCTTGTCAGCGGCGAAGAGTGTATCATGCCCCTGGGTTCCCTTGCCAACCGCCAGGGCAGGATCATTGCCGCCAACATAAACGGTGGAAACGAGCAGTTTCCAGGCAGTGTGGGCACCTTTTGCATTAAAGTCTTCGACATGGGAGTAGCCGCTGCCGGTCTCAATCTTGCCCAGGCCCGGGCAGCAGGCTTTGATCCGGCCCATGTGACTGTGGCCCAGTCGGACAGAGCCCATTTTTTTCCGGATGCTGATTTCATGTTCATGAAGCTCATTGCAGACAAAAAAAACCGCAAGATACTCGGCATTGAGGCAGCAGGCCCCCAGGGAGATGCCGTAAAATCACGTGTGGATGCCGTTGCGGTGATGCTTCACCTGGGCATCACCGTAAGTGATGTATGTGCCTTGGAAGTGGCCTACTCTCCCCCCTATGCCTCGGCCATGGATATTGTCAACAATGCCGGAAATGCCCTTGACAACATCCTTAACAGCTCCCTGAAATCCGGGGATACCTTTGAGTTCCTGGAAAAATTCCAACAGGGCAAGGCAAAGGTGCTGGATGTTAGAAGCCGTACCCAGGCAGAACCCTTTACGGCAAAATATGGTGACCGGTGGATCAACATACCCCAGGATGAGATACGGGAACGTTACAATGAACTCGGTGATGCCGCACAAGGGGAGGAACCCCTTTACATAATCTGCGGCACAGGCCCAAGATCCTATGAGATTCAGGTTTTCCTGGCATCAAAGGGTATAACCAACACATTGAACGTGGAGGGGGGATATGGAATGGTGCTTGCCATCCATGAACCTTTGGTCTAAAATACGGTTTCATTACTGCATAAACCTTTATGCTTGGAGGCCATCAACCCAGGATCATGGAAATAACGTATTCATTCCTACGGTAAAGTTATTGAGGAGAAACAAGATGTTTTTTGATTTAATACGAAACAGGCGCAGCATCCGGAAATTTACCCAAATGCCTGTGGGAAAAGAGATTCAGGAACAGCTCATTGAAGCCGCCCTGAGGGCTCCCAGCTCCAGGGGATTCAATCCCTGGCGTTTTATAGTTGTGGATGACCCCGGGCTTCTTGCAAAACTTTCCACGTCAACGGCCCATGGGGCATACTTTTTGGAAGATGCTCCCCTTGGTATAGTGATTTGCGGGGATTCAACCAAAAGTGATGTATGGGTGGAGGATGCCTCCATTGCAACCATCTACATTCAACTGGCGGCCCAGGCCCTGGGCCTGGGAAGCTGCTGGATACAGATCCGCAAAAGGGAACATGATTCAGGGAAATCTGCCGAATCATTTATCCAGTCCCTGCTGGAAATTCCGGAACATTACAAAGTTGAATCAATCGTTGCCCTGGGATATGCTGACGAGCAAAAAAATCCCCATTCTCTGGATTCCCTGGATTTTGACAAAGTGTTTTACAACACCTTTGGAGAAAATCCCCAGGAGCATATTTCATAAGTGCTATTCTTAAAAATCCAATCTCAAGGGCAGCCACACAGGGT
>JADGBO010000045.1 GCA_015231465.1 Desulfamplus sp.
ATCAGTCCGGCATTGCACCCTGGAGCGAGTTTATATTTGATTTCATACGTGCGTCAGGAGGCAATCCCGATGCCGGTTCCAATACAATGAACGGCGGATTTGCTTTTGCCGCCCTGTGGCTGGACAATCTGGGTGCCTTCAGCGATGCCGATGTGGATATATACGTGGTGGAGCCCGACGGAACCATTGGCTCCTGCTGGATGGGTTCGAGTACTCCCAACGGCTACTACTCGCCGGATTCCGCACTTTCAGGCGACAGTTATGAAATGTATGCCACCAAGGATCAGATAGATTCCGGCACATACATGTACATTGTAAATTATTACGATGACGGATACTGGGACAATTTTGCCTATGTATATCTCTTCTACATGGACCCTGCCTACGGCGTACACTTTTGGGATTATTTATATGACGCTACAACCGGTTCACCGTTCAAGAAGATGCACAGGTACAATCCCGCACCTGAATACTGGAGCGACTATGTAATTTTCATGCTTCTCCAGGGATACTATTCCGACTGGTGGATTCCCATGGTATCCCAGCGGGCCCTCTCCGGAATGAGCTTTGCGAAGCAGAAGGAGACTCTCCTGAAAATAAAATCCATCTCAAACCAGCGCAGGGGAAAGCATGGCAGCCGCAATATGCTCAATCTTTACGATGCCTACATTCAAAAACAACGATAGAAAGCAGGGGCGATTCATGAATCGCCCCTACGGACGACTTTCATATAACCACCATGGCGGCACCACCGCCACAATCGAAGCATGAAAGTCCCGGGAGCCTTAAAATATGGGGACTTTCATATAAAAAAAGGGCTATAAATGAGAAAAAATCTGCTCCCTTTGATGGGAATAATCTTGACGGCAGTCACTTTTTGGGCAGGATGTATGTCGCCGGGTGACAAAGGCACAAAACTTCGGGAGATGGATCGGGATCATATCTATTCCGTTGCCGAGCTGTTTTACTATGGGGAAAAAATCCATGGAAAGATCATCAATGTACATGGAAAGTTCATGGGATGGAAGGGATGTCCTGGAAAAACGGGAAATGGAAAAACGCAAAATGGAAAAATGGAAAACATCCCACCAACGGAAGTGCTTCTGCGAACGGAAATGATCTCACGAAGTGACTGGACCCTGGCTGATGAAACATCATGCATATTTGTCACAGGGGGTTTCCCAGGCCGGCTCAATCCAAAACGAGAGGGTGATATTGGAACCACAGTTACCTTCAAAGCCCTGGTGATATTCCGGGATGGAGTTTTAAACCTCAGGCTCATGCAAAGAAGTGAAAAGCCATGATGGGCTTAGGTCTTCTCTCAAAGGGATTCTTCAAGGCACTGGAGCAAAATTTTCATATGAGCCTTTTCCGCCTGGGACAGGGAGTAGAACGCCTCCTGGAGGGGATTGTCTTCATTGTTGTCATCCTGGACCTTTTCAGATATTACCCTGTAAAGATCAAAGGCCATGTACTCCATTGTCACGGCGGTTTCCAGTATATTTAATTTTCTGTTGTCACTGCCCCTGTCAAGGGATGCAAGCATCTCATTGAGTTTATGCCCCCCTTCCAGGATATCCCCCTTCAACGGGGTGTATATCTCTTCAAAGGATGGGCAGTCAGGGGCAATCTTTTTCAAATGGGAGTATATAAGCTTTGCATGACCAAGCTCCCCGTCCCTTACCTGCCTCACAACATGGTCAAGACCTGTTTCCGGATATCTTTCCATTACATGATCATAAAAAAGAAAAGCCCCTTTTTCAAGGTTCATGGCACTGGTTAGAACCGCATCCATCTCCATATCAATATTTATTCGCTCCACAAGGGGTATGCCTTTGATATCAAAACCGTCCCAGGCAAGAAAACCGCCCTCAAGATTGTAAATCTCCTTGCCGGCCTCATTGAAGAAATCAGCGGTAAGGGCTGCCGCGTAGGATCTGACTCCACTGCGGCAGTAGAATACAAGGTGCTTTTCAGGAAGTTGATCCACCTGTTCCTCAAATTCGTCAAGGGGCAGTATTAAGGAACCTGGAATATGGCCTTTCTCATATTCAGCCATCTGGCGAACATCAATTATGAGATAGCTCCTCTCATCCTCCCTTTCCTGATACTCCCTCAACTCCCGGGCAGTGATTTTTTTCATGATCCCTTCCTCTGGATTCCGCTGTTTTTCAAGATAGGGGTCACAATATCATATCGATCCAGGGGAGGCATTATACATGCCCCGCCAAAAAACTCCTTGGCAATGACAAGCATCTCCCGGGCATTGGCTATGCCCTGGGCAAAAGGGTCTGCCGAATCCCCGAGCTTCTCCATCAACTTTTCCGGCACTGATATGCCTGGAACACGATCATGGAGAAAAAGTGCGTGTTTTAGGGATATCAAGGGGAGAATACCCATTATGATGGGTATATCTATATGGCCTGTGGTTATGGATATTGTCCTGGCCATGTCCCTGTCGTAAATGGGCTGGGTAACCGCAAAGGCCGCTCCTGATGCTGCCTTTTTTTCAAGTCGTTCAACCTCTTTTTCCAAACCGCTCACCTCTGGTCTGAAATCAAAAACAGCTCCGGTAAGCATGTCCGATTCATCTGCCAGCCGTATCAATTCAAAAACATTGATATCCTTGACATCCGAGATACTTCTTCCATCTTCAATGGAGATAAAATCTCCGGTTGCCGCCATTACGGTATGGATGCCCAGGGCCTTTGCCCCCCAGAACATGGACTGGAGGCTGATGCGGTTGTTATCCCTTGTGGTACAGTGAAGAATTGCGGGCATTCCTGTTTTCTGCTGGATAAGGGCGGCAAGGGAGAGGGCACACATGCGGGGCTTTGCCACCGGATTTGTGGCAACGCTGAAGGCATCCACAGGAAGGTCCTTGAGTTCATCCAGTGCAGATAAAATATGCAGGGGGTCAGGCCCCGCAGGGGGCACGACTTCCACCGTGATTATAAAATTATTGAGATCAATCTCCGGAACAGTTCCGGAGATGCCATTGCCTGCATTGCTGTAACCACTGTTTGGTTCCATAATCTCTCCCTTTTTTTGTTTCTCCAAAACCTGACTTTTTTATAGACTTCCAGAAAAATATTTCAGCAAATCAATTCTCAAGGGCAGCCGCAAGGGACTGCCCCTGCAGTACAGTTGCCAATTTCATTACTTGGAAAACTATTCCACCGGATAAAGGGCAGTTGCCCGTCCCGGGATGATAATAATCACAATAGACCAGGATTGTTCTCTGTGTCAATCCTTTCTATACGGCAGGATTGACACAGAGGGGTTCAAGAGACAACTCAATATTTGAAACATGGCCGGTCAAGAAGAAGCTGACGGCTGATGGAGGACTGGAGATGGCTGACGGAGGAGTGGGGATGGCTGACGGCTGATGGAGGAGTGGGGATGGCTGACGGCTGATGGAGGACTGGGGATGGCTGATGGAGGAGACCGGAAGGACTTCCGGGATTAATATGTTGTCTATGGTAATTTTAAGTTATTAACAGGAATAATTTTATTTCCACTTAATATTTAACTTGACCAATAAATATCCAATGGATAGAAAACTCCGGAATCAGGCTCACAAAGGATATCCTTTTTCCATGGTAAAAAATTACCTATAAACACCAAAATCCCATAACCAAATCGTGCAAGTAAAGGAAAAATCATGAAAATCAAAAAAACTGCCGGACCCATTGCAATTTCAATTTTCATCATCACTCTTATTTTCACCTCGGCAACAATGACCCGGGCAGAGAGCAAGAGTCTTTTGATGGCAACCACAACCAGTACCGACAACACAGGCCTCCTTGACTACCTCATGCCCCTTTTCACCGAAGAGACCGGCATAGAGATAAAATGGACATCCACAGGTACGGGAAAAGCCCTGGCACTGGGGGGCAACTGCGATGTTGATGTTCTCCTGGTTCATGCCCCGGAAGCTGAAAAAAAATACATTGCAGACGGTTTTGGCAAAGAGCGGACGGAAATCATGTACAATGACTTTGTCATCATAGGGCCTGAAGATGATCCTGCCGGGATCAAGGGCAAAACCGTTGCCCAGGCCCTTGATATTATGCGCGACAAAGGTGCTTTGTTTGCCAGCCGGGGGGATGATTCCGGCACCCACAAAAAGGAGTTGGGCCTGTGGAAAAGCAGCGGCAAACCCCTTCCGGAAAAGGAGGCCTGGTATGTTCAAACCGGACAGGGTATGCTGGCAACCATCAATATCACCGAGGAACGCCGGGGCCATACCATGACTGACCGGGGCACATACATAAAATATCAATCCCAGAAGAGCGGTAGGGCTCCATTAAAAATTCTAATTGAAGGCGATGGTATTCTCATAAATCAGTACAGCGTATTGACCCTGGATCCGGACAGATGTCCCAAGGCAAAACATGATCTTGCAAAACAGCTTGCGTCATGGATGGCCGGTGAAAATGCACAAAAGCTGATAAAAGAGTTCCGTCTTCTCGGAGAGATACTGTTTTTTCCCAATGCAAAATAGAGCTTTTTAAAAATAACAAAGTAGAAATAGGCACTTACATTAAATGGACTTCATTGCAACCGGACTGATTAACGCGTTCACCCTTCTTCTCCACGGGGACAGCACCACATGGTCCGCGGTACTTGTGACCCTGAAGGTATCCACACTGTCAATGCTTTTAAGCCTTGCCGGGGGGCTTCCCTGTGGTTTTTGCCTTGGATACTTTAATTTCAGGGGTAAAAGGGCCCTGCGAACGGTTTTTGATACAATGCTTGCCCTGCCTACGGTATTCATCGGTCTTATGGTCTATGCAATGATCTCTCACCAGGGACCCCTTGGGGAGTACGGCCTTCTTTTCAGCATATGGGGCATTGCCATAGGCCAGACCATTCTCGCTTTTCCCATAGTAGTGGTACTTGCAGCATCATCGGTGGAGGGAGCCGATTCCCAGCTCAGGTTGACCCTCATATCCCTTGGTGCAGGCAGGATAAACATTGCTTTGACTACACTGTGGGAGGTGAGATTCGGGATACTTGCCGCCGCCGTAACCGCCTACGGCAGAGTGATGACCGAGGTGGGCATATCCATGATGGTGGGAGGCAATATAAAATGGCACACCCGCACAATCACAACCGCAATTGCCCTTGAAACGGGCAAGGGGATGTTTGCCAACGGCATTGCCCTTGGCATGATCCTTATCACCATAGCTTTTATTGTTAACATCTCCCTTGCCTTTTTAAGAAAACAGTGACGGATCAATATGATATCTCCCATCCCGACTCCATCCCCCCATATTTTTGAACTGCAACAGGTTCGACATTTCTACGGCACCAAACCATTTGCACCTGACACAATGGCACTGGATATTGATGCCCTGTCCATTCCCCGGGAAAGCATAATCGGGCTTACCGGCCCCAACGGAAGCGGCAAAAGTACTCTTTTAAAGCTGCTTGCCTTTGCCTTTCGACCCTCAACGGGTACCATTTTATTCAATGGGAAACCTGAATATCCATTCTCCGGAAATGTTCGTTGCAATATTACCCTTCTAACCCAGGAACCCTATCTTCTTAAGAGAACTGTGTTTGAAAATATTAATTACGGACTTAAAATAAGGGGAAGAGAACAAAAGTTAAATGGCCAGGCAGAGGAAAAGATCAGATATGCCCTGTCCCATGTAGGTCTTGATTTTGAGGAGTTTGCCCATAGAAAATGGAACGAACTTTCCGGAGGAGAGGCCCAGCGTGTGGCAATGGCTGCCCGTCTTGTCCTGAAACCCCAGGTTCTTCTCCTTGACGAACCCACCGCCAGTGTGGATGTTGAGAGTGCAGCCATGATAAAAGAGTCTGCCGCAATGTCCCGTCAAAAATGGGGTACCACCATTGTTGCGGCAAGCCATGACAGTAAATGGTTAGAAGGTTTTTGTGACATACACCTTCACTTGATCCGGGGACGGGTTGTTTTTACATGAAAGCCGTGAGTAATTAACTCAAAGTCGGCACCTATAATGCCGTGAGGCTTGTCAATACTGTCTGAATCAGGATACTCAGGATTGAAAGGATTTACAGGATAAAAATCCTGTAAATCCTGGCCATCCTGGTTCAGACAAATACCCGTATGTCATGGAAAACCAGACAAACTGTCGTTTTTGAGTATATAAGATTGCCATTTTCGGTTCAGCCTGATTAATGTTTAAGGAAGAGGTCTCCTGGTGTTAGATGATTTTAGATCATCAAGTTCAGCCCACCTTGCATAGAGGCGATCCACCTCCTCCTGGGCCTGCTGGAGATCCACGCACAGCCTGGCAAGGGTTTCAGGATCCGATGCTGTCTTTTCATCTTCTATGCAGGCATTTACCTCTTCAACCCTTGATTCCGCCTTGATTATTTTATCTTCCATCTGCTCCAGTTCAAATTTGTGTTTGTAGGAGAAGAGAGGAGAACTCTTGTGCCGGTTCCGACCCTTGGCTCCAGGGAGAGGGCCTTTGGATTTCTCCCTTTCTCTATCCTGCCCCCGGGTTGAACCCGCATCTTCCCTGGCAAACCGCCGTCTGTGTTCTAAGCATTGGTGATAATCCGCAAACATAAAGGCTCCCCCTCTGCCGTCAAGATAGAGAATGGAGTTGGCCACGCGATCCAGCAGGAATCTGTCATGGGAGACCAGTACCACGGCCCCTGGAAAACCCATGAGACTCTCCTCCAGCACCTCCAGGGATGGAATGTCGAGATCGTTGGTGGGTTCGTCCAGCAAAAGAATATCTGCGGGCTCCCTCATCAGTTCAGCCATGAGAATTCTTGCCTTCTCTCCGCCGGAAAGCCTTCTTACGGGCAGGGTAAGTTTTTCCGGTGTGAAGAGAAACTTTTTTGCCCAGGTCACGACATGAACGCTTTTTCCCCTGTAGATAACGGAATCCCCGGCCGGACTGAGTGCATCCTTCAGTGTCATATCAGGATCCAGACGGGAACGGCCCTGGTCAAATATTGCAATTTTAAGGTTTTCAGCCCTCTTTACCACCCCTTCATCCGGTTCGATGCGATTTTCAAGGATATTTATAAACGTGGTTTTGCCGCTCCCGTTTTCACCCATAAGACCCAGGCGTGTTCCTGGAAGCAGTTTCAATGTTATTCCTTTAAAAAGCATTCCGTTTTGTTCACTCTCTTCCGGAAGGGGCCTGGAAGTGTGGGGCAGAGTTTTTGATGCATTGTCAGAAAAAGACCTGGAGATTCCGGGCATGTTTTTACCAACATTATGGCAGGTGAGGAGCAGGCGTGTTTTCCTTTCGGTACCGTGGAAATCAATCTCCACAGTGGCGGTGAAGCGGTTTCTAAGACGCACCCTTTCAAGCTCCCTGCCCAGTTCATATGCCTGGTCAATGCGATATTTTGCCTTTGTGGTTCTTGCCTTGGCACCCTGGTTAAGCCACTCGGTCTCCCGCCTCATTTTATTGGCAAGGCTCTCCTCCTTTTTCATCTGGGCCTGAAGAAAGGCTTCTCTCTGTTCCATAAATCGGATATAACCACCCTTTGATTCAAGATAACCTCCAGGATAACACTTACCCACCTCCATGATACGACTGCATACATTTTCCAGAAAGCAGCGGTCGTGGCTGACGGCCACAAAGGCAAATACAGCGGTTTTAAGTATCTCCTCAAGCCATAGAATGCCGTTGATATCAAGATGGTTGGTGGGCTCATCAAGGAGCAGGAGATCAGGTTCAAGGCAGAGGGCCCTGGAGATGGCAACCCTTTTTTTCCACCCTCCGGACAGGGTTCCGCAAAGGGCCTGGGCATTGCCGAAGCCCCCCCGGCCAAGGCTTCTTTTTACCCTGCGAAAACGCTCCTGATCGTCAACAGGTTCATGTTTTATGGAATCCATAAGGGTCTCTTCAATGGTTCTGTCCGGATCAAGAATGTCCTCCTGGGGAAGATATACAAGACGTGCAGGATTTTTAAGGTAAGGCTCCCCGTCGTCGGCAGATGACTCTCCGGCAACAATTTTGAGCAGTGTTGATTTACCGCTGCCGTTGCTGCCTATCAGGCCAAGACGTTCATGCTCTTTAAAGTTGAATGAGAGATCTTCAAAAACAATATCGTCACCATAAGCCTTGGAGAGTGATCTGTAACTGAACAAAAGTGTCATTGTTTAAAACCTCTGTTTCCAGGTATCTCCCGGAGTGTCTAAAAAATATTTTATTTTTATATGAAAGTCCCCATATTTTAAGGGGCGTATGCAATACTCCCCTACTTTCATGTTTCGATTGTGGCGGTGAGCCGCCATGGCCGTTATATGAAAGCCGTCCATAGGGGTGATTCATGAATCGCCCCTACGGGACTTTCATGCTTCGATTGTGGCGGTGAGCCGCCATGGCCGTTATATGAAAGCCGTCCATAGGGGGCGATTCATGAATGGCCCCTACTTTCATTGTTCGTTATGTCTGCCAGGGCATGGCCGTTATTCGGAATCAATGCAAGACTTCATTGGCCAAGCTCTCCATTCAAGGAGCATCAAGGATACAATCCAAGCTCTGCAATCTTACTTCAATCATTGGAAGATGATTTCAGCTTTTTATATACAGTTATCATCTTCATTACAAATCCCGCAGCAAGGGTCAAGCTTATGAGAATAATGAGGGAAGCTGCAAAAAAAGTCATTATAAAATTGAAAGGGTCATCAAGGGAATAGGCCCCCATCATAAGATCAATGCCGAACATTAGAAAGAACAGGGAAATCAGGGTTAAAACTATTTGAAGGGGCCACCAGTAATACTTCATCAATTTAATTCCTTTAAAATCATGCTTTTTATAATTAATCAAAAACGACAGTTTGTCTGGTTTTCCATGACATACGGGTCTTTGTCTGATTCAGACCAACACTATTATGCTCTGGAAAAGTAAGGAACCTGTTGATTTTGAGTAATTATTAATGATTTAACTTGATTTTTTAATCAAGATCATCCTTAACTGATAAGTGGTAAGTTCTCACTCTTGCAACTGCCAATAATAGAGATTGTAAAATGGACAGCATGGATCATAAAAAAGCTTTCACCTTGAAAAAAGCTCTCACCCTGAGTTTTCTACTCATTGCCCTGCTTCCGGTTATCATCACCGGCACAATATCCCTCACTGTCATGTCCGGCATGATGGAAAGGGATATATTGGAAAAAAATTATGAGATTGCAAAGGCCGTGGCCGGGGAGATATCCCGAACCTTAGATGAGCCCATGAACATAATGGGTGCTATGGAGGCCATGCTCATTCATCAGCGACTTATCCAGCCCCATGAGCTGAACCGCTATCTTGGCACACTCATCCAGACATATCCCCTGTTCGACTCTTTGAAAATCCTTGACAACAGAGGAGTTGTCACCCAAATAGCCCCTTACAGCAAGGACTTCGTCAATATAGATCTCTCCAGTCATCCCTTTTTCAGGGAAACCTCCATAACAGGCCGACCTATGTGGTCATCACCATACATATCCCCCAGGACCGGAACTCCCACCCTGACCCTCACATATCCCCTTTCAAAGGGAATGGCCGTTGCCAACATCAATCTGTCATACCTGAAAAACATCACGGATCGTATCAAAATAGGTACCAATGGATATGCTGCCATGGTTGACCGGAGCGGAACCATACTTGCCCATCCTGATTCCGCCCACATTGCCGAGCAGAGGAACATAAGGCACCTGCCTGCTGTGGCCAGGGGCATTGAAGGAGAAAAAGGCACCCTGCGTTATACCTTTGATGGTATCAAATGGATGGGCAGTGTCGAGCCTGTACCCATTACCGGATGGCTGGTCTGCATATTTCAGCCGGTGAGAGAGGCCATGGCTCCTGTGACCCATATAAGAAACATTATCTTTTTCGGCATTGTCTCAGCCCTTTTTCTGGCCATCCTGGGGTCTTTGATAATTGTAAAAAGGACCATGACCCCCCTTGCAGAACTTCTTTCGGGCACAATGCAGATTGCCAGGGGCGACTATACACACACCATTGAACTTAGAAGCTATGGTGAGATAAATACCCTTGCCCACTATTTCAATATTATGAACCGGGCCATACTCTCCAGGGAAGATGCCCTTAAAAAGGATATGGAGAAGCGTAAAAGGCTGGAAGAGCAGCTTCGCCAGGCCCACAAAATGGAAGCCATAGGAACCCTTGCCGGAGGCATTGCCCATGACTTCAACAATATACTTGCAGTTATAATCGGATATGCCGAGATGGCACGGCATGGCCTGAACAAGCATGGAAATAGCAAAGAAGTAAACCAACTGGATCAGATACTCAAGGCATCCTACCGTGCCAGGGATCTCGTGAAACAGATTCTAACCTTCAGCCGCAAAGAGTCCAAGGAGCGGATTCACATGAATCTGGCAAATGCGGTAAATGAAACTCTCCAGCTTATCCGGGCCACCATACCTGCAACGGTAAAAATCTGCAATACCGTAGAAGTAATTGATGCAAACATAATGGCCGACCCCACAGAGATACACCAGGTTGTCATGAACCTCTGTACCAATGCCGCCCATGCCATGGAGACGGGGGGCGGTACCCTGACGGTCTCCCTGTTCCGTGTAACCGACATTGGAGAGGATAAGGATGCAGCCTTTAGCATAAAAAACTGGGGAAAAAATCGAGGTTTTAAATCCCGGGAAAAAACACCGGAAAAAATTATCCCCCAAAGCCGTCCATATCTGAAACTCTCCATACAAGATACCGGAACAGGTATTGACTCAAAATATATGGAGAGAATTTTCGATCCCTACTTCACCACAAAAGGTGTGGGCAAGGGCTCCGGCATGGGCCTCTCTGTGGTAATGGGCATCGTAAAAAACCATGAAGGATTTATAGGTGTCGAGAGCAGCCCTGGAAAGGGTACCATGTTTCATGTTTTCTTCCCCGAGGCACTTCCCTGACAAACTATTGGCCATGCCAGTCAAACGCTGCCCGCTTCGTTGGCACTACTTGGGGCGGCGACTGAGGCTGGTGTTGGGCTTCTAAAAACCTAATTGTTGACTTTCCATCTCTGTGTAATTACAATGTGTTCACATTTAGTAAACCTTCATGGTGGGATGCCGGCCACCTCGGATCATGGAAATAATGTATCCATTTCCACGGTAAAAAGGAGAACGCTGATGAGGGCACGTGTAATTAAAATTGGTAATTCCCAGGGATTGCGGATTCCAAAGCCTATTCTTGACCAAACCGGAATAATGGATGAGGTTGAAATCGAGGTTGCCAAAAATCAAATAATCATCAGACCCATTAGAAATGTTCGGGAGGGTTGGGATGCTGCTTTTAAAAAAATGGGTAAAAAAGGTGATGATGAGCTGATACTTGACGAAAACATTGCACATTCATGGGATCAGGAAGAATGGCAGTGGTAGTGAAACGCTTTGACGTTTACTTAGTAAATCTCAATCCAACTATCGGGTCGGAGATTCAAAAAACCCGACCTTGTTTAGTTGTCTCTCCTGATGAGATGAATCGTAATATTCGCACGGTGATTATAGCTCCGATGACCTCTGCTCAAAAAGATTACCCCACCCGGATTTCATGCACTTTTCGAAAGAAACAAGGACAAATTGTACTGGATCAGTTAAGAACAGTTGATAAGGTGCGGCTTATTCAAAAACTTGGTACGATAGACTCGAAAGTGCAATTGGACGTTATTTCAGTACTTCAAAGACTATTTGCATTTTAAACCACAAAAAATGAAGGCTTAGGGCTGCTCACCCACGGCTTTCAAATAGAGGAGATATCATGTCCAAAAAAAAAGACGAACTTCTTCCCATTGGAATTAAAATCAAGGAGATTCGACAGGAAAAAAAAATATCCCTGGATTTTCTTGCCAATGAAACCGGCCTTTCCATAAATTTTATCCAGGCTGTGGAGTCCGGCGAAAAACGTCCGCCCGTGGGAACCCTGCTGCAGCTATCCCGGGCCCTGGGCATAGATTCGGGTCTGCTTCTAAAAGAGCAGCAGGATGATGCCGCAGAAGAGAGGATCAATGCCTATACCAAAAGAACGGACAATTATGCCTACACTCCTCTGACTCCAGGGGCTGCAAACAAACATCTTAAGGCATTCCGCATAACCATAGAACCCCAAAAAGCCCATGAAGGGGTAGGATTCCAGCACGAAGGAGAGGAGTTCTCCTATGTCCTTGAAGGCCAGGTTGAAATAACCGTCGGGGAGCATGTCAACAAACTGGGGCCGGGAGATTCACTCCATTTCAACTCGGCCATCAAGCATGATCTTAAAAATGTGGGTGATACCAGGGCAGAACTTATTGTTGTTGTATATACACCATGATTAAAACTCCTGTTCTTAGGGAAGGGCAGCCGCAAGGGACTGCCCCTACAGTACTATTGCCAATTTGATTATCTGCAGTACGATTGCCAATTTGATTATCTGCAGTACGATTGCCAATTTGATTATCTGGAAACCTATAGTGATCACCTGTGCAACTTTCATGTTTTGTTGTGCCCGCCCAGGGCATGGCCGTTTATATGAAAGTCCCCGTCGTTTCAGGACTTTCATTACTTCGATTGTGGCGGTGGGCCGCCATGGCCGTTATAAGGAGAGAGCATGTTATTCAATCTAACCGATGAACAGTTAATGATTCAAAGTATGGTACGTGAATTTTCCAGAAAAGTGGTGGCTCCCACTGCCGGAGAGAGGGACAGAACCAAGGAGTTTCCTTCAAATAACCTGAAACAGATGGGAGAACTTGGACTCATGGGCATGATGGTCCCTCCGGAATATGGAGGTGAGGGAGCAGACACCATATCTTATGTGCTGGCCCTTTCCGAAATAGCATACTCATGTGCATCCACTGCCGTGGTGATGTCCGTACAGAACTCCATTGTATGTGAAAGCATACTGAAATACGGCTCGGAGAAACAGAAGGAGAAGTTCCTGGTTCCCCTTGCTTCCGGGAAAATGATCGGGGCCTTTGCACTTACAGAGCCCGATGCAGGCTCGGATCCGGTGAGCCAGACAACCACTGCACTCCGGGACGGTGACGGCTATATCATCAACGGAACCAAACGGTTTATCACATCGGGAAAAAATTCAGGTGCCGTCATAGTAACTGCCAAAACAGATGAGAGTGCCGGACATAAAGGGATAAGTGCATTCCTTGTATCCAAAAAGAGTCCTGGTCTCTTGGTGGGGCATACCGAAGACAAGATGGGACTCAGGGCTTCGGATACAACGGATCTGATATTTGAAAATTGTAAGGTACCCGGGGACTCTATTCTTGGAAAAGAAGGTGATGGATTTAAAATAGCCATGTCCGGCCTTGACGGCGGACGTATAGGCATTGCAGCCCAGTCCATCGGTGTTGCCCAGGCAGCATTTGATGCGGCAGTAAAATACGCCGCAAAGAGAAAACAGTTTGGATGTGCCATAAGCAAACACCAGGGCATACGCTGGCAGATTGCAGACATGGCCACCCAGATTGAAGCGGCAAGGCAGCTCATGCTCTCGGCAGCAGCCATGAAGGATCGCAGGGAGAAATATACAACCCAGGCTTCCATGGCCAAACTCTTTGCATCGGAGATGGTCAACCAGATAACCTCCAGAGCCATCCAGATGCACGGCGGATACGGTTTCATAAAAGATTACGATGTTGAACGCTACTACAGGGATTCAAGGGTATTCACAATCTATGAGGGCACGTCCGAGATACAGCGTATTGTCATATCCAACAATATTTTAAAAGATAAGCGAAAGCCATGATCCGGAAAACTTTCGTTTATTTCAATTGATCTGATTTACAACACCGTTGATGAACATATCGAAAACCATGGCAACCCTGTTTCCGGGGAGGGGATTGCCATTGTCGGGGATGCTGTTTTCAAAAAGGGATGCCCATGCCACCGAGTGGGTTATTTCCGAAAAAAGCAGTGCCATCTCCCTTGATGGGTAGTTTTTGAAAACATCGCCTCCCTCTTCAAATATTTTTTGGAACAGGACTATCTCCTTTTCATGCATCCTGTTCACTTTTTCGTTGAGCTTTGGGATCATGACAGCATCTATTGTGCTTCGTTCGGATATGTAAATCTTTATGAAATCGCTGTTTTTTTTGTAGAATACCACCTTTGCCATGAATGATTCCCTTAATTTGTCAATGGCACAAAGGTCTTCCCTGCTGCGAATCTCCCAAAAAATTTTACCGAGCTGATGAACCCTCTCCATGACAAGATCGTGATAAATCTGTTTTTTGCTTGGGAAATATTTGTATATTGTACCGAGAGGATACTGGGACTCCTGGCTTATATGGGCCATGGTGGTTCCATGAAAACCCTGGGATGCAAAGATGGAGAGTGCTGCATCAAGAATATCTTCCCTGCGGCGTTGATCGTCTCTCTCTTTTCGTGATAATGTCATCAGAGTGTCTCCATTTTCATTTCAATTTTAGAATTGACATTCTAAGTATTTGCTTTAATATGTCAAGAACTATTTTGGCGGTTTACAGATTGGCTTTAGCGGTTTCTATAGACTTCCAGAAAAATATTTGAACAAATTCATTCCCAGGGGGCAGCCGCAAGGGGGCAGCCGCAAGGGGGCAGCCGCAAGGGGGCAGCCGCAAGGGGGCAGCCGCAAGGGACTGCCCCTACAGTATGTCCGCCAATTGCATTATCTGGAAAACTATAAATGGGTTTTGAAATTATAATGGCCCCGTTGCAGGGCTGTACCGATGCCGTGTTCCGGGATGTCTATTTTCGTCATTTCACCGGGGTTGACCAGGTCGTGGCCCCTTTTATATCAACCATGTCCCAGCGTAGAATCAACATCTCCAGGCTAAAGGATGTGCTTCCGGCAAACAATATAAACTCCCCGGGCCTGATTCCCCAGATTTTGGGAAACCATGCCGGTGATTTTCTTTTTCTTGCAGAAAATCTCATTTCTTTGGGGTATGTTTGTGTGAACTGGAACCTTGGATGTCCCCATTCAAAGGTTGCCAACAAAAAGCGAGGTTCCGGTATGCTGCCCTTTCCTGTCATGGTGGATGAGTTCCTGGATCATTGCCGGGCTTTTTTTGGGCAATCTTCATGCTCCCTCTCCATAAAACTCCGCCTGGGCCGCCATGATCCGGATGAGATATTTCGTCTATTGCCCATATTTGAAAAATATTCAATTATTGACGAGCTGATTTTACACCCCAGAACCGGGGTTCAGATGTATAACGGCAAGGCTGATCCCGATGCCTTTGGGAGGGTGGCTGCCGGGACTTCCCATGATCTGGTTTATAACGGTGACATGGTTTCAGTCAGCTCCTTTGAGGCAGTTTTGAGGAGATTTCCAGAAATAAAACGATTTATGATCGGAAGGGGCATCCTTGCCAACCCTTTTCTTCCGTCCGAGATAAAAGGAGATGCTCCCGGGAGAGCCGAGTATCCGGACAGGCTCAAGCTCTTCCATGATGAGCTTTTTGATGCGTACTGCCATAAATTTTACGGACCCGTTCATGTTACAGGCCGCATGAAAGGCTTTTGGAGTTATCTTGGGAAATCTTTTCCAGGAGGTGCCAAAGCCATTAAAAAAATGCTGAAGGCAAAAACCCGGGAACACTACCTGGCCGGGGCAGAGGCTTTTTTCATGGAAAAAATTCCCTTCATACCCCCCGGGTGATCTGAACCGGAGGGTGATGCTTAACTGCCTCAATGTAGATAAACTTAAATGTTCCATGAAATGATGAAGCACATCAGCTCCATCCTGTAAATCTTTTCAATCCTGTAAATCCTGATTCAGACAAACACCATTAATGCCCAGGACAATTTGGCAACCTGTGTATTTTGAATATAACCTCCATGGCGGCATTACCGCCACAATCGAAATGATGAAAGTCCCGGGAGCTTTTAAATATGGGGACTTTCATATAAAAAAAACTTTTTAAGGAGATCAGCATCAATGGACCCACTTTTTCAACCCATCACCATTAACGGACTCAATGTCAAAAACAGAATTTTTATGCCGGCAATGCACCTTGGCATGGCAGACAATTTCCTTGTCACTGAAAATATCATAGATTTTTATCGCGAGCGTGCCCGGGGAGGTGCGGGATTGATCTCCACAGGATATGCAACTGTTGATGAGCTGTCGGGAAACAGCCTTAACATGGGTGCCCACAGCGATGATCATATTGAAGGACTCGGTCGTCTTGCCGCTGCCATAAAGGAGGAGGGCTCTGCCTCATGTGTGCAGATCAACCATTCCGGCCGTTATAATTTCTCTTTTTTCCTGAACGGGGAGAAGCCGGTGGCACCATCCCCCATTGCATCGAATCTCACCAGGGAGGTGCCAAGGGAGCTGGAGGAGGAGGAAATTCCCGGGATAGTGAACAGTTTTGCCCAGGCTGCCTTAAGAGTTAAGAAGGCAGGCTTTGATGCCGTTGAGGTACTGAGCGGAACCGGATATCTCATAAGCGAATTTCTCTCTCCCCTCACCAACCACCGCCAGGACAAGTATGGCGGCAGCTTTGAAAATCGCATCAGATTCGGCATTGAAGTGATGCAGGCCGTTCGGGCCGCCGTGGGAGATGATTATCCCTTGATTGTAAGGATGAACGGAAACGATTTCATGCCCAATGGACAGGGCAGGGAGGAGCTTCGGGAGTATGCCCGGGTCCTTGTCTCGGCCGGGGTGGATGCCCTCTGCATCAATGTGGGCTGGCACGAGGCCCGGGTACCCCAGATTACAGCGTCGGTCCCCAGGGCCGCCTTTGCCTATCTGGCCCGGGGAATCCGGGAGGTTGTAACCGTGCCCGTGATTGCAAGCCACAGGATAAATGATCCATCCACCGCAAGGGAGCTTATTGGCAATGGCCTGTGTGATATGGCGGCCATGGGCAGAAGTCTTATAGTGGATCCTTTTCTGCCCGAAAAAGCCATGAACCATCGGGAAAAGGAGATCATACACTGCATTGCATGTGCCCAGGGCTGTTTTGACAATATTTTTAAACTCAAGCATGTGGAGTGCCTGTGCAATCCCAGGGCAGGTTATGAAGGCTCAAGGAAGATTGTTCCCCTCTCCCCGGATGAGCCATCCAAACAGGTAATGGTCATTGGAGGAGGGGTGGCCGGCATGGTTGCGGCCATAACCCTTGCGGACAGGGGCCATAGGGTCTCCCTCCATGAGAAGGGAGATCGCCTCGGAGGTCAGCTTTTCATTGCTGCGGCCCCTCCTGGACGGGCTGAATTTGCTCAGTTTGCCGAGGATCTTGCCGTTCAGGTGGCTATCAGGGGCTCCAGGATTGAGCTTAGGCTCAATGAAGAGGTGGATAAATCCCTCATTTCCTCCCAGAAACCGGATCACGTTATCCTTGCAACCGGAGCCGTTCCCATGACTCCTCCCATTCCCGGTGCGGAGATGGCCCATGTGGTCCAGGCCTGGGATGTCCTTATGGGGAGGGCCTGGACAGGGGATCGGGTGGTAATTGCCGGGGGTGGAGCCGTGGGGATTGAAACCGCCCTGTTTCTTGCACAAAAGGGTACGATTTCCGGCGATGCCCTTAAATTTTTGTTGGTAAACCGTGCAGAAACTCCTGAATATCTTTACGATATGGCAACAAGGGGCACCAAGCATATCACTGTTGTGGAGATGCTGGACAAGCTGGGCAAAGATTTTGGTAAAAGCACCCGATGGGGTATGCTCCAGGATATGGGGCGTTTTGGAATCGAGCATCGTCTAAACAGCCGTGTCCTTGAGATAACCGCTGGCGGCATCAAAATTGAGACCGGTGGAACAGTGGAAGAGATTGAAGCCGACACCGTTGTGCTTGCCACAGGCTCAATATCCGAAAACGCACTCATGGATGATATCGCATCCCTTAATATTCCATGGGACTCCATAGGAGATGCCAAACAGATTGGGATGGCTTTTGATGCCGTGCATCAGGCTTTTTTGACATCTCTGTCCATATAACGGCCATGCCCTGGCGGGCACAACGAACAATGAAAGTAGGGGTGATTCATGCATCACCCCTACGGACGGCTTTCATATAAAAAAAATTTTAAGGAGTACCAATGGCTCGGGAAAATGATATTGTGCTTGTATATCTTGAGGACAATCCAGTTTTTTTCGCAAGGGTGGAATCCATATGGC
>JADGBO010000046.1:0-3301 GCA_015231465.1 Desulfamplus sp.
GCAATTTCATCATCCATGATGCCGTAACCCACCCGGAGACCTGCCAGGCCATAGGCTTTGGAAAAGGTTCTAAGGGAGATGATCCGGGGGTCCCTGTTCTCTGGGTCCCTGTTCTCTTTCCCATCCATCCTCTGCCCGTCTGTCCCTTTCCGATCCTCCTCCCCATCCATCCCTTGATTAGATATTTCTGCTTCATCCATCCCTTGACCAACTATATTTTTCTGAAAAGGCCCTTTGTCATGGGACCTTATTTCAAGGCTGTCATAAATATCCCTATTGCGTGCAAACTCGATGTAGGCCTCATCCACAACCACAAGAACATTGTCAGGAAGGCTATTCATGAATCTGGAAAATTGTTCCCGGGTAAAGAATGTGCCGGTGGGATTATTGGGATTGGTGAGAAATATCATGACGGTTCTGTGGGTAACGGCACGGGCCATGCCATCCAGGTCAATGGCAAGGTCTTTCAGGGGCACCATCACGGGAACGCCTCCGGAAGCTTTCACGGAAATTTCATACATGAGAAAGGATGGCCGGGGCATCACAGCCTCCTGGCCGCCGCTTAAAAATGCGTGGGCAAGAAGTGCAATGATATCGTCGGATCCATTTCCCACAATGACATTTTCCATGGAGAGACCAAAGCGATCGGCAATTTTACGGGTCAAATCCAGAGCACTTCCGTCCGGATAACGGTTCATGAAAAGTATGTGATCGGTTATGGCCCTTACAGCCAGGGGAGATGGCCCCAGGGGATTTTCGTTTGACGCAAGTTTGACGGTTTTCTTGATCCCGTACTCTTTTTCAAGAAAATTCATGGGTTTACCTGGTTCGTAGGGCTTGATGGACTTGATATTTTCGGGAATATTGAGATTCATGTTTTCACTCCAGATTGTATTGCAATTATTCACATTATCAATGGTCAATATTGGACAGGGCCGGGGCCTCCGGCCTTTAGGAATGGGCTCGCCATAACTTACCCATTCTCCCCCTCTCCATTCATGGAGAAGGGGTTGGGGGGTGAGGTAAATGGGCAGGTTATTCAGGGTCGATTCCTTGACGGTGCCTTCTATAAAGTAAAATTAAAGCAGTCAAGGCAACAGCGGACATGGAGAGACCTATTCCCTGGGAAACAGAGAGATATGGAACCATGAAAACACCCCTGGGATCTCCCCGGAATATCTCCACAAAGGATCTGAAAAGACCATAAAGCAGAATGTAGAGCCAGAAGATCATCCCGTCAAATCTCTTTTTTGTGTCCATGAAGATGAGAATGGCAAAAATAACCAAATTTGAGATAACCGAGTATATCTGGGTGGGGTGAAGGGGTGTGTGAAGGGGAGCCAGGGAGTTTGGATCTTCAAAGGTTACGGCCCAGGGAAGTTCACACACTCCGCCGTAACAGCAGCCGGCAAAAAAACATCCCATCCTGCCCACTGCATGTCCCAGGGCAATGCCGGGAGCAATGATATCCCCTGTTTTCCACAAGGGAAGACCCTTGAGCTTTGCATAGACAAGGGCGGAAAGGAGTGCCGCAATAAATCCGCCGTAAAACACGAGACCTCCTGTCCATATCTTGAAAACAGAGAGGGGCTCTGCTGCAAAATCATTAAAATTTATAAGAACATAGAAAAATCTTGCCCCCAGTATGGAAGCCACGAGAATAACAAAAAAGAGATCAGTTATCTCCTCCCTTGAGACTCCGATGACGGCGGCCCTTCTGCCTGCGAAAATAACCGCAGTAAGAAAACCCAGTCCCACAAAAAGTCCGTAGGTGTAAAGGGTTACATTACCTATTTCAAAGAGTACCGGATGCAAATCAAATCTCCTTAGAGCTCAGGGATTTTATTGAGCATAATATGATAAATAAAAATTGCCATTCCAATGCAGATGGCACTGTCTGCAACATTGAAAGCGGGCCAGTGATAATCTCCAATGTAAAAATCAAGAAAATCAATCACCTTTCCAAATCTGAACCTGTCAATGAGATTACCGACAGCCCCTCCGAAAATTGATGCGATGCCGCAGGAGAAGAGCAGATGGTTTTCCCAGGTCTTTTTATAAAACCAGAGCAGAAGCAGTGCAACCCCGGAAGAGACAAAGAGAAAAAAAAAATTTCTCACAGCCAGAGAGTGTTCCGCAAACAGGCCAAAGGCACCTCCAGGATTAAGAACGTGGGTAATGTTGAAAAATTGTGTAACGGCAATGGTCTCATGGAGATGAAGGGTGGAAACAATGATCATTTTTGTGATTTGATCCGTCCCTATTATGGAGCCGCTTATCAGGACAAGCCTTGCAATGGGATTTTTTATTATTGATTTCATAAAACCTTGGAATATTGGGAACATGTTTTATAAAGGTGGCGTAAAACCCATCTCCCTCATAGGGTAAGGGTAGTACACTTGTAAATTTTCACTCATATCAGCTTCTTGGGTGTGCCTTGTCATACACCTGCATCAATTTATCAATGGTAACGTGGGTGTAAACCTGGGTGCTGGAGAGGGAGGCATGGCCGAGTATCTCCTGGATACCCCTGAGATCGGCACCGGCATCCAGCATATGTGTTGCAAAGGAGTGTCTAAGCATATGGGGCGTCACATGCATTCTCAGGCTGCACTCTTTAACGAGCTTGGAGAGAATGTTACGGATGGAGCCGGAGGAGAGCCGTTTCATCCCGGCATTGAGGAACAGCGGGTCAAAATCCCCGGGCAGCTCACTTCGATACCTCAGGATCGCATCTAAGGAACGCTTTCCCACAGGTACGATACGCTCCTTGTTACCCTTGCCGATTATCCTTATCATCTGCCTCTCAAAGTCTATATCCTTGAAGTCAAGGGCGGCCATCTCGGAGACACGGACACCTGTGGAGTAGAATGTCTCAAATATGGCCGAGTTTCTCTTGTCATGGAGGGTGGTTGTGGGTATGGAATCAAGAAGGTAGAACATATCGTCAACGGTGAGAAATTGGGGAATTCTTTTGGGCACCTTGGGAAAAGGGACAAAATCTGCCGGACTGACATCAATCTTTCCCTCCTTGACAAGCGAGGTGTAAAAGGACTTGAGGGTTGAGAGCTTTCGTGCAATGGAACTCTTTGTCAGTTCAGTTCCGGATAGACTTACCATATAGTCCCGGACCACTGATCTCAAGTTGTTCCTGACACAGTCGAGAAAGAGTCCGTCAAAATTTTCCAGAGGGGAGGATAAGCTCCCGGGAATTATATCCGGAATACCCTGTAAATTTTCCACCGAAAAATCTTGTTCCTGAAAATCATCCTTCCCAAACTCCTCCTTTGGGATGTCCTCG
>JADGBO010000046.1:3400-18062 GCA_015231465.1 Desulfamplus sp.
CCAAGGGTGCATATTATCCTTGGTGGAGATTCCAGTAAAAGGCTCTCCAGCTCTTTTTTAATTGCGGCAACGGCAGTGCGAAGGAGAGGTACCCGGGAGTAGTCCAGGGGATCAAACATCACGAGAAATATCCTCTCCCGGGAGAGGTTCATGGCATCAAGAATCTTGAGGAAAAGTTCTCCTGCCCTGCCTTCGTAGAGATTAACTGGTCCATTCCCCTCTTTTCCATGAACGGGTGCCGGTATCTTTTCAGTTTCCGGGTCAGTATTCCATGATTCCGAGATGAAAAAAATCTCCGAGGTCGGATTGCCGTCAACAAAGAGCATTGGGTTCCGGGGTTTCAACCCGTTATCTTGTACCCTTTCCCAGGCAGATGGATGGGGGGATCGGCGGAATGCATATTCCTGGTGCCATGGGTGTTGCCGGATAATGTATTCCTGGTGCCATGGGTGTTGCCGGATAATGTATCCCTGGTGCCATGTACGGGTTCAGAAAGGGCTTGGGGAGTACCCTTGTCCCAAGCTGCGATGGCCCCAAGGGCCTGGCCGGAGAGTTCGATTTGTTTCATACCAGCTTCACGGTAAAACTCAAAAAGGGAAGATGCCCCATTGACAATCTCCAGGAAAGAGACCAAATTATCTAAAGATTGATCATCATCTCTCTTTTTTTCTAACATTCCCAAACCTTCCTGTCTCATCAAAAACAGTATGATGCAGAGACGGCATCACATCCATGCAAAAAATGGCTTCATATCCATACAAAAAAACAACTTCATATCCATACAAAAAATGGCTTCATATCCATCAAAAAAACAACTTCATATCCATACAAAAAATGGCTTCATATCCATCAAAAAAACAACTTCACATCCATGCCTCCAGATCGGAAAGGGCCGTCGATGATAACAGATAGGGTTGCCGACAGGAGAAGGTCAGCTTCCGGATCTCATTGAGCAGATGTAGCGGTGACCAATCCTTTATGTTCTGTTTCGAGTCACCATATGAAGATGATACATATCCCCACATGTGCTGAAGGCTGTTCCTTATACCTCCGGCAGAGGGAGGAGTTCTCAATATCAGTGTCAACCGCCTGCATAAACTTACATATTCATGTCCGGCCCGGGAGATTGTTGATACATCCCTGCCGATCTCCCTGTAAAGGGATATATCCCTTGCCATCACGGAATATTTGTGGTGGCTCCACAACTGTTGTCCATTTTCCGGAAGGGGGATTCTGCCCTGCTCCTTCCCGGCGTACTTCCCCCGGAGCAGCTCAAACTGAACATGGGGCTCATCAATGAACTCATCCGGCCAATTGAGTTCGTTAGATACTGTATTGACCGGTGATTTATCAGTATATCCCCTCAGGGCCATTTCTGAGGAGAGCAAACGATGGCGTTTTCCCAGGGCCCACGCAAAACCCTTCCAGCGCAATGTTTCAGGATGCCTTGAGTAACCTTTCCTGTCATTGAGAAATATGGATACTATCCCATGAAGTTCTCTATGTTCCCCAAGAAGACTCTGGCGGTTGAGATAACCCGGATTAACATCCCAAATTCTCATATACTTTTCTCACTTGTTCCCTTGTCTAATTCTCATATACTTTTCTCACTTTTTCCTTTGTCTAATTCTCATATACTTTTCTCACTTGTCCCCTTGTCTAATTCTCATATACTTTTCTTAATTGTTCCTTTGTATGAATAATGGAAAACTTATAACGCCAAATTTCCTTTTCGGTACAACCATTCATGGAAGAAGCTCTTTTATTGACATCCTGAAGAGATAAGAATAAAGTAAGCCCCGAAAATTTTTTCTTTACAAGCAATAATAAAATGGAAAAAGAAGACAAATGCTGATCAATGTAAACCCTGACAATCCCCAACCGAGACTGATCTCAAAAATTGTTGAAATACTCGGCAACGGAGGCATTATAGCCTATCCAACGGACACCTTTTATGGAATAGGCTGTGACATCATGAATAAAAAGGCAATGGAGCGGGTCTATCTGTTGAAAAACAGGGACAGAAGCCAGCCTTTCAGCTTTATCTGTGCAGATCTGAAAAACATAAGCGAGTACGCCAAGGTATCCAATTTTGCCTATAGAAATATGAAACGGATGCTTCCGGGACCTTATACCATGATTCTTCCTGGCTCCAAAATGGTACCCAAAATGATGCTCACAAAAAGAAAAACCGCCGGCATAAGGGTGCCTGACAACAATATCGCCCTTGCCATTGCAAGGGAGCTGGGCAACCCCATTCTCTCAACCAGTGCCACTGACGGAAATGGCGAGGTGTTCAGCGAGCCATCATTTATAAATGACTATTTCGGGGCAAACCTTGATGCCGTAATTGACGGAGGCCCTGTTCCCGGGATTCCGTCAAGTATCATTTCACTAATTGACGATGAACCTGAAGTGATCAGACACGGTGCCGGAGATACCGCTCTCTTTGAGTAGGGTACGGGCCAGGGAGTGCAGCATTTTCTTCAAGAGTGTTCTCCTGTCCTCTCTGGGATAGACGGTACGAATCTCACCTTCAATACCTGCCAGCTCCCCTGCCCAGGCAACGGCATCATCAAGATTGCCGAGCCGATCAACAAGTTTCAGGGAGAGGGCGGACTCTCCTGTATATATCCGGCCATCGGCAAGTTCCTCCATATCATCTATCTCCATCTTTCTTGCGTGGGCAGCATCCTTGACAAACTGCATGTGAATTTCATCTGCCACGCTCTGGAGGATCAATCGCTCATCATCTCCAAGCTCCCTCACAGGCGAACCAAGGTCCTTGAACTCCCCGCTTTTTATAACCACAGGCAGAAGCCCTATCTTCTGTGCAAGCTCCTGGAAATTGGTATATTGCATTATTACGCCGATACTGCCGGTGATTGTTCCGGGACTTGCCACAATGCCTTCACATGAGGCCGCTGCATAGTATCCTCCGGATGCCGCCACCGAGCCCAGGGATGCAACAACGGTCTTCTCCTTCCGGGTCTTCATTATCTCCCGGTATATCTCCTGGGAAGGGGCAACCCCGCCCCCCGGAGAGTCGATACGGATAACAATTGCCTTGATGTCACTGCTCTCCCGGAATGTCTTTAAATGTGCAATTACATCCTTTGACGATAAAATGATGCCGTTGAGTTCAATGACCCCAACATTGCCGGCATTCTCCTTATCAAGTTCGGCAATGCTTGAGTTTACAAAAATCGCACCCCCCACAGCTATTCCCAGGGCGGAAAGGATAAAAAGAGAGAAAATAGATGCCATGACCATCATGAAATACATATATGGATGTCTTCTTGCAAACATGCTTTGTTATCTCCTGCTTTTCAGTGTGTCATAACTTTCACCATTGACAACGACCATCGGGAAAAGAAAAAGACCGGACAGAGACAAAACTTATCTCCAGCCCCGGCCTTTAACTGCCTGCACTACTGTCAGGCCATTTTCCAGTGGTTATGGAATGCGTTGGAAATATCCTGCCCATTTCAGGAAAGGCAACCTTGGATGGCGGTGTATTCCTGTTTCACAAATGGGAATGTTATTTAAGCCTTATTCCTACGGTCAATTATCTTCTGATTTTGCCGCTTCTTCAAGGTTGTCCCTTAGAAGCTCTCCAAAAGATGATGTGGCCGGTTTTGCATTTTTGACAAAATCCTGAATAACATCCTGCTCGGAATCATCTTCAAGGCGTTTTATGGAAAGACCTATGCGTCGTTCATCACTGTTGATGTTCATTACTTTTGCAGTGATGGAATCTCCAGTCTTAAACTGTTCAGAAGGATTTTTCACCTTCTCCCTGCTGATTTCAGATACATGGACAAGCCCCTCAATACCCTCTTCCAGCTCCACGAAAACTCCGAAATCGGTTATGTTGGTGATAACCCCGTTGATCTCGGTTCCAACCTCATAACGCTGCTCAACGGTTTCCCATGGATCGGGCTGGGTCTGTTTTATGCCGAGGGAGAAACGTTCGCTGGATTTGTCAATATCGAGAACAACGGCCTGGATGACATCGTTCTTTTTATATATCTCGGAGGGATGTCGAATTCGTTTTGTCCATGATATGTCTGATATATGCACCAATCCGTCAATATCGTCATCAATACCAACGAAAAGTCCGAAATCGGTGATATTTTTAATTTTGCCCTCAATGACTGTTCCCACAGGATATTTTTCGCTGATAACTTCCCAGGGATTTTCCATGGTCTGCTTGATGCCAAGGGAGATTCTGCGATTGTCGGGTTTCAGATCAAGGACAACAGCCTCTACCTCCTCGCCCACGGAAACCATCTTGGACGGATGCCTGATCTTGCGTGTCCAGGACATTTCAGAGACATGTATCAGTCCTTCGACTCCCTCCTCAAGTTCCACAAAGGCACCGTAATCGGTGAGGCTGACAACCTTGCCGGTTACCTTTGAGCCTACGGGATACTTATCCTTGGCCGTGGTCCAGGGATCCGGGGTGAGCTGTTTCATGCCCAGTGAGACCCTCTCTTTTTCAACATCAAAGGAGAGAATCTTGACATTGATCTTGTCTCCCACAGAGAACAGCTCCGATGGATGCTTAACCCTGCCCCAGGATATATCTGTAATATGAAGCAAACCGTCAACCCCGCCAAGATCGACAAATACGCCGTACTCGGTGATGTTTTTGACCACACCCACCATGATCTTTTCATTTTCGATGGAATCCAGGGTGTCGGCTCTGGCCTGTTCCCTCTCATTTTCAAGGATGACACGTCTCGACAGAACAATGTTGCTTCTCTTTCTGTTATATTTGAGTACCTTGAATGTATAGGTCTGACCCACCATCTCATCCATGTTGCGGATGGGTCTCAGGTCGGCCTGGGAACCTGGAAGGAATGCCGGAAGTCCGATGTCAACGGAGAATCCGCCCTTGACACGACTGGTAATGACACCTTCAATGGTGCCATCGGACTCGTAAATATCTTTTATGGCATCCCAGACCTTGACCTTGGCGGCTTTCTCCTTGGAGAGTATTACGGTCTCCTCTTCCTCGTCCCAGGATTCAACCATAACTTCAACCTGATCATACAGGTTGACATTGACATTGCCTTCCTCATCCCTGAATTCATGAATTGCGATCTGCCCTTCAGACTTGTACCCCACATCGACAAGGACATGATCCCTGTCCACCGAAATTATTGTGCCGGTGACAACCTGTCCCTCTTCAAAGCGTTTAAAACTCTCTTCATAAATTCCCATCAACTCTTCCATGGTCTCTTCACCGGACACTTCCCGGACAGATTCCAGGCTCTCATTCATCTCTTCGTGTGTCCCAATCTCTTCGGTAATCTTTTCGGTAATCTTTTCGGTAATCTTTTCGGTAATCTCTTCGGTAATCTCTTCGGCAGTCCCAATCTCTTCAGTGTTCATGTTATTGTTCTCGTTTGTTTCAGCAATGTTATTCATAAATTTACTTCCCCCTTAGACAATTTTTTTTATACATATCCCGAACTGCCGGATTTATGCTATGAACCTAATATTTCTCAGTGAAGCCTTATTTTCACTGAATATTTCAAACCGTTGTTCCAGGAATCAGTATAATTTATTACGTATATCAGAACAAAAAAAGGAAAACAATAAAAAACATGGTATTTTTTTTAAATAGACTGTATCCACTGCAAAGACAAACTGATCCATCTAAAAATATTCAATCTAAAAATATTCAATCTGCAAATCCTGATTCAGACAAACACACCATTTGCTCTGGGGTGTCAAAATCTGACATTTTCGATTGCCCATTTTTTAACCATAAACGGCAGAGACGCGATGCATTGCGTCTCTACATCGTCACGATTTGGACATCAAATTGGTTTTTTAGACACCCCAATTATACTCTGGAAGACCGAGCAACCTGTCGATTTTAAGTAAAGGTACAAGCTCGGATGAACGATAAAGATTATTGGCAAGTGCCAAATTTCAACTTGATTTAAAAATTTAAGGAGAGGAGATACCATGGACATATCAACTGTTTCAAATTCCTCGGCAAAGTATCAGGTGGACACTTTTTCTACCAATTTCAAGATGAATCGTAAATCCCAGGAAGGTGATGGAAGTATGGAGCTGGGCATCAAGTTCAGTCAATTCCGTGCAAAGGTCTCCCTGGAGTCCTTCGGCAACTTCAATAAACAGGGGAGTTTGATGGATTTCAACAACAATGGCCTTTCCGGGGATAATCTCCTTGCAAAGCTCAAGGAGCTGGCCCCACCATCTGAGGGTTCCAGTAAACCATCAGATAACATTGACTCCATTTTCGGCAAGGACGGTTACTGGGGCGTTGCAAAAACATCCCAGCGGATCAGCGAATTTGTACTTAAAGGAGCCGGAGAGGATATTGAAAAATTAAAAGCCGGACGAGAAGGCATGATCCGGGGTTTTCAGGACGCTGAAAAGGCATGGGGCGGCAAACTTCCGGATATCTCCTACGATACCATGACCAAGAGCCTTGAAGCCCTTGATGAAAAAATCAGGGAACTGGGAGGCTCCGTCATAGACATCTCGACATGAAACAACAGCTCACTCCCGGCAGGAATCATATATTCTCTCTCCATTACTATTGATTCAATACAGTTTGTGTGTTATTTAAAAAATTTTAATTCACAAGTCACTTACCCGCTACAGCATATTGTGTGCAATTCTGTATTGATACCAAATATATGGCATAAGCTGATCTCAAAGACCACTACCCCCTCGAAGGGATAGTGGTTTCCTGTACTATATTTTATGAATGCAATACAGTACAAGTCAGGCCATGCCGTTCATCTGCCGGCATTTTTAAACGGGCAGGTTATTTAAAATATATTCATAAAACCTGGAACAGGGCAAAGATGATTCAGACTTTTGACAGGTTGATTTTAAAAAGCTGCAGCATTGGAACAGATCATGCTCATTTGTGCCGATTTATTGTAAAAGAGTTCAAAATTTCACCTGAAAAGGCGGATTTCATTGTCAGAAATCCTCCGGCGGTACTCGGTGATTTCAGCACACCTGAACAGCTTGATCTGGCACGCCAGTATCTCTACCAGATGGATGTCGAGTGTGATGTTGTAAAGGTGGTTAAAGACAGGCGGCTTCCCTTTGCCATCAATCCAAGACACCTGAAATCCATATCCAAGGAGTTCAGCAAAACCCTCAGGGCCTGTGTCGAGACAGCTATGTTCTATGTCACTGTAGAACCTGGGGATGAATCATTCTATATAAGATCTCTTCTCGGCAGACAGGATGAGATAGAAGATGCTTTCCGATACAGCGATTCTGTGGTTGTGGTTGATGATGTCACATTCATACTGCTTGGTTTTGCAAGTGATCGGGAAGGTTCCGATGTGGTGTTCGATAAAATTGTTTACTGCATCGAAACCTATATCCACCGTGATGCCGTTGTGAGCATCGGACTTGCGGTTATGCCCGAGGACGGGAAATCTTTTTATGATCTCATGTCGGTTGCCAAAAAAAATATGGTAACCTTTAAAAATGATCTGTCCGGGGTACATAAAAAAAGCGAAGCTTCACTGCCGGACAAGGAGTCTTCCCAGAAAAAAAGCACCTCCCTTTCAGATATTCAGATATTCAGCCTCTGTTTCAATATGGCCCGGGGAAAGTTTTACAACGAGCTTACGGAACTCCCTCCGGATGTCCTATGGGGAGCATTGAGTAAAATATCCATATCGGATCAGAAAAAATTCTTTCTTAAGCTCCCCCATGATTCGCCCCTTACGCCATATCTTGCTGAAAAAATTAAAAACCAGTCCGATGAATCCGACATAAGAACTGCAAGGAAGACAGTACGACGGGTTATAAACAAGATGCAGCTTCTGGAAAACCTCAAGGATAGAAAGGATAACCGTAAAAAGGTGATCTCCCTTCTGAACCAGGTGGAATCCATTTTTACAATGCCCTCCATTGCCCTGCAGGTCTATCAGGTGGCCTCAAATCCTAATTCCGAAATAGAGGATATAGTAAACAACATCGTTCTGGATCCATCATTGACAATAAAGATATTGAAGATTGTCAACTCCCCCTTTTACGGTCTTTCGGAAAAAATATCTTCCATAAAGGAGGCGGTGGTTATGCTGGGAAGGGATGAGATAATCAATATGGCCTTTGGGCTTTCCCTTTCCAGATCCTTTCTTGACGCAGACCTAAAAGGAGTCATGGACCCTGAAATCATATGGCAGCACTCCATGGAGACCGCTTTGATAGCAAAGTACATATGCCGGGATATGCCCCAGTTCAAAAACCTCGGAATCTTTACCGCAGGTCTTCTCCACGATCTCGGCAAGGCATATCTTGTGGAAAACTTTTCAGAACTCTATATTACCATCATTTCCCAGGGCAACGAACACGGCCTTCTGACAAGTGCCCTGGAGCAGGAAGTACTCGGTATCGACCATGGAGGCATCGGAAAACTTATTGGAGACAACTGGAATCTACCCGACTCCCTGGTCCATGCAGTGGCCTTTCACCATCAGCCCTCGGCTGCCTTGAAGTATTCTCCCTTTGCGGCTGTCATCGGATTTGCAGATTATGCGGCACATATGGTAAATGCCCGTCAAAACAAAGATAATATTGATCATGCTCAGATAAACAGGATAAAAAAGCTTTTAAAGGTTGACCATATGATTGCCATGAAAAAACTTTTCCCTGACTTTAACAATGAATTTATCGAACAGATATTCGATAAATCTGCAAACATTCTCAAAGACAACAGACACCTTTTCAATATATCTTAGATTGGGGTGTCTAAAAACCAATTTGATGCACAAATCTTGATTATGTAGAGACGCAATGCATTGCGTCTTAAGAGGATGGTGGTATGGAGGAGCCGGAGTTTATGATAAAAGAAAAATTTACAGGTGGTAACTTTGAAATTTTCAGAAAAAATTTTCTCTCCATACAGAAAAAATATGATGAAAAGATAAAAGAGCTGTCCATACTCAAAGAGATGAACAAAACAATGCAGCAAATTGACTTTATAGATCAGGATATGATCTGGATACGTCTCCTTGAGTGTCTGAAAAAATATAAAAGTCTATCAGGTGCCGCACTCTATCTCACACAGGACAATGAGATCAAAAGGGATTACTTTTTCTATACCGAGTTTGAAGAGCCCTTTGATTTTACCATTTTTAAAAAACTTTCATTTTTTCAGCAACTACTTCGTGAACACAAAGTAGTTTTAATAGATCAACCGGGAAAAGACACTGCCGGCCTGGAGTGTGAAACAGTCCATATACGCTACGATGAGTCCCCTATTGTGGAGAAAGGCGACTGCCGTCAGAACCCCGGAGATGGGATTTATCTTCCCTGGCTGTTTGACTACGCTTTTTATGGCCAGTCAATTCTTTCAGGAGGCAAGGTAATTGCCGTTCTGATGCTGTTTGCTCCCAATAAAACCGCCTTTGAACCCTCCCACCTCTTTTTTTACAATGTAGTGTGTGAACATCTATATAACAGCATGATATTTTTCAGGCTCTATTACGGCAAACTCAATGAAGAGAAGCAGATGATTCAGCTCAGCCGTTTTTTTTCAAAAAATGTAATTGGAGAGATATTCAAAAAAGGCAAACTCAAACTTGGGGGAGAAAAAAAGCGGGTTGCCGTGCTTTTCGTTGACCTTAAAGGTTTCACAGGGCTCTCCGAGACCATGAAGCCTGAAGATGTGGTTGTTTTGCTGAACCGCTTCTTTTCCAGTATGATTCCGATAATTTTCAAAAACAGAGGAACCCTGGACAAGCTTCTCGGGGACGGTATCATGGCTGTCTTCGGAACCCCCATGGAGGATAGCGACTCATGCCTGAATGCAGTACGAACAGCCCTGGAGATGTTTTCCGTCCTGAATGTTCTCAATCAAAATCTGGAAAATGAATACAGGCACCTTGAGATGAGTGTGGGCATAAACTATGGTGAGCTGATTGCAGGGTTCATGGGTTCCGAAGAACACCTCAACTATACAGTTGTGGGGGATACGGTGAATGTGGCCCAGCGCATTCAATCCCTTGCAGGAAGCAATGAAATTTTTGTCTCTTCAAATGTCTGGAATGAGATACATTCCCGTCTCGACACCCTTGACAATATCAAATCCGCCACCAGACTCGACGATGTAAAGCTCAAGGGCAAAGAGAAGATGGTGGCTCTTTTCAAGCTGGTTCCGGAGATGTATTGCTGACCACAACGGACGTTTTGCCAGAGGTTTTGCCATTGGTCTCCCCTTATTCCGTTTTAATGCCCGCATTGGATTCCACATTATTTCGTTTTAATGCCCAAATTGGATTCCACCTTATTCCGTTTTAATGCCCGCGTTGGATTCCACCTTTTCAATTATCCAGTCCCCGATAAGGCTTTCAAATTTATCCGTATCAAACAGGGGGGCAATATCTTCCATTTTTATCTCAACCCGGGCCATGGTTTTATGTCCCCCTGCTGATCCAATTGATTCAAAGGCATGCTTTGCCATGTTGCCCGCATTTTTTCTCAGGCCGTCGTTTCTGATGATAATTACAAGTTTTTTATTGTAGATGCCTGACACCACACTCCAGTTTGCAGAATCCATCTTCATAAAAAAATCGGCTGTAATTACGCATTGATCAGGATTCTCTATCTTCCCCGAATGGGAATAGACCCTGTGATTTATTATTCTCTTTTTTCTTATGGCCGAGGCAATGAAATCAAGGTCCTTCTCCTTGAACTCAGCGTGTTCTATGCGGGTTATCAAACATGGATTTGTATATTTGTACAAATATTGAAATGCCCGGACATCTTCCATGGATGTCTGCCTCAAAAAACCGGCTGTGTCGGTCTTGATCCCCATTATAAGTGCGGTGGCAAGGTTCTGGGAAGGCTTTATTCCTGAAGCCTTGATATATTCGGTGAGCATGGTGGAACATGCACCATAGTCGGAACGTATGTCGTTGAACAGGGCACTGTCACATGAGATGGGGTGGTGATCTATTATGGCATCATATCGGAACATGGCAAAGCATTCATGGTGATCCGGCTGGGAGTCCACCAGTACAAAACGGTCAAATTTACGGTCATCAATATCGGTGATAAAACTCATTTCAATATTTAGGACCCTCAACATTGTGAGGTTATCCGGCCGTCTTATTTCGTTGAAATGAGTGATCCTCACCTCCTGAACCCTGCGCCATAGAAGACGTTTTACGGCAAGGGCACTTGCAATGGCATCGGGATCCGCGTTTATAACTATCAATACCCGGCTGCTGCTGCTGAAAAGGGAGAGCAGTTTTTCAAGACGCTGAATTTGGCTCATATGATACTTTCCTTTACCGTGGAAATGGATACATTATTTCCATAATCGAGGCGGCCGGACTCCGGCCATGAGGGTTTAATATGATGGGTCACGAGTAATTCAATGGGAGATATTTTTTACCCACATCACTGAAAAAGAGTGTCTTGACAATAAAGATATAACCTGCAACGGCAAAGAGTGCAATGACAATGCTTCGGTCTCCCAGGGGGGCAAGAATCATTGCCGTAAGCCAGTGTACAAAAATCACCATCCCGGAATGGAGACGAATGGGAAAATCCCTGAACCGGCATATTACGGCAAGCCCGCAAAGATTCCATCCATAAAGGGACGCAAAGGTGTGTATCCTGAGCAGCCATTTGGTGTTTTCAGGGTTATAGTCCGGAGCCATCTGGTAAAATATATAGATTATGCCTGATATGGCAGTGGCAATGAGAAATCCTATTCCGGAGGAGAGGAACTGTTTCTGCTGCATCCTTTGACCAAGTTTCCGATAGAGCATGAACACGGTTGTAACCGCTGCGAAAAGTGCCGTGGTCACAATGAGCTGGGGGTAAAATTTTTCAAACAGAATGAATACAAAAAAAATTATAACACCGAGATTGATTGTCCAAAAGCAGATGACCGAGAGGGCCATTGTCTTGTTTAAGGAAAAATTCTCCCTTCCCAAGGCACCATTACTAGAGGTAGCGACTCCCTTACCCAAGGCACCATTACCAGATGTATCCGGGACCCCCTTACCCAAGGCACCATTACCAGATGTATCCGGGACTCCCTTACCAAAGGTACCCGGACTCCTCACCTCAACAGGGATCATTGAGAAAATCACCGAGAGAGTTATCAGGGAAAGGGGGAAAGAGAAGCCGAGAAAAAATGTATTGAGTACAAGTTTATCCATTGTCACCATATGCACGTATTCATTGTTGATTATCACAAGTGATGACATTATGAGTCCAATGGAGAGGCATATAAGAGATGCCTGGTGAAATTTGTCGGCAACGCTATCTTTGAGGGTGAAAAAATTCCATGGAAATATTGAAAATAGCTGGATCCTGAGACTCTCCACAATGGATGCCAGGGCAAGGGATATTATCACCGCTGCCGGATAAAACTCAAAAAATGCACAAAAAGCATATATAATGGAAAGAATCAGAAATGTGCCTGTTCGTGGGGAGAGCTTTCCACTCCCTTCGGTGAAATAGAGGATAATGGTGCCGCCGGTACAAAGATTGAAAAGAAAAATGTGGAGCCGCTCAAAATCATACTGCTCCAGGGGAAAATAGATACCTGCATAGCCAAACAAGAGGGCAGTTATCATCATTGTACTGAAAAAAATTTTTAAACCCGTGTTCATCCATATCTCCTTTAGGGCGAAATTGTATTACATTTTTTATTTCCGTCAACTGACGGATTCAGCTTTTCTTTTTAACTCATGAGCTGCAGAGGCTTCCTGTTTTTGAAGCGTTCTCGGAACCCTTGGCAAGCCATGCCATAAAACCCATAAAAAGGCCCTGTCTCTTCTTTTTTGAAACTCCGTTGTCTTCACAACTCTCTATGCCGTCTTTCCGATCCTGCCTGTTATGCTGATCCTTCATTTATAACTCCTTTCGGGAATAGCCCATCCAATTCAGCTTCAATTTTACTTTACGGTATTGACATATAACTCTTTTCTCTTTAAAAACAGATAATCTTCACGACAAACCGTCATGATTGCATCACTCATGATTGGGTCACAATAACCCCACATAATAAAAATGTCATGTATTTTCAAGGCAATAAAAATGTGATGTATTTTCACGGTAAAGGAAGCCTGATAATTTGAACAACTGTAAGCTCAGACCTTGCCCCTGCCCCGGACAATTCTCCGCCTTACAAATCAAGGAGTTTAAGGAGAATCTGTGGAAAAAGATGATATCAAAGAGACTCTAAGTGCCGGGATTATTCCGTATGCCGATGCCCATCTCATAAAAAAACTGTCGTTCATGGAGATGCACATCCCCATGTTTCTCCAAAGGTTTTCCCTCTCATATGCCAGGGACTGCTCATGCCTTGAATACTTTCTTCACAGCAAAGAGAAGGGAATGGATATTTCCAGGGAACTCATCATATCCCAGGACAGCTTTTCCCTGGCACTTCATGTGTCTAAATTTTATCCTGAAATTTTCCGGGAGCCCCTCCCAAAGTATATGTCTGCGGTCTGCTTCTTTCTCATGATAAACCATGCGGCATCCCTATTTAAAATTCATCGTGATACCTTTATTTTCATAGAAACAAGAAGGGATGTCTTTCAAAGATTCTATTCCAGACTCAAGGATTTTGATTTCGGCATTCTCCACAGAAGATCATCGGAAAATTACGCTATAAAGGGAACTTATCATATCTGCGGCCCGCTGTCCGGCATATCCATTTCGATAAAGGAGACCCCGGCAGTTACAAATTAACACTCGTACCGATTGAACCTGACAGTTATAAATTAACACTTTGATGAATTTCAAAAGATAAGAATCCAGTAAGGGAGCGCATCGAAAATAATTTACCCAGTTTAAATGGGATATACCTGAAATAGCTAAGGGTTCTTATCAAAAGCGGGTAGTTTATTAATGAGTTGCTCCCTAAGTCATTGTAGACTCACTCTTTGAGAAGTTTGATCATCCAGTACTCACTGTGTAATTTTTTTATAACCTTTACGGCATCTTCCAGGTCCATCTCAACGTCCCTGTTCTGTATATCAGTGACAAGCCGGTACAGGGACTCGAAGAGGATGCGGTTCTCCCGGTCCATCATAATGAAACCACCCTTTTCATGGCTGTTGAGCCTCAGTATCTCCTGCATTGCCACTTTTGATGTTATCTTTTCCAGCCGTTCATCCCTGAATATCCGGAACCATGAGTCAGGATGGCCCACGGCAAGGTCATTGAAATTTTTCAGCCTGCTTGTAAAAGCGTTCCCTTTTATATGGAGGAAGCCGGTAACAGTGGTTTTGCGACTGCCGGTACGCACCATGACATTTTCAGGAAGAGACTTTCTGCCTTTTTTCATGGGGCCTGCCTTCAACTGTGTGCCCCTTCCCATGGCCCTAAGCATAACCTGGAGTTTACCGGCATCATCGGCATCGCTGACAAAGGAGCTGTCCCCGTAACTCTTTTCAGCAATGGACGCATAGGTTTGAAGAAGTTTTTTCACCTTTTCAAAATGCCCCGACTCCTGGAATGCCGGAATCGACATGTTCAGATGTTTTTTAAGCCTGGATATCTCATCTTTTAAATGGCGCAGTTCCATCAGTATCTGATCCTTGAAGGATATCAGGGGCTGGGGAAGGGGTATTTTATCCTTTTTGAGCCGATAGTAGTCGGATGCGTTGTTGAGAAC
>JADGBO010000047.1:0-2464 GCA_015231465.1 Desulfamplus sp.
CAATGCATTGCGTCTCTACATAATCACGATTTGTGCATCAAATTGTTTTTTAGACACCCCCAGAGCAGGTTGGGATGCCCGTGTTCCAGGTAGAAATGCATGACATCCGGACAATGGAACAGTCAGCCCTTGGAACCCTGAAAGCATTTAAGTTCGTCAAGAACCTGGAGTATCACTTTCTCAAGCTCCTTAAAAATTGCAAGGGCCCTTGCATGTTCGATCTTCAATCTCTTCTCCCTTCCCATTATTTCAAGCTGATAACAGACATCCGCCCCTTTTTTGCTGAAATGGGCAAGCATGCCCTTGAAGGCATGGGCAGAGGATCGCAGGGAGTCGCTCTCCCCGGACTCTATGGACTTCTTTATGGCGGTGAGTTTTGGCCTGTAATCATCGAAAAATATATCAATCAGATGAAACGCAAGATCATGGTTACCGTCAATGCGCCTCAGTAAAGACTCAAACTCCACCACGCATTCACGGTTCTCATCAGTTTCATCCGAGGATTTAATTTCATCCGAGGATTCAATGGGATATTCGGGTTCATTTTCGGGTTCATTTTCAAGCTCATTTTTCACCTCACTTTCAAGCTCATTTTCAAGCTCATTGCCCGGGCAGGAGAGAACTTCATGCTCCAGGGCCGGTTCTCCGGCGGACAGGGAGTTGATACGATCATTGATCAAGGCAAAGAGCTGTTCAGGATCAAAGGGTTTGGAGAGATAGGCATCCATGCCGGAATTCAGGCATTTTTCCTGATCCTTTTGTGATGCATGGGCAGTCATTGCCACAATAAAGACATTGTGATCCATAACCCTGGATTCCGGATTCCGGATAATGGATACAGCCTCCAGACCGTCCATGACCGGCATCTGGATATCCATGAGAATCATGTCAAATATCTCCTTTTCCAGTATTTCCACGGCCTCCTTCCCATTTCCAGCCACCGTGACCGAGTGCATGGGCAGAAGGGCAATCACCAGCTCCTGGTTGAATATCTGATCCTCCACAAGCAAAATTTTAAGAGATGCCGGAATTCTATCAGATGCCGGAATTCTATCAGATGCCGGATCGCTGCATGGTTCCATGGATTGGATTTCATCCCCGGGAACAGGTGAGGAAGCACCTTTGGTTTCCATTGATGCCAGGGAACTCTCCCCGGGATTGACCTTCTGGGAATTGCTCTCCTGGGAATTATTCTCCTGGGGATTACTTCCCTCATCAAGATATACGGTAAATGAGAAGGTGGAGCCTTTTCCTGGCCTGCTGGTGAAAAAGATGGAACCACCCATGAGTTCCACAAGCTGCTTTGAGATAAAAAGACCCAGTCCAGTGCCGCCGTACTCCCTTGTGGTGGATGCATCTGCCTGGACAAAGGGTTTAAAAAGACTGGCTTGACGACTCCCGGGAATTCCCACACCAGTATCCTCCACCCTGAAGGTGACGGGAATGGGCCTGGAAGAACTGGTTTTACATTGGGAAGATATCCCTTCCATGGAGGTGGCTTCCAAAGAACCAGCTTCCAAAGAATCAGCTTCCGAAGAACCAGCTTCCAAAGAAGCAGTTTCCGAAGAAGCAGTTTCCGAAGAATCAGTTTCCGAAGAATCAGCTTCCAAAGAATCAGCTTCCGAAACAATGGAGAGGGTCACGCTGCCCCGGGAGGTGAATTTAACGGCATTGTCCATGAGATTGAAGAGTATCTGGGTAAGCCTTGGAGCATCACCTGCATAAAAGCGGGGAAGCCTGGGATCATAATAAACATTGAGGACGATTCCCTTGCCCGAGGCCTTTTCCTTCATGGTTCCGGAAAGATAATCTATAAGGTGAGCAAGATCGAAATCTTTAATGGAGAGTTCCATCTTACCGGCTTCGATTTTGGAACTGTCAAGGATGTCGTTGATAATCTGAAGGAGGTATCGTGCCGACTGGTTTATCTTTGAAATTTTGTCCAGATCATGGGGATGGATTCTGCCGTGTTCATTTTTCATCAAAATGGAACTGAATCCCATGATCGCATTCATGGGGGTTCTTATCTCATGGCTCATGTTGGCCAGAAACTCGCTTTTGGCAAGGTTTGCCGCTTCGGCCTGCTCCTTTGCCGCCGAGAGATCGGTCTGGGTCTTTCTGAGGTCATCAAATATCCTGCGTTCCCTTATCACCCTGGTAACACGGGCCACCAGCTCCTTCAGGGAGAGGGGTTTCTGTATGAAATCAGTGGCTCCGGCAGCTATCACATCCTCAAAGGAGTAGTTGTCAATATAACCGGTCATTACAATGATGTCGGCACTGTACTTTGCATTGACCTCGGCAGTAAGCTCCATGCCGTTCATATTGGGCATGTGTATATCTGTAATAATTACATCAATGTTATTGTTTTTAAGAATTTCAAGGGCTTCACAGCCGTCCAGGGCAACGGAGCAGTCAAAACTCATCTTTTTAAGTGCTGTTTCTATCAGTTTTACAACAGACG
>JADGBO010000047.1:2562-18055 GCA_015231465.1 Desulfamplus sp.
GGTTCATCATCAACTATCAGAACCCGGCCTTCACTTTTGTGGCTCATAACAATACTCCCATCCCCATGGTGTTTTAAAAAATTAAACCTAATAGACTTCCAGAAAAATATTTGAACAAATTCATTCCCAGGGGGCAGCCGCAAGGGACTGCCCCTACAGTATGTCCGCCAATTGCATTATCTGGAAAACTATAATAGACTTCCAGAAAAATCTTTGAGGATATCCATTCCCAGGGGCAACCACAGGGGGCTGCCCCTACAGTATGATTACCAATTTCATTATCTGGAAAACTATATAACGGTGTTTGTCTGAATCAGGATTTTCAGGATTCATCATCATTCCGGGCAGAGGGCAGCTTCAAGGTAAAAACAGCACCACCCCGGGAAGAGTTGGCCGCGGATATGGAACCTCCATGATTTTTAATTATTCCCTGGGATATGGACATGCCCAGCCCTGTGCCGATGCCGGCAGGTTTTGTGGTATAAAAGGGATTCCATATCTTGTCCAGGACATCTTTACCCAGGCCGTTTCCATTGTCTTCAACGGTTACAACAACATGACCCTGGTTTTCCATGGTTTTGACGGTGAGAAGTCCATCTTTTTTGTCTTTCATGGCATAGGCCGCATTGTTGAAAAGATTTATCATCACCTGCTCTATCTGGTAAGGATCGCAAAAGACAGAAGGAGTAGATACTGAAAAATCCTTTTTCACCTTGACATGATGCTTGAGTACATTATGACAAAGAAGCAGGGCATCATCAATTATATTATGAATATGAGCCTTGGAAAAATGGGGCCTGTCCTGACGGCTGTAGGATTTCAGCCCCCCCACAATACGCCTTATGCGTCTTGTGCCGTCATGGAGTCCCTTGATAATGCCGGGCATCTCCTGCATGATAAATTTGAGCTTTGCATTGTCGGCACTGCCGTCACCGGGGGCACTCTTTTCAACATGGCAGGCATTGTTGTCAGTCTGGGAGTCCCTTTTTTCAATTTGGGCCTCACTCTTTTCAACCTGGGAGACAATATTTTCAACCTGGGAGACAATATTTTCAAGATAGCTTTTTAGAAAGTTCCAGAACTTTTCAAAGGTCTGGATATTACCGCTTATAAATGTTGCGGGGTTGTTTATCTCGTGGGCGATGCCGGCGGCCATCATACCGAGATTGGCCATGCGGTCGGCATGGATGAGCTGCTCGGCGCGCTCCCTGGCCAGGTTTTCCATATCTGCGGCATAGAGGGAGACCTTTTTCTTCTCCCTTAAAAGATCCTGCTCCAGGGTGATGATTCTTATGCCGGCCTTGATCTGGACATCAAGGATACGGATATCTATGGGTTTATAAAGGTATGCATCCACTCCTGCCCCGAAACCCTCCATTAAATCGCCCTTTTCGGCACGGGAGGTGACCATGATTATATAGACATAGCCGCCGGGACTCTTTTTCCCGCGAATTTGCCGGCAAAGCTCAAGGCCGTCCATTCCAGGCATCATCCAGTCAGAGATGACAATGTTGACATCCTCTTTTTCCAGGCACGCCAGGGCACCATATCCGTCTTCGGCCTGGACAATCTCATAATCATATTTTTTCAAGGCAACGGAGATCAGGGATCGTTCCATTTTGTTATCATCCACCACCAGTACCTTCACGGCCAACTCAGCTCCCTTTTTATCGTGTCAATGGATACATTATTTTCATGATCAGGGGTAAACAGCCTCCAACCATGAAGGTTTAATAAGGTTAATCCCTCATCTCCCTGCCATATCCCAGGAGCCATCAGCTTGCTTTTCGATAGAGAAGTCCCAGGGCCTTTTTCCAGCGCCTGGTCTTCTCCACCGTGTGGTTTACCGCGGCAAGCACATCGTCTCTTTCAAAGGGCTTGACAATGAAATCGTTGGCCCCGGACTCATAGGCATCAAGAAGATTTGAACTCTCCTCGGTGGAGGAGACCATTATCACCTGAACATATGGGTATTTGGTCTTTATTTTACGAAGGAGTTCAATGCCGCTCATGCCCGGCATGTGTATATCTGCAAGGACAATGAGGTCATAGACATCTGGAAACTTTTCCAGGGCCTCTTCACCGGAGGATGCCGTTATCACATCCCACTCCTTTAATATGTCCTTCATCACTTCCCGGGTCATGAGATCATCGTCAACAAAAAGTATTTTCATGGTACTCCTCTCCATAATGATGTTCATCTATAGTTTTCCAGATAACGGCCATGGCGGCATTACCGCCACAATCGAAGCATGAAAGTAGGGGCGTATTGCAATACGCCCTTACTTAAAATATGGGGACTTTCATATAAAATTAAATTGGTTATCATACTGTAGGGTAAGCCCTGTGTGGCTGCCCTGAAAAATGGATTTGCTGAAATATTTTTCTGGAAGTCTATAAATATTAAAAAAATTGACATGTTTTCACGGCAAAAGAATCAATGCTGTACATTCATAAGAAGAAATTATATATATGATTTCATCTATAAAAGACAAGTTTAAACTTGATTAAGACCATCTACTTGACTTGATTAAGATCATTTAAGCTTTTACCGTGACGTTTCCGCAAACAGCCCAAAGAGCCGATATAAGATAAGGAACAGGAAAGGCAATTGCCGCCAAGGAGAAAAAAATGACATACAATCCTGGAGAGACAACCATCCTTCTTGCCGAGGATGACCGGATAATGCGTCAAATTGAGATACGCACACTGAACAGGCTTGGATTCACCAAAATTATAGAGGCCGTCAACGGTGAAGATGCCATAGAAAAACTTCTTGAAAACAAGAGTATAACCATTGTTATAAGTGACTGGAACATGCCCAAAATGAACGGCATTGATCTTTTGACATGGATACGCACAAGCCCGGCCCATACCGAAATTCCCTTTATTATGGCCACGGGCCAGGCAGACAAGGCCCATGCCAGGAAGGCCCTGGAGCAGGGAGCGGACGGATTTGTGGTAAAACCCTTTGCCGACAGAGAACTCAAGGATGCAATGGATGCAGCTCTCTCGCCTTCACCCATGGACAAGCCCCCTGGACTCCATGGGCCAGGACCCTATGCACCCCGCACCAATGAACTTGGAAAACCGGTCATCCGTGTTGCCCACATACAGATTACGGATCATCTCGTTCTCGGAGTACTTAAAGGTCTTATATCCGGCAGAGAACTATCTCCCCGGCATTTTGAACTGGAAACGGTCTCCATGGATGGATGGAATCCGGTGGCGGCTTCCCTTGAGAACGGCACGTGCGATGCGGCCTGCATTCTTGCCCCCCTTGCCATGGATATCTTTCATTTTGGCTCTCCCCTGAAAATAGTTCTTCTAACCCACAAAAACGGCAGCTCCTTTGTTCGTAACGCCGGCCGTGCATCTTCATCCTCCCCGGAGGATTTTTATAGAGAAAGTTCCTTTTTGATTCCCCACAAGATGTCGGTGCAGAACATGCTTTCCCACCTTTTTTTAAAGAGCGTGGGACTCTCTCCATCCATGGAAAAGGGGGATGAGTTCAATGTGGAGTTCGAAGTTGTCCCACCGGTGAAGATGCCCGAATTCCTTGCGGCAAACGACCATTACAGCGGATTCATGGTGGCGGAACCCATTGGAAGCCAGGCCGTTGTATCGGGCACTGCCCGGCTTCAATTTCGATCCAGTGAGCTGTGGGAGAACCATCCATGCTGTGTACTGGCCTTCCATAGGGAGTTTCTGGAGAGCCATCCGGATGCGGTGCATGAGTTCACCGAGATGCTCATAACCGCAGGCCGGCATATAACCCGCAATCCTGAACAGGCCGCAGAGACGGGCGTATCTTTTCTTGACCCCCGGGAAACTCTGGGCATTGAAAAGGGAACCATCCTGGATGTTCTTACCTCACCTGGGGGGCTTTCCACCGATGACCTCTATCCCCTGGCGGCAGACCTTAATGCCATGCAGGAGTATATGGCGGCAAACATGAACTCAGGCAGCATGGTGGATATGAACATGCTTGTGGATACTACATTTGCCGATGCGGCATTTGAAAAGCTGGGCATGGAGATACCTCCACGGGATCGGATATCCGGTTTCAATATGGAGAGGGCCAGGAACGCTTCCCTTAAAATAATCGGGTCCCCCGGAAACAAAAACCGTGATCCACAAAAAAGCAAAGAGGGGGAGATATCCCGGGCGGCTGGCAGTGGAAAACCGGCATCCGACACATCCCAGGGTAAAAACATAACGTCATCCCAGCCGGCATCTGACACTTCCCAGGGTAAAAACATAACGTCATCCCAACCGGCATCCGACACATCCCAGGGTAAAAACATAACGTCATCCCAGCCGGCATCTGATACTTCCCAGGGTAAAAACATAACGTCATCCCTGGACGGCAAATATCTGAGCTTTCTTCTCAATGGAGAGGAGTACGGAATCAGCATCATGAACATAAGGGAGATCATAGGAATGATACCCATAACCCATGTGCCCCGAACCCCGAAGTACATAAAAGGAGTCATCAATCTCAGGGGCAGGGTGCTTCCTGTGATGGATCTCAGACTCAAGTTTGACATGCCCCCCATGGAATATACAGACCGAACCTGCATCCTGGTTGTGGAAGCTTCGGGGGGAGCCTCCGGCACCACCCACATGGGAGTTGTGGTGGATACTGTCTCCGAGGTGCTGAACATACGGGAGGATGAGATAGATCAGAGCAGCATGAACAACTCGGGTTTTGATGATAATGCCATACTCGGCATGGCCAGAATTGGAGATCGGGTTACAATACTTTTAAAAATCGAGGATGTACTGGCATCCTCAAAATAGACAGGTTGCCCCGCTTTTTCAGAGAATAATGGTGTTTGTCTGAGCCGCATTATCTGAAAAAATACAAAGGAAGAGATTAGGATATTCGATGCCCGTAAAGAAAGCACATATAGAAGATAATCAGGCCAATCTCTTTGAGGAGCCGATGCGTGGTGAATGCTAATTCTAACGCTCCGCGTCCAGTGAACTTTCCATCTCCTGGGATGGTAAAGATAGTAAAGGAATGGGCGTCGGTAGCGGGGTTTATTTCTATCAATTAAAAGTCGGAGATCAAACCGAAACCAAGAAGATGGTTTTGATCCGGTAAGGAAATGCAACAACGGAATTTAAAATGGATTTTATCTTTGAATGGGACGAAAACAAAGCTGAAAGGAACAAACGTGATCACAAAATCAGCTTTGATGAGGCACAAACTGTATTCCTTGACGACCTTTCACTCATGAAGATAGATACAGATCACTCCGAGACTGAGGAAAGATTACTGATAATTGGAAATTCTATCAAGAATCGAATCATTGTTGTCAGCCATGCTGAGCGTGGTGATAATATTCGCATCATAAGCGCAAGGAAGGCGACACGAAATGAACGGAAGCAATATGAAGAAGACTATTTATAGAAGTAAAGAAAATGATGAGATGCGACCCGAATACGATTTTTCGGGAGGCGTTCGTGGCAAGTATGCAAAGAGGCTAAAGGAAAACGGGTATACAATCCGAATTCACCATTCTGACGGGACTTTTTCTGAGCGTCGAGTTTTAGGTGAGAAAACCGTAGTTCTTGACACCGATGTTTGGGAATATTTTTCAAACTCCGACGCTGTCAATAATGCCTTGCGTACTTTGATTTCTTTAGTGCCTCAAAAGCAGACGCATTAAATCACGAATCGCTAACGAATCGTTGGAGCCGACGGTGTGGTTCTGTCCCGTTCGTGGATCGTGGTGGCTTGAAAGTCTGTGCCTCGCATGAAGTCCGTCGTACCCACGCCGCTGCTCATCTCATCGATATCAGGCCAAACATGAAAACAGAAGAGACACTGAAAGATAATATTAAGACGTTTGATCATTTTTTAATGAAAGACGTATGGGAATTTACGAAATAAATCACATGACAAGGCACTGCACACGAACGGCAATTCCGTTGCGTTCCATTGCCGTAGGTGTGTTTATTGATGTAGAGATTGCATGAATCTATCCCCAAAATCATGTTAAACACAATATACGATTTTTTTTAACTTAAACGAACAAGATATTGTTTTGCATGGCATTTTTGGGATAGGTTCATAGATGGCGTTATTCGGATTTGTTTTTTTGAACAGCACCATTAAATATCTAAAAAAGGACAGATCAATGAACAGATCAATGAACAGTACTGGAAAACCACGCATCTTGATTGTAGATGATGAGCCCCACATCCAGGAGATGCTATCCAGAAATTTTCGATTTGACGGGTATGATGTGATGACCGCGGGTAACGGTATGGAAGCCCTTGAAATTCTAAGTAAAAACCGCGTTGAAGTGGTTATTTCAGACATCAGAATGCCGGTGATGGACGGCATTGAACTGCTTAAGACGATCCGAAAAGAGTACCAGATGGTTCAGGTAATAATAATAACCGGATATGTCACAATGACCAATCTTCTTGATGCCCTGCGTCATGGTGCCCAGACCTGTATATTCAAACCCATGGACGACCTCAAGGAGCTGGAACAGGCAGTGGCAAATTCTATCCGTCATCTCAAGCACTGGCAGAAAAAACTTCTGGAACTTAAATCCATGCAGCCCCAGGAGTAGAAAGTACCCCGGGCAGCAGAACGCGGCCCCGGGAGTAAAAATATTATCATCCCACCTGAAATCCGGAGACCTTGCAATGGAAAGTTATGACATAGATCCCGAGCTGCTTGCAGGCTTTATTGACGAAACAACGGAAAACCTTCAGTCCGTCGAGGCCATGTTTACCGAACTGGAAGAAAACCCCCATGATATTGATATTGTAAATGCCATATTCAGACCCATTCACTCCCTCAAGGGCACATCGGGGTTTTTTGGCCTTATCAAAACCAAAGAACTCTCCCACAGCATGGAAAATCTCCTTGATGCCGTGAGAAAGGGTGAAAAGGAAGCTTCAACAAAGCTGATTGCCGTCCTTTTACCGGGTCTTGACCAGCTTTTATCAATATTTGAAAGAATCAGGGAAGGCCGGGATGAAGTTGAAGATACAGACCATTACAATCGCATAAAAGAGCAGGTTGACCATCTTTTGTTAGAACCTGAAGAGGTTCCCGAAGATGTTTCCAAGGAAGGCGAAGAAGATGAACCGAGCATTGTGGATGATCTCATTGAAAAGCTCAATCTTGTAAGGGAGATAGTCCCGGCCGAAGATATGTTCATCATTGACCGGGCCATGGAGCTGCTTTTCAGGCTGAGTGCGGAAAACGAGCAGGAGCATGACAATATGCTCTCCATGGATGCCGGCACTGCCCATGCCCGGAAATCCCATGAAAAAGAGGAAGAGTCGGGAGAAACCGATTCTTTGGGAAAAGAGGACCCGGCACCGGGGGATGCACCAGGGGATGCACCGGGGGATGCACCAGGGGATGCACCGGGGGATCAAGGGCAGGAGAATCGGACCCGGGGGGATCAGCTCCAGGGGGATATGCCCCAGGGGAATCGCTGGCAAGATGACCGGCGACAGGGGGATATGCCCCAGGGGAATCGCTCGCAAGATGACCGGCGGCAGGGGGATATTTCCCAGGGGGATCGCCGGCAAGATGACCGGCGGCAGGGGGATCGGCGACAGGGAGATCGAAGATCCATGGAGAGGGGTTCCGGAGCCTCCGGTCGGCACCATGAAATGGACAAGACCATGAGGGTGTCGGAAAAGAGCATTGATTCCTTCCTGGAGTATGTGGGGGAGCTGGTGGTGGTGGAAGAGATGTTCAATCACCTGCAGAAAAAGATTGCCTCCCTCTCCCTGGACAGGCATGTCTCCCAGAACTTCAAACGGGTGATCGAAACCTTCGGTACCCTTTCGGAGAGCCTCAGAACCAGTATCATGGATATACGCAGCGTACCTGTAAAGTTCCTGCTCCAGAAGGTACCGAGACTTGCCCGGGAAACTGCTGAAAAATCGGGAAAAGAGGTCAATATAGTTCTTGAGGGCGAGGATATCAAAATTGACAAAAGCTATGTTGAACTTCTTGATGCACCCCTGACCCATATGGTGAGAAATGCCGTGGATCACGGGATTGAAATGCCCTCCCGGCGCAAGGAAGCCGGAAAGCCGGAAAAGGGAACCCTGCGCATCACGGTGGAGGAGAACAGGGACAATATAGACCTCACTGTTTCCGAAGACGGCAAGGGCCTGGACTATGGGGCCATCTCGAAAAAAGCCATTGAACTCGGTCTCGTTAAGAAAGGAGAAAAGCTGGAGCAGGCTCGAATCATTGATATGCTCTTCATGTCCGGGGTATCAACGGCCAAAACGGTTACCGATATTTCAGGAAGAGGCGTGGGCATGGATGTGGTGAAGAAAAACATTGATTCAGCAGGGGGTACCATATCCGTTACGAGCCGTCCAGGACTGGGCACATCCTTCACCATAACCCTGCCTAAAAGTGTCAGCACCCAGATCGTTGATGGATTTCTGGTAAAATGCGAGCAAGAGACTTATGTGCTTCCCATGGATATGATAGGGGAGTCCTTTGTGCCGGCCTCCAGGGACATAAGCACCGTGAGCGGTGCCAAGGGAGAGGTTGTCATGCGAAGGGGGAACCTTATGGAAGTGATACGCCTCTCCAAGGTTCTGGGGTCCCGACCCGCATCGTCTTCCCTTTCCAGCCGGGCCGGGGAGTTCGTGATGATAACGGTGAATATAGGCAGTAAGCAGTATGCCCTTTGTGTGGATGAGATACTTGGGGTCCAGAAGGTTGTGGTGAAGCATGTGGATGCCCTGCCCCTGGAGAGGGAGATTTTTGAAGGTGCCGCCATGATGGGGGACGGCAGCGTTGCCATGATAATCTCCATGGAGGGTCTTAAATCCACAATTTACACTTAGGAATGGGTTTTATAGACTTCCAGAAAAATCTTTGAGGTTATCCATGCCCAATGGCAGCCACAGGGGGCTGCCCCTACAGTATGAAACTTGAACATTGAGTATATAGTTTTCCAGATAATGAAATCGGCAACCGTACTGTAGGGGCTGTCCCTTGCGGCTGCCCTTAAGAATGAATTTGTTGAAATATTATTCTGAAAGTCTATAATTGTCGATTTTGAGGAAGGGTGTTTCCATGGAGCCTCTGGACAATGAGGAGAGAGCTTTTTTTAGAACAGTTTATCATGCAGCCTTTGCCAATCCCTTTGGGGAGTTGAGGGAGAGGTTGGATCGAAAGATAGCAGGTCTCTTTCCGGATGTCTCCAGAAGGGAGAGTACCCACCGCTGCATCCAGGAGATTGATGTTCGTATAAAACGCCTTGAGGGGGAGGGCAGGGGTAACATCCATGCCTTTGGGGGCAGGGACAGGGAGATTATCCAGGTGGTTTTTCTCTTTGACATCTTCCATAAATTCAGGGAGCGTTTTGATCAGTTGATAATGGAGCAGATCCGGGCAGGAGACACTCCCGTACATGTTCCCTTTGCCGGAGAAGCCATGGATATGCTGGGGAAAAGAGGTATTCCCACAAAAAAACACCTTCACTACTTTGCCTTTGCCTTTCAGTTGAGACGGGCCTTTTTTTTCATCTCCAACAATCTGGTGGGCACAAGTCCATGCATGACAGAACTGAAACGAAATCTATGGAACAATGTTTTCACCAATAATATAGCCATTTATGATAAGATGCTCTGGAACCGCATGGAGGATTTCTCCACCCTTATCCTTGGTGAGACCGGCACCGGAAAAGGCACGGCGGCCATGGCCATAGGTAGAAGCGGGTTCATCCCCTTTGATGAAAAAAGGTCATGTTTCAAGGAGAGTTTTACAAAGGCATTCATTCCCATAAATCTCTCCCAATTTCCCGAAGCTCTTTTGGAATCGGAGCTTTTTGGGCATAAAAAGGGTGCATTCACCGGTGCTGTGGAGGATCACAAGGGTGTGTTCGAGGGTTGCAGCAGCCATGGCTCCATTTTTCTTGATGAGATCGGAGAGGTTCCTGATCACGTACAGATCAAGCTTCTCCATGTACTTCAGGAGCGATATTTCACCCCGGTGGGGAGTCATGTCAAGTCAAGGTTCAAAGGCAGGGTCATTGCCGCCACCAACCGGCCCATGCATGAGATACTTGGGGGCAAGGTCTTCAGGGACGATTTTTACTACAGGTTATGTTCCGACATCATTGAGGTTCCGCCCCTCCACCTTAGAGTTGCCCAGAATCCAAGGGAGCTGCAGGATCTTCTCTCCATCACCATTGAACGTATTCTTGGCGTAAAATCCCGGGAAATGGTTCAAAAGGTCTCCCGTCTTATTGACAGAGAGCCAGGAAAAGATTATCACTGGCCAGGCAATGTAAGGGAGCTTGAGCAGTGTGTTAAGCGTATTATTCTTCGAAGACGCTATGAAGGTCATGCCCGTAATATTACTGATCCGTCACCCCCGGGGTCGGGTAGGAATGGTTCCCCGGTCAGTAGTGGTTCCGGGGGAGAGAATGCTTCTCCAGTGAGTAGCGGTTCCGGGGGAGAGAATGCTTCTCCAGTGAGTAGCGGTTCCGGGGGAGAGAATGCTTCTCCAGTGAGTAGTGGTTCCGGGGTGGTGAATGGTTTTCCCGTCAGGGAGAATCCGGCATCTATGGATGATTTGGATAAAAACAGACTATTCCTTGGAAAACTGATGGATTCCATGGTACAGGCCGATATGGATATCGCTACCCTCATATCCTCATACTGTCTTTTTCTTTACGAGAAGGAGGGCACCTATGAGGGGGTTGGCCGAATAACAGGTCTGGACAGACGTACCGTAAAAAAATATATTAATAAAATTGAACTGACATCATAAGGATAACTGCGATGCTTGATTTTCTTCCCGGCCCCATAAAAGGAACAGTCTCTTTTCTGCTCTATATTTTGAACACTCTGGTATTTTGTACCATACTCTTTTTAGTTGCCCTTATAAAACTGCTTCTGCCCATTCCCGGACTTATTCCCTTTTATGACAGGGTGCTTGTTAAAATAGCATTGATCTGGGTATATATAAATTCCCTTAATTGTGATCTTTTCAACCGCATTGAGTGGCATGTCCACGGTTTGGAAAAACTGGAGCTTGACGAGTGGTATCTGGTTCTCTCAAACCATCAGTCCTGGGTTGATATTCTGGTCTTGCAGAAAACCTTTCTGGGAAAGATCCCCATGCTCAAATTTTTTCTCAAAAAGGAGCTTATATGGGTCCCCATGCTCGGTCTTGCCTGGTGGGCCCTGGATTTTCCCTTTATGCAGCGTTATTCAAGGGAGTTTATCCAAAAAAATCCCCATCTCAAGGGACAGGATATGGAGACCACCCGCAAGGCATGTGAAAAATTTAGAAGACTGCCTGTTTCCGTCATGAATTTTGTGGAAGGAACAAGATTTTCATCTTCCAAACATGCCCGCCAGAACTCCCCCCATGTGCACCTTTTAAAGCCCAGGGCCGGAGGGGTGGCCTTTGTGCTGGGTGCAATGGGTGACTCCATCAGGAAGATCGTCAATGTTACCATAGTCTATCCTGATGGTGCCGACACTTTTTGGGGATTCATTTCGGGAAGAATAAGGCGGATTGTTGTGGATGTGGAAGTTATTCCCATTACGGACAACATAAAGGGGGATTACTTCAATGATCCACTATTCAAGGAGAATTTCTGTAACTGGCTCAACATTCTCTGGCAGGAGAAGGACAAGAACATTACCGGGATTATAAATAAAATGGTCGCTGGACGGCAAAAATCCGCCGCTGGTGACTGATGCCTAAGGGAGAGGAGATTTTAAATTGTCTGATATTAAAAAAGTGGTTTTGGCCTATTCAGGAGGCCTGGATACATCTGTAATATTGAAGTGGCTCATTGAGACATACAAATGTGAGGTGATAACCCTTACAGCGGATCTGGGCCAGGAGGAGGAGCTGGAGGGTCTGGAGGAGAAGGCCCTTAAAACAGGAGCTGTCAAGGCCTATGTGGAGGATTTAAGGGAGGAGTTTGTCCGGGATTACGTATTTCCGGCATTCAGGGCCAATGTTATCTATGAGGGCCAGTACCTCCTTGGAACATCCATAGCAAGACCCTTGATCGCAAAACGCCAGATAGAGATAGCAGCAAGGGAGGGTGCGGATGCGGTCAGCCACGGAGCCACCGGCAAGGGCAATGATCAGGTGCGCTTTGAGCTTGGCTATCTTGCCATAAATCCCCACATTAAAATAATAGCTCCCTGGCGGGAGTGGAATCTCACATCAAGGACCAAGCTCATGGAGTTTGCCGCTGCCCACGGCATTCCGGTTCCCCAGACACCGGCCAAGCCCTACAGCACCGACAGGAACATGCTGCACATAAGCTATGAAGGCGGGGTTCTGGAGGACCCCTGGGCAGAGGCCACCGACGACATGTACACCATGTCCGTAAAGCCCGAAAATGCCCCGGACAGGCCGGAAATTGTGGAAATATCCTTCAGAAACGGTGACCCCGTGGCCATTGACGGTGAGGAGATGAGCCCGGCAGCCATCCTAAAGACCCTCAATACCCTGGGGGGAAGAAACGGCATCGGCCGGGTGGATCTGGTGGAGAACCGTTTTGTGGGGATGAAGTCCAGGGGTGTCTATGAGACTCCGGGGGGTACCATTTTGAGGCTTGCCCACATGAACATGGAGTCCATAACCATGGATCGGGAGGTTGCCCATCTGCGTGACTCCCTCATCCCCAGATATGCCGAGCTTATCTACAACGGCTTCTGGTTCTCTCCGGAGATGGAGCTTCTCCAGAATATGATCGACAACACCCAGACCGGTGTCACCGGACGGGTTCGTGTGAAACTCTACAAGGGCGGATGTTATGTCCTGGCCCGGGAGTCCCAATACAGCCTCTACGATGAATCCTTTGCCACCTTTGAAGATGATGATGTTTACAGCCAGAAGGATGCCGAGGGCTTCATCCGCCTCAATGCCCTGCGTCTGAGGATCAGAAAGCTTGCCCGGCAGCGTTGAATCTGTGAAAGCTGAAATATTTTTTTGAAATTTTTTATATGAAAGTCCCAATATTTTAAGGCTCCCTGGACTTTCATGCTTCGATTGTGGCGGTGGTTGGCCGCCATGGCCGTTATATACGGGTAACCATAAGTAAGAAAAAAGTAACAGCAAAGGGCCATGGAGATTTAAAATGAAAAATAAACCCTGGGACGGCAGATTCAGCCAAAATACCGATGGGATGGTGGAGAGGTTCACCTCATCCATTGATGTGGATAAAACCCTTTACGCAAGTGATATTGAGGGGAGCATTGCCCACCTTGCCATGATGGCCCATGAAGGGATCATCACCGAAGATGAGGCAGAAATCCTTTCCGAGGGCCTCAAGAGAGTCAAGGGGCAGATCGAGGAAGGGGAGTTTGTCTATTCCGATGCCTTAGAAGATATCCACATGCACATCGAAAGTGCCCTGGGAGATGTTGTGGGAGATGTTGCCAAAAAGCTGCACACGGGCAGAAGCCGCAATGACCAGGTGGCCCTGGATATCCGGATATATTTAAAGGAGGAGACCCGTGCCGTGATGGACTCCCTTTTGGCCCTCCAGAGGGTCATTGTAAAGACAGCCCACCGCCACATGGGGGTTGTCATGCCTGGATATACACATATGCAGCGGGCCCAGCCGGTACTCTTCTCCCACCATTTGATGGCATATTACGAGATGTTCAAGCGGGATGGCCAGCGTTTTGAAGACTCCCTCAAACGCACCGATGTCATGCCCCTGGGTTCGGCCGCCCTTGCTGGAACCACATTTCCTTTGAACCGTGAACTTACCCGAAAGCTCCTTGGCTTTGCCGCCATATCGGACAACAGCATGGATGCGGTTTCCGACCGGGATTTTGCCATGGAGTTCATCTCCCATGCCGCCATCTGCATGATCCATTTCTCACGCCTCTCCGAGGAGTTTGTGCTGTGGTCTTCGTCGGAATTTGGGTTTATCACCATATCAGATGCCTTTACCACAGGCTCCAGCATCATGCCCCAGAAGAAAAATCCCGATGTGTCCGAGCTGGTCCGGGGCAAGAGCGGCAGGGTTGTGGGTAATCTCATGGCCATCATGACCATAATGAAATCCCTTCCCCTCTGTTACAACAGGGATATGCAGGAGGACAAGGAGCCTCTTTTTGATACCGTCAATACGCTGCGGGCATCCATTGATATCTACACCCGCATGATTCCCAACATTGCCATACATGGTAAGACCATGGAAGATGCTGCAAACAAAGGATTTCTCAATGCCACTGATATGGCAGACTATCTGACAATGAAAGGCATGCCCTTCCGGGAGGCCCATTCCGTGGCAGGAAGGGCAGTGGCCTTTGCCCTTGCCAGGGGAGTCGAACTCCTTGATCTCTCCATTGACGAGATGCAGAAATTTTCTGCCTTGATAGAGAAAGACATTGTTGATTTTCTCACAACCAAAAACATGGTATCAAGACGTCTTACCCATGGAGGTACCGCCCATGACAGGGTCAGGGAGGCCATTGCAAAAGCTGCCGTTGAACTTAACATGGAACTTGAGTGATCAAATCCATGATTAAATCTTCATGGTCGGAGTCCGGCCATCCCGGATCATGGAAATAATGTATCCATTTCCACGGTAAACGGGTGATCAAAAAGGGATGACTGTTCAAGAATAGAAACAGTGAGGGAGTATATTGAATCTCAGTGGTAAATTTAACGCTGTGTGCGGTGATTCATCCCCGAAGCTGAAGACTTCGGGGTTTTCTCACCGCAAAGGCTATAAAAAAATGGAAAAAAAAGGGTGGAAAAAAAAACTTCCATATCTTTGCCTTGTTATTCTTCTGCTCTCCTTTGTCGGGGCAGGATGCGGTAAAAAAGGTGACCCCCTTCCACCTGAATCCAGGACCTTGGCACTGGTTCAGTGAACAACTATTACTATAGTTTTCCAGATAATGAAATTGGTAATCATACTGTAGCAGCCCCCTGTGGCTGCCCTTGGGAATGGATATGCTCAAAGATTTTTCTGGAAGTCTATAATGAGGTCTCTTTATGGAATTAGAAAAAGATAATCAAGAAAATACCCGCTGGCATGTAATATTAGGTGATGTGTGGGAAAAACAGCTTACCCCTGTAAACATAACAGTAAAAACAGATTTTCCTATAATGAGCAGTTCCCCAAGAGGTGACATCCTTTTGATGAGGCGTGATGATCCAGACTGGACAGATGAGCAAATGAAACTTCTGCCAGATGGAATAAGAGATACAAAAGCAGATCATATACTTGTTGAGTTTAAATTCACAGAGTCAGCAAATCATGATGCTTTAAAACAGGCACTTTCCTATGATTTTTTTTATAAAAGAGTGCAGGAGTCTATAGCATCAGAAAGGGTACAGACATTTATATTAAGTTCTAAAACCCCCCTTGAAGATATAAGAAAAGAGATGGGTTTTACAAAAGAGACAAAGCAGGGAGTATATAAAAACAGTAATAAGATTGCCGGGACAGTACAGTTAATATGAATAAACGATCTCTCGGAT
>JADGBO010000048.1:0-13325 GCA_015231465.1 Desulfamplus sp.
GTTCCTGAGCCTGAAAAGGGTATTAAAACCCTTGGCACCGTCATCGATATCATGACCCAAAGCCAGGAGAGCTATGAATATGCAAAAAAGAATCTGGAGAAGAAAATCTCTGATATTGACCGACAATTGGGAAACTGGGATATCAAAGACAATAGACATAAAGTTGAGATTGAAAAGGCAACCAGGCATATTGAGCTGTTGAGAAAGGATCTGGAAAGGCTTGCAACCAGTATTGAAGATCAGAAAGAGATTGTCATCCGTTTGGGTCATCAGATTAAGGATATCCATGCCAACACCGAGATAATAAAGGGACAGAGAAACCAGATTGCAGATATCAAGGAGAGTGAGATTGCCCTTTTGATGTATTCCAATATTATTCAGCAGAATATAGACTATGCCGTGAGATTGGAAGATCGCAGGGATCAGATAGATGCACAGCTTCTTGAAAAGAGCCAGCAGTACAAAGCCCAGCAGCTTGATATACGCAACAGGGAGGTGGAGCTGGAGGATCTGAAGAAAAACATCAGCCGTGAGCTGGAGCTGACAAGGGAGGAGCTGGAGCGACAAAGTGATCTTCTGAAATCCCAATATACCATGTTGACACCCTTGAGAACTGTACAAAAACCCATGGCATCCCTTGAGCCGGTCAAGCCCGATAAGCTGAAAATCATGGCATTGGCTCTGGTCATGGGGATTTTTTGTGGAATCATGTTGGCGTTTCTGGTGGAGTTTTATGTCAAGTACAGGGATCGCCTCAATGCAAAAAAGTGACCATGAAACAGACATCTCCCCGTTGACCTGCCCCCATGGCCCTTTGATCCCTTATCCATGAGTTGGTCCCAACTGCCCCATCAGACTTTGGCAAGTGTAACTGTTGCCTCTGTCTCCATGATCCTCTTTTTCTGGATGGGCAGGGCGTTGGGTCCGGAAGCTTTTGGTGGGTGGAATGTGGTTTTCACCTGGGCTGCCCTGGGGATGCTGGTGGTGGATGGAGGATTTCGGGTACTTATTTTTCGGGAGGAAGCCGGGGGAGTACTCCAGGGCAGGATAGTGGATCTTGCATTTGGCCACTGGCTGGTAATGGCTCTCATAGCTCTACCGGTCAGTGGCTTTTTTTTTCCCGGATACCTGGTAATGGGGGCGGTGGTCTTTGTACTGGCAAGTGTGGCCGTGGGATACCGTTCAGCCTGGCTCAAGGCAATGGGAAGCTTTAAAGAAGATGCCCTGTGGCAGGTTAAGTGCCGGTTTTTGTCCGCGGCAGTGGTGGCCGGGGTACTAATTGCCAATGCCGGTGTGGAATACATTTTGTGGGCCTGGGCCCTGGGGCTTCTGCTCTGCCTGTTACAGATTTGGCCATGGCTGGTCACGATTCGTCCTGTTCCTGACTTTAACCCTGGGGTCTATCGGCCCGTGGCTGCCCTGCTGCTCATTGACGCGGCCACGGTACTCTATCTTCGGGCAGATATCCTGATGCTGGAGTGGCTGGGGGCAGGACACCAAAGGATTGGGCTCTATGTTGTGGCAGCCCGGGTATTGGAGGGGGTTGCACTGCTGTCAGCACCCGTGGCCCATATTTTTTTCCGCCAGGTGCGTTTGCAGTGGTTGGCAGGAATATGGCAAAGGGAGTCGGTGCTGCCCCTTATGGCAGGGTCAATGTGCCTGGGGATCATTTTGACCGGGGCAGCAGTCATGGCCGGGGATACTCCCTGGCAGTGGCTCCTTGGTCCAGGCTATGAAGGTGTGGGGAGTATCCTGCCTTGGCTTTTGGGGGCAACGGTGTTCATGCTGCCCAACGCTTTGCTGACCCAGGTGGCACTTGCCATACATGGGGAGTGGAAGTATGCCATGGCAGCCATGGCAGCGGCCCTTGCCAATATTCTGCTCAATCTTTGGTGGATACCCGTGTGGGACATATACGGTGCAGCCATGGCAACGGTTGCGGCAGAAGCACTGTTAATGTGCGTATTGATTCCGTGCCTGGGGAGAAGGGGCTAACCCTGCAACACAATTAACTGGAAAATGAAAGATGCCGAATTTTAAATATATTAAAACAAAAACATTATAATAACTCAAGAGTTGTAAGTTCCCATACTCCACACCATATATTGTTGTAATATATTGCATTATAGTACTATCAGTAGTGGCAAATGGGAGAACTTATCACTCACGAGATAATAAAAAGAGACGTTTATTGAATACTGATATTAACCATCTATTGTATGCTGTTTCAAAGATTGTTGCTGAAGAGTTGAGCGGAGATTACCGCTTGTTTCTGTTTGGATCCAGAGCAACAGGGCATCATCATCAAAAATCTGATATTGATATCGGTATTCTGTTCGACGGGGTGATTACGGCAAAACAGATGCAAAATATACAGGATCAACTGGAAGCCATTCCCACCTTGCTGAAAATTGATTTTGTTGATTTTCATTCTGTTCAAGATACCTTCAGACAAATGGCATTGAAAAATGCGTTGGAGATAAAATGATCGGCTCTGAAAAATTTGAAAAAAGTATCATCAATTTTGAAAAAGCATTAAAACGAATGGAAGATGTTCTGTTGGAGCAGGAAAACTCTATTGTCAGGGATGCAACCATACAGCGATTTGAATTTACCTATGAATTGATGTGGAAAACATTAAAAGTATTTATGGAAGATATTCACGGTATTCGTACAGTCTCCCCAAGACAGGTGTTCAAAGAGGCTTTTTCACTTTCTTTGATTGAAGAAGAGGAAATTTTTCTGGATATGATTCAATCAAGAAATAAAATGTCGCATACATACAATGAAGATCAGGCAAATGAGATATATCAGAAATGTCCGTCATATTTAGGTGCCATGAAAGGTGTTTTTGAAAAAATATCTTGAACAGAATTTGAAAGATTGAAAGAATTTACAGGATAAAAATCCTGAAGGAAAATTGCATGTACCCTCCTGGACATCTGGCAATAAACGGGTTGTTTGTGGCTGCATACAATGCACTGCCCAATGTCCGTTCCATTCCCCTCTGGCCTGCCGTTGTTGCCGCCATTTTGCCCGATATCACAGACAAGGTTGCCACGGATTTTCTCCATTGGATGCCCTACGGCAGAAATTACCTGCATAATCTCACAGCAGCAGTTGCAGGAGGCATTATCCTGGCACTTCTGCTTCGCAGCCGGGGTGCGGGAATATCCTGGTGCATCGGACTCATTGGCCATCTTGTGGGGGATTTTGTCTTTGTGCCCCTTTTCTGGCCATGGGTGGGCTATGAGTGGCCGGACGAGTATAGAAACATTGCCGCCGGGGTTGTCCAGACAGTGACGGATGTTGCAGGGGGCCACCCGTTAAGCGAGCTTGCAGCCTCTGTGTGGCACTTCAGGCGTATAGGCGTTGAATGCATCATGCTGGGGGGGATGTTCCATGCCCTGCAACCCTGGGTGATGAAGCATCGCATTCCATTTTGGACAAGGGTAACAGCCATGCTGTTTGCCTTGGCTGCCTGGGGATATATAGTTGTGGAGTGGGAGTATCCTGCCTTTTTGAACTATGTGCAGTTTTATACCATCAAGTGATATAAATATATGGAAAAAATAAATTGATAGAAAAAATTAAATTGATAGGCACAGGAAGTTGGATTGTTTTTATTTTTGGGCTTTTTCTCGTATCTATTTTAACAATAAAGGTGATTTTTACCCATAATGTGATCGGTTCCATCGGTTCCGACGCTTTAGGTTATTATGCCCATGTACGCTCAATTTTTGTGGATGGGGATCTCCATTTTGCCAACGAGTTTCTGGAGTTCAATCCCCGTAATCATGGAGTTCCCGATCCCCATAAACGAACCATGACAGATCATGTTCCAAATAAATATACAGTTGGGCCTGCAATTCTATGGACACCTTTTTTTATAACAGCCCACCTTTTGACGATGTTGGGAGAGTACTTTGGTTTACCTTTAAAGTCCGATGGATACACTGTTTTATATCAGTGGTTCATTGGCCTTGGTTCCATCATTTATGGTTTGCTGGGGTTAATTTTAATATATAGAATCTGTACATTTTTTTTTCAAAAACATGTTGCACTGATATCCACTTCTTTTGTGGCTCTGGGAACAAATGTTTTTTACTATCTTACCAATGAACCCACCATGTCCCATGCCATGTCTCTTTTTGCGGTCTCCCTGTTTGCTTTTATCTCCATTCAGGATACTGAAGATTATGATTTAAAGCAGATGTTTTTACTTGGACTGAGTGGTGGCTTGATGATTTTAATCAGACCCCAAAATGCCCTTTTTTTCGTTCTTATGGTTCCCAAATTGTCCTGGATTTTAAACATAGGGTCATCCTCCATTGAAAAGTTTCGCCAAAGGATGGAAGGGTGGGGGGTATTGTTATTTACATTTACCATGGTGCTTTTGCCCCAGTTCATTGTCTGGAAAATTCTTTATGGGCACTATCTTTTCTATTCCTATGAAGGAGAAGGTTTCAACTTTATGAATCCACACTTGCTGGATACTCTCTTTTCAGCCCGCCATGGATTGATAAGCTGGACACCTGGAATCTTGCTCTCTTTGGCAGGACTTATTTCATTTTATAAGATTGAGAGAAGATTTGCACTCATCTTCTCAATTGCTTTTATACTGCAATGGTATATTAACGCGTCATGGCACTGCTGGTGGTTCGGTCATAGTTTCGGGGGGCGGGCTTATATTAACTGCAGTTTCATTTTTGCCGTTGGAATTGCAATGTTTTTAACTAAAATAGATCAACAACCAATAAAACATATTATGCAGCTATTTTTTGCGTTATTGATCCTGTGGAATATTCAATTTGCGGCACAATTAACCATTGGGATGGTGCCAGGGGAGGAGGCAGTTGATTTTAAACAGGTATTTCTTAATCAACTGAAACTGCCTGATGCCATCATGGAGAAATTTTTAGAATTTAAAAAATGATAAAATGAATAAACTTACCATAGTCATACCATGTTATAACGAAGAAGCAACCCTGAAAACCTGTGTGGAGAGGGTGTTGTCCATCCAGGATGGGAACCTGGACCTTGAGGTTATTATTATTGATGATGCATCTTTGGATAAAAGCCTTGAAATTGCTGAAAGCCTGAGGGAGTGCCACTCCCAGGTTCGGGTGCTGAAACACAGCAAAAATCAGGGAAAAGGTGCTGCATTGAGGAGAGGATTTGCCCATGCCACCGGAGATTTTGTGGCGATACAGGATGCGGATCTGGAGTATGACCCCGGGGATCTCAAACGTCTCCTGCTGCCCTTGCAACAGGGCCGTGCAGATGTGGTTATCGGCTCCCGATTTCAATCTACTGGATTTCACAGGGTACTCTATTTCTGGCACTACATGGGCAATCGTTTTTTGACTTTTCTATCGAACATGTTCACTGATCTCAATCTCACCGATATGGAGACCTGTTACAAGGTTTTCAGAAGGGATGTTATCCAGGATATTGAGATATGTGAAAACAGGTTCGGTTTTGAGCCGGAAATTGTGGCCAAAGTGGCGGCAAGGAAGATGCGGATTTATGAGACCGGCATCTCCTACCATGGCCGCACCTATGAAGAGGGTAAAAAGATAGGGGTGATTGACGGTATCCGGGCAATCTACTGCATAATAAAATACAACTCTGCCCATGCTCCCCTTCTATTGCAACTTCTGGTCTATCTTTTTATTGGGGGCCTCTCCGCCCTGTTCAATCTGGCCCTTTTCCTTGCACTGATTGCAGTGAATCTGCCGGTGTTTGCCGCTGCCCCGGTCGCTTTTTTCCTGGCAGCCGGGTTGAACTACCTGTTGTGTATCTCTTTATTGTTCAAGCACGAGGCACGCTGGAAAAGATGGACGGAAATTTTCTGCTTTTCAATGGTTGTCCTTACCCTTTCCATACTTGACTGGTATGTCACCGACTCCATGCTGGGTGTTGGGGTACAGCCCTGGCTGGCAAAGCTCACTGCAACCATCGCAGGTTTTGTGTTGAATTTTGCCGGACGCCGATTTGTGGTCTTTCCCATGTCGAAATGATATCCCCATGTTGCCAGGCCAATACCAAAAGGTTTCATTTTTGGGTGTTAAAATATCATGAAACTCCATAATACCGACAAGAAGATATTGCTGCTGTATGATTTTCTGGCGGTGCGGGGCGGTGCGGAGAGGGTATTGCTGACCCTGTACCAGGCCCTTGATGCCCATGTATGTGTGGGGTTTGTTTCCAGGGATTCCTTTGGGGATGAGATTTCCGCCAGGGATTTGATTGACCTGAAAGCCCAAAGCCGTTTCGGGCCGGTGAAAATTGCCCGTGTGTTGGGGGCCTTCAGCCGGGTCGGAAAGAACCGGAAAACAGCCGGATCATACACTACCCGGATTTACGCAGGATCCTACTCGGTGCTTGCCTTTTCCAGGGATCATCCGGGGCAGTCCATATATTACTGCCACACGCCGCCAAGGTTCATGTATGATCTGCGGGAGATGTACATGGGACAACTTCCCTTTTGGCAGCGTCCCCTGGTGGCAGGATTGAGAAGGTGGCTGTTACCAAGATATGAGGCTGCGGTAAAGGGTATGGATTGCGTGGTGGCCAACTCTGAAAATGTACGCCGGCGGCTGAAACGTTATGTGGGGGTGGATGCCAGGGTAATCCATCCCCCGGTGGATACCCGGATGTTCAGGTGGCTGGGGCAGAAGGACTATTTTCTCTCCACTGCCCGGCTGGAGCCCCTTAAACGGGTGGATCGCATTGTCCTGGCATTTCTGGATATGCCGGATCAGCATCTGGTGGTGGCATCCGGGGGCAGTGATGAAGAACTTCTCCGAACCATGGCCGGGGATGCACCCAACATAAGATTCACCGGCTGGCAACGGGACATTGAGCTGGCCACTTTGACCGGCAATGCCAGGGCAACCATATATCTGCCTTTGGATGAGGATTTCGGCATGTCGCCGGTGGAGTCCATGGCTGCGGGTAAGCCCGTCATCGGCGTGGCCGAGGGGGGGATTCTTGAGACAGTTGTGGATGGTAAGACCGGGGTGTTGCTGCATCCTGATTTCACCATAGAGGATATACGGGATGCGGTGAAAGAGATGACCGCTTCCAGGGCCCTGTCCATGCGGCCGGCCTGCGAGGCAAGGGCATCTATGTTTACCCGGGAACGGTTTTTGGATAGCATGGAAAAGCTAATATTGAGGTTAGGGTGTAAGGTATCGGACAGACCTGACTCGTGCTTCCAGGGGAGGGAATAAAACAGGATGACCTCTTACCCACTGGTATTCCACGACATGTTCATGTTTCCCGATGGCGGAGGAAGGGTTGCATCCACCCTTGCCAACCAATTCAATGCAAAGCTCATCACAGGCCATCTGGATGCCGATGCTTTCCCCGGGGGATGGTTCGGCGATGTTTATCCCGTCTCCCTGCAGGCCTATAATATTGATATGCATGGTCTCCATGAAGGTTATAGGTCCCATGGTGCCTTCAGGACTTTTCTGCCCCTGTTGAAATTTTCCAAAATTTTGCAGATGCACCATGCACTATCAAAAATGCCCCTGTTGAATCCTTCCTGGACAATTTTCAGCGGCTCTTTGTCTCTTCTTGCCCACAAACGGATTACCGGCCCCAAAATCCTTTACTGCCATACCCCGCCCCGGCTGCTCTACGACCAGAGGGATTTTTACCTGAAACAAACCCGGTTTCTCAAAAGGCCGGCCATGAAGGCCCTTATGGTGTGGTATCAAAAACACTATGAAGCCGCGGTCAGGGATATGGATTTGATCATTGCCAACTCCTGCAATGTCCAGGGCAGGATCAAACACTATTTGGGCAGGGACTCTGTCATTGTTTATCCGCCCTGTGATGTCGATGCTTTTGTGTGGCTGGGTCAGGGGGATTATTATCTCTCCACGGCCCGGCTGGATCCCCTGAAACGGGTGGATGTGGTGGTCAAGGCATTTTTACAGATGCCCGATAAAAAACTGGTTGTAGTTTCCGGGGGAAGCGAATATGACCGGATAAGAGCCATGGCAGAGGGTGCTGCCAATATAAAGATACTGGGCTGGGTGGATGACAGCACACTGCACCACCTTATGGGAAACTGCATTGCCACAATATATATACCCATGGATGAGGATTTCGGGATAAGCCCGGTGGAGTCCATGGCTGCCGGTAAACCTGTGATCGGCGTGGCAGAGGGTGGACTTCTTGAGACCATTCAGAACGGTCATACCGGTATGCTGATTCCTGCTGATCCGGGCCCCTGGGATGTGGTGCGTGCGGTTGGGAGTATTACAAAAAGCCGGGCCCGCGGGATGCACAGTGCGTGTGAACACCAGGCCCGGAAATTCCGTACGCGGGTATTTCATGACAAAATGCGGGAAATTGTGGCTTATCTGTCAGCATGCCCTGTTTTTCAGACATCGGGTGGTTGACCCGCATGGATTACTGATTAATATTTTTGGCCTTGATCATCATTTCGCCCCTGCCGTTTAAACGGCCCCATTGATGATCAAGGCCATTTTTTTGTTATTGTCATTTTATGCATCAATGGCTACATTCATGATTTGAACATGAGGTGACAAGCGATCTTGATTTGAACAACACAATATCTGTAATTGCATTTGATTTTTTAGATAAAACACTTTATCATGTGTGTCTCTTTGATGCTGGCTGAAGTTGTTTTTATATGAAAGTCCGGGTGGTTAAAGGACTTTCATCACTTCGATTGTGGCGGCGGGCCGCCATGGCCGTTATAGAGGCAGTCAAGCTTTTTTAACCGTTATTATTATGTAAGGGCATCTGATACTACATGGCTTCGTTTAGATTGACACAGGATTCAGGTATAGAGTCAGGATTCTTTAAGGATATTGTAGTTATAATACCTGCCCTTGATGAAATCGCTACCATAGGCCATGTTGTCCGGGATATTAAGAGAAATATTTCCTGTAATGTTGTGGTTGTTGATGATGGAAGCCGTGATGGTACAGGTGAGGCAGCTCTCCGTGCCGGTGCCGTTGTGTTGCCCCATACAGTGAGAACCGGTGCCTGGGGTGCAATCCGTACCGGTTTCCGTTATGCAGATAAACACGGGTACAGGATGGCTGTTACAATGGATGGAGATGGCCAGCATCTAAGCAGTGATATTCATGCCATAATTAATCCTGTAGCATCGGGTGCGGCCGATGTTGCCATTGGTGCGTGTCCCTTGAGGGCAAGCGTGGCCAGGCAGTTAGCCTGGTTATGTTTAAGAAAACTATCGGGCCTTGATATAGCTGATCTCACTTCCGGATTCAGGGCATATAATCGTGAAGCCTACTCCATGCTCTCATCCTCAGAAACAGCCCTTCTTGATTATCAGGACATGGGGGTTCTCATGCTGCTTCGGAATAAGGGTTTTACCATTACCGAGATTAATGTCACCATGTGTCCCAGGGCATCTGGTCATTCCAGAATATTTTCATCCTGGGTCGCTGTTTTTCGTTATCTCTTACTTACAATAATTTTATGCCTTGCCAAAATTAAATGAGAGGCTGACCATTGATTTCCTATCGTATAACATCCCTTGGAATAGGCGTACTGATTGCGACTGTTATCATCCTTCTCGTCAGAAAGGATCTCCTCCACACCAGATACTCCATAATGTGGTTAAGCTTTGCCATGGCTGCTGCCTTTTTCGGTATGTTTCCCCAGTTGAACGACAGGGTTGCACTATACCTTGGGGTTGCCTATCCTCCCATACTGTTTGTGATTGGAGCAATGGGCATTATTATAATAAAGCTACTCACAATGGATATTGATCGTTCAAAACAGGAGCGAGATATCCGCATGCTCAATGAAAAAATTGCAATTCTTGAAGGGGAGAGATTTTCATCTGCCAGGACAGATGGCCCGGGAACACTGCCTGATAATCCGGAGGTTGATCTTGTGGAGTGCCGCTCCAGTATGATCGTTATCAAGGCAGGGGAGAAAACCGGCAGTGTGAATATGGTCATTGAAGATGCAATTACCCATGAACAGGCATGTATGGAAATAACCATCTTTGGTCGTTTGGAGCTACACAGGAATGAAAAATAAAAATTTTTCTGCAATTTAGGCCAGCCTTGCCTGGGCACATGGTTATCCATTGGAATTTCAGGATAGTCAACGAAAAGGGTCAGACCTTCCCAATGCAGCCGAATTGAAAACCAGCAGATACCAGCACGTCTGATCATCCGGCAGAAACAGCTCCACTGGAATGGCCGGTTAGATGATCACGTTTTTCTGGATTCCCGGCATGACCAATGCTTACAACTTCATATAGACTTCCAGAATAACCAACATGGCGGCCCACCGCCACAATCGAAGTGATGAAAGTCCTGAAACGACGGGGACTTTCATATATGGAGGTTAATGATTATATGATTACCCGGGAGTTTGCCGGGAAGATAGAGAGTATCAAGGAGCTTATTGGAACAGGGGATTGACAGTTTTACCGCAAAAGCCGGAGCCTTTGTCTTCCTGCTTTTTCTTCTTTTGCATATCACCTGCCATAAGGGGCTTGCAGATGACAATCTTCCTGTGGCGGTTCTTGTTTCCCAGGAGATAAAGCCCTTCATAGAGATGGTGGAAGGCCTTGAAAGCCACCTTGATGGACCGGTGGTTAGAATTTTTATGGATCACGGCAAAAATCCCTTCAGCCATGATCCCCTCTATAAGGGGATGGACATGGGTCACTACAGCTACATGGTGGCTGTGGGGCCGTGGGCACTCTCCCTCCTTGTGGATAGTGAGCTTGTGGATAGTGAGCTTGTGGATAGTGACCTTAAACTCCAGAGCCGAATTCTTTATGCCATGGTACTCAGCCCGGAAAAGATAATCCCCCCGGGTATATCCATCTGCGGAATATCTTTGAACCTCTTTTCCAGGGATGCCCTGTCGAAAATTCCCAGGGTGCTGCCCTCGGTAAAAAAAATCGGCGTTCTCTTTGACCCGGGCAACAATGAACAATGGTTCCTGGGGGCAAAGGCCATGGGGCTGTTCAGCAATATGGAGGCCATACCCCTGCACATTGAAACCCAGTCAGATATAAATACACTTTACAGACAGGGTTTTATGGATGTTGATGCACTGATGTTCATTCCCGACAGCACCCTGGCATCTCCCACCATTATAAAATATGTTATCAAGCAGGCCATTGCCCTGGGAATTCCCGTCATAGGCTACAACAGCTTTTTCCACCAGTCCGGAGCTGCCTTGAGCTTTGTCCTGGACTATGCCGACATCGGAAGAGAGATGGCCAGGAACATTAACTCCCTTGCCAAAAACGGAGAGTGCCTCCAATCAATGCCTCCCCATAACATTATGATAAATGAAAGGGTTTTGGAGCTCCTTGGCCTGGAAACCAACCATGGGGAGGTGAACGGGAACAAGGATGAAAAGAGAGAGCATCCCGGGGGGAAACCTTGAAATTCGACTCCATCCGTACAAGGCTTTCGGTCATTGCTGTTATTTTTATCATGGGAACCTCCATAACAATGGGGTGTGTGGGCATATGGCTGACCCATAAATACGTGAAGCAGAGATTCCACGAAAACTATGTGGTGCTATCCCAATATCTCGCGAGAAATGCGGAGCTGGGGGTTCTGCTCAAAAGTCCGGACATGCTCCGGAACCTTACGGCAACCATGATGCAGCAGGAGGGCATACTCAAGGTGCAGATCCTCGATGATGACGGAAATGTAATCACCGAGAGCAGACAGGGGCCCCAGACCGATGAAAAGATATATGATTCTGCTGTGAGTATCCGCACTCCGGTGATACAGATTCAGCCGGACAGTGTTGACATGGCCATCTACGGCCTGGATTTGAATTCAGGGGTCATAGGCCATGTGGAGCTTTTCTATACGGCCACGGGACTTGTGGCCCTTACCCGTCAGTTGTCTGTCTATTTTATGGTACTCTCCATTTTTCTCTCCCTGGTATCCATTATCTGGTACTGGTATATTGCCCGATCCATAACAGCTCCTTTAATCTCCCTTGTGGCCATATCCCGGCAGGTCTCCAGGGGAGATTTGGATGTGAGGGCCTCGGGGGGGGATTTTCTGGAGACCAGGGTACTTGCCAGGGGTTTCAACGAAATGCTGGATGCCGTAAAGGATCACAGGATCAAAAGGGAGAAGATGCACATTGAGATGGCAAAGCAGAAAAGCCTTGCCGAAATTGGAAAATTTTCCATGATGGTTGCCCATGAACTGAAAAATCCCATATCAATAATCAAAGGGAGTATGGATATTTTCAAGAAAAAGGGGTTGGATCAGACCACAAAACAGAGTATGATCCTTTTCATTGAAGAGGAGATTGTTCGTCTTAACCGCCTTGTGGACGACTTCCTGCTCTTTTCCAAACCCAAAAAACCACTCTTCTCCAATGTTTCCATGGCTTATTTCCTTGGTGATGTGGTGGAAAGATTCAGGTTTACAGTTCCTGAAAAAGAGATTAAACTCTGCCTCCATGATAATGGGGATACCTGTATGGAGATTGACAGGATGCTCATGGAGAGGGCCCTTCTCAATATTTTGAGCAATGCCGTGGATCACTGTAATGGGGATGCTCCCATTGAGGTACATGGCCGCAAAACCTCCGGAGGATATGAGATCGCAGTCAAGGATCGGGGACCTGGTGTTGCCCAAGATTTGATGGAGGAGATATTCAACCCCTTTTATACAACCAGGGCCAAGGGTACGGGTTTGGGACTTGCCATTGTCAGGGATATTGTAACTGTTCACAACGCTACAGTGTTGGTTGAAAACAGACCGGAGGGAGGGGCATCCTTTGAAATAAACCTTGTCACCCAGAGCATGCCTTCATTTTTAAGATAATATCCATGCCCTGGCGGGCACAACAAACAATGACCCCCCCGGGAGCCTTAACATATGGGGACTTTCATATAACCACCATGGCGGCATTACCGCCACAATCGAAGTGATGAAAGTCCTTAAACAGCGGGGACTTTCATATAAAAAAACGGGCTTGATCATCTTTTCGGCCAGTGTCGCCATCTTGTAGGGGCAGACCTGTGTGTCTGCCCTGGTGAAGGGCGAACACACAGGTTCGCCCATACGTTGCTGTCCGAAATAATGATCAAGGCCAAAAAAACCAATACGGGCATCTGGAGACAGGAGTGAATCATGGCCAGGATACTTGTGGTGGATGATGAAGAACGAATTCGGCAGATACTTAAAATCATGCTTGTTTCCCATGGACATAACGTGGATGAAGCCTTTGACGGCATGGATGCATTGGAAAAGCTTGAAAAGGATTTCTATGATCTGGTGATCTCGGATATCAGAATGGACAGA
>JADGBO010000048.1:13424-17928 GCA_015231465.1 Desulfamplus sp.
CTTGACGGCAAGGGTCTTCTGGGAAAGATAATTGAGAGGGAGATGGCCGTGCCGGTGGTCTTCATAACCGCTTTTGCATCCACAGAATCCGTTGTGGATGCCCTGCGCCTCGGTGCCGTGGATTACCTTGTGAAACCCTTTGATGAAAACCATGTCAAAGTTGCGGTGGAACGGGGCCTTGGTGTGGGAAAACTGATCCAGGAGAACATTAAGCTTAAGCGGGCCATAGAAACCGGCAGGGAACAGGCACCTGTTTTCTCCTCCAATCCCATGAAGGAGATTGAGGATATGATCTTCAAGGTGGCTCCCAGCGATGCAACGGTTCTAATCACAGGGGAGTCAGGTACTGGTAAGGAAGTTGTGGCACATCTAATACACAGGGCCAGCACCAGGGCATCGAAAAGATTTGTCCCGGTCAATTGTGCGGCCATCACCGAAACCCTTGTGGAGGCTGAACTCTTTGGTCATGAAAAGGGCTCTTTTACCGGTGCAAATGCCCGAAAAGAGGGTAAATTCGAATATGCCGACGGGGGAACCCTCTTCCTTGACGAGGTGGGGGAGCTGCCCCTGAATTCCCAGGCAAAGCTCCTCCGGGCCATCCAGGAGAGGAAGTTTCAAAGGGTGGGCGGCAATATCGAAATACCCTTCAATACAAGGATCGTGTGTGCTACAAACAAGGATCTTGCAAGACTTGCGGCAGAAAAGAAGTTCCGTCAGGATCTCTATTACAGGCTGGCTGTGTTTCCCATCCATGTTCCTCCCCTCAGGGAACGCAAGGATGACATTATTCCCCTTACCCGCCTTTTTGTGGAAAAGTACGCGTCTGCCCGGAACATAAACGGTGCTACAATCATGACAAAGGGTGCCACAAAAAAGCTCAATGAATACTCCTGGCCCGGAAATGTAAGGGAACTTGCCAATGTAATAGAGAGGGTCATGATACTTAAATCCGGCACACTTCCCGTCACTTCGGATGATCTCCGTTTTATCTCCATTGACTGCGACAGGCCCGATTTCAGTGAAAAGCTCTTTGAAATCCCCCCCACCGGAATAGATTATGACGAAATACAGAGAAACATCGTGCAGCAGGCCCTGGATATGACCGCGTCCAATCAGAGCGGTGCTGCAAGACTGCTGGGACTCTCCCGGGCAAGATTCAGAACACTTCTCAAACTTCTTGAGGATGAATGAAGAGATATCTTGATGTTAACAACCTGATCCCTGGAAATTTCAATTTATCCGGAATGGATTGCCTGGACGTGCCCTCATATGGCCATCCTGCTCCACCCAGGGTAAAGTTTGTGGTACTGGCGGCACTTACCTCTTTCATAATCTCCATGTTTTTGTGGTACCAGTGCAGACCGGTTTTTTCCAATGATCTCGATGCAACCATGGCCATGTTTGTGGGGGAGTCCCTTGATGTGGTGACGGTTGCTTCAAGAACCCCGGAATCTCCATCCACCGCCCCTGCCGTGGTCCGGGTTGTTGACAGGGCAACCATGGAAAAGAGGGGCCATCGCACCCTGGCGGATATCCTCGCCACGGAACCAGGATTTTACTTTTCCCACACAGGAGCCGGTTCCCTCCCCTATGTAAGGGGGATATCCAACGGAGTGCTGATCCTCCATGACGGTGTCCCCGTACCCACCGGCGGCACGAGAAGCTACTATCCCCTTGATACGGAACTATCACTCCACGGCATCAAAAGGGTTGAGATCATACGGGGACCCGGGTCTGTTCTCTGGGGTCCCGATGCCTTTGCAGCCATTGTGAACCTTGTCCCCTTCAAAGGCAGTGACCCTGGAACCACAAGGGCCATGCTCACCACAGGCCCGGACAGCATGATCCAGGGATTTGCCTCCCGGGGACATAAATCAAAAAACTGGGATGCCTATATCTCCCTTTATGGAGGAAGGGATCGCCACAGGGAGATGGAACTGCCAGGTTCATCCCTTTTTGAAACATCACCCCTTGACGATTCAGACTATTACGAACTCACAGCCAATCTCTCCATTGATGATAAGTTCACTTTTTCCGGAAGATTTTCAGACTTCAACAAATCCTTCCATCTCTACGATTCAAGCCTTTTTGCATGGCCCGGTGAAAAAAAAGCACCGGTCAACTACCTAAAGGCCGGCTATAGCGGAACCACGGGCCGCTCACATTGGAACCTGACAGCATATTACCAGGATGTGACCTACCACGAGATAAATGCAGGAACATCTTTAAGGGAAATTTTTGATCTCTTTTACGGGGAGCTTTTGTGGGATCGCCGCATCTTTGAAAAGGGGCTTGCAACGGCAGGGTTATCCATTCGGGAAAACCATGTAAAAGGTGCCCTGGCAGCCGGAGGATTCATGCCGGATCTACTCCTTGCCGAGTACAGATTCTTTGTACAGCCCATAGAGCAGATGGATTACAAAAACACCCTGAAATCCTTTTTTTCCCAGTACCGTCACCCCTTTTCCTGGGGTGAGTTCTGGGCAGGTTTCAGGCTGGACAATAACTCCATGTACGATGATAACGCTATCACCTACACCATGGGCATCAATGTTCCCATGGATAATGGATGGCGCTTCAAGACCGTTCTCGGCAGCGGATATAGAACCCCCTACTCCCAGCAGCTCATGGGCGAGGAACGCCTGGAAAGGGATGAGATAACAACATTGAATCTCCATGCGGAATGGACTCCGGACAGAACCTCACATTTTTCCGCCACAGCCTATGTGAGCAGGCTCTGGGACAATGTCCAGACCGATCCCCAGGCAGGTATTTCAAAGCCTTCGGATCAGGATTTTTCAGGAATTGAACTTAATTTCCGAAGGGAGATGCTTAAGGGACTTGAAGGCTACCTCTCCTTTTCCAAGGTCTTTTATTCAGGGGATCCCTACGATTTCAACATGCTTCGCCAGACCATCTACAGGGAGGACGGCTCCAGGGTGGATGTCTATGACAATTGGCACGAAGAGTATGATCCAGGTGCCCCATGGAGCCTCTCCCTGGGCTTCTCATTGCAGGTCAATGCCTTCACGGACATGCATCTCTCCGGACTCTGGACAGCTCCCATACCATACTCATACCTGCAAAATACCATTGTGGGAGAGCATGACAATCCTTTACTGGTCAACGGTTCCATCAGAATAAAGGGCTATCCCTTTGAAAAATTCTCTTTCTCGGTGGGGGGAAAAAATATCCTGGGACGGGATTTTATCTATCCAGGATTTTATGGACCTCTGCCTGGAAATCCATCTATTTTTTACTTCACCACTTCTTTTGAATTTTAATGGCATTTTTTTTGCATAACTCGTAAGTGATAAGTTCTAAGTGATAAGTTCTCCAACTGACCACTTCTGACAGTAATGTCATGCAATATATTTATTTGCCTGTTTTCTTGCTTCATGAAGTTGCTCAAGTGTCATGCAATATATCACCACAATATATGGTGTGGAGTATGGGAACTTACAACATGCAAAGTGCGTATTAAACTTGAAAAGGATGACACATATGGTGTGGAGTATGAGAACTTACAAATCTTGAGTTGCATAATAACATATTTATTGTTGTGCCCGTCAGGGCATTGTGGTTTTATAGATCAGGATTTCAATGGGTGGGGTTATGAAAAAAAAATTACGATATATTAAATGCTGGCTGATTGTACTTCAATTGGCCATGGTTATGTTCACGGCAAACGCTTTCTCCTTTGACGGGGAGGATGCATCGGCCTACCTGTGGAAACTGATAAATACTGTCCGGGCAAATCCCATGAATGCTGTTGAGGCATACAACATTGATGTTGACCAAGCCAGGTCAGCACTGGGAGATGAGGCATGGATTCTGGAACTTCGGAAAGGTCTGCCTCCCCTTGCCTGGAACCACCTCCTTGCCCAAGCAGCCTCGGGACATGGTCTGGACATGATTGACCGGGGCTACTATGGACATACATCCCCCGAGGATGTTTCCTATGCACAGAGGATCATAGATACTGGATACGCCCCTGCTTTAACCGGTGAAAGCCTTGGACTTCTCTCATTCTATGTTTATGTGGATTCCCGCAAGGCTTTGGAAGATATCTTTGAAAACCTTGTCAGGGATGAACTCAATCCCGATATTGCCAATGATCGTAATCTATTTTCCAGAAAATTTACAGAAGTGGGCATCTCATTCATACCTGCTGTTTTTTCATGGGATTCCGAATCCTTTTTAAATATCTATCTTATGACAATAAACTATGCAAGACCTGAAACTCTACGCCATTATGTCATGGGTAATATATATGCTCTCCCCCAGGAGACCCCGGAGACGAATTCCGGAGAAAATGTTAATGGACATTTTTCCGGAAAAAATGGAGAAAACATAGAAAATTTGATAACTCCGGTGGATATACTCCTGGGAGATGCAGGTTGGAGACCCGAAAACTCTATCCAGGGCTATGGCATTGACACTAAGTATCTGCAAGAAAATTCTTTACAGGAGGATTGTCTGCCGGAACATGTTGACCAGGGCT
>JADGBO010000049.1:0-9355 GCA_015231465.1 Desulfamplus sp.
AACAAAGATGGTGTAGATTGTTTCATCTCCAGTACCATTTGTGCAAGGGTAAGTGTGCTATTCGACCCCACATGTCCCCCTGCCTCATACCCCTCGCAGATCACATACCGGACGCCCGCTTTCAGGGTGAAAATGGAAAAAATGGCAGCCGGAAGCCTTTTCACTGCTGCCCGTGGGATGGACAAACCGGGGTTGGGAGAGACACTTCTGGATGAAAAAACCTGTTTGGAACGTGGACAATTTATGAGTGGGACTTGTGCCGGGCTCATCAGTGAAGTTGATAATCTAAAATCCTTTCACCGTGAACTTGCCCAAGGCACTCTTTTTATGCATCAGCCGGTTGCAGGTGCCATGGAAACACCATTGAAGAAGCGGGAATTTGGGGTCAAAAATACGCTGAATCAAGTCACACCCAAACAAAAGAATCATGACAGGATCGCTATCACCGGCATGAGCATTGTCAATACACTGGGGAAAAGCCCGGAAGAGGTCTGGGCTGCAAGTCTTGCATTGAAGAGCGGAATAACGATAATTCCGCCGTTACGTTGGGATCACGAACTTTATTTCGACCCCAGACCCCATATGCCGGACAAAACCTATTGCAAGGTAGGTGCTTTTCTGGACTTTCATATCGACCGCAATGAACTTGGAATTCCTCCCCATGATTTCAGAAGTATGACCGAGGCAACGCGAATTTCCATGTGGCTTGCGGACAGGGCAATCCGGGCATCCGGCATTCTGACATCGCAGATCCCGCGTGAGAGAATTGCAGTCCTGATCTCCCAGAATTCTGGAGAAGCGGCAGGGACTCTCCCCAATATTATTATCAGGGCATACGTTAACGACATTCTTGCCGGAATCAAACAGGCCGTTGACCTCACACCGGGTCAACTCAGAGCCATTGAACAGGAGATAAAGTCCGGGCGTATGGCTCCGGACGATACCACTCTGCTGGGCCGACTCAACTGTGCTGCTGCCGGTTTTATCTGCAAGCAGTATGGGTTCATGGGGCCAAGCTTTGCTGTCTCCGCAGCCTGTTCGACCTCACTTGTTGCACTTCACTGTGCCATCCAGATGATTCAAAATGGCATCATAGACGCAGCCATCGTTGGAGGGGGCGAAGATACGCTCAGTCATCTGCATTTCCTGGAATTTTCCGCCCTGGACGCACTTTACGGGCTTTCCGGACAAGAAAGACCCGCTCATGAGACATCCTGCCCTTTTGATGCACAAAGAGACGGTATGGTTCTTGGCGAAGGCGGGGCAATGATTGTTATTGAGCGGGAAAGCCTTGCCCGAGCAAGAGGGGCACTTGTTCATGCCTTTGTGACCGGTATGGGAGCCAGTAATAACGATCTGGGCATGGTAGAATCCTCCAATGTCTCCCAGCAGATGGCAATTCGTGCTTCTTTCAGGGGGACAGTCTATGGGCCTGATGCCGTGGATCTTGTGGAATGCCATGCCACGAGCACCCGACAGGGAGACCTGGAGGAAGTGCGTGCCCTGAAGGCGTTCTTCAATTCCTCCAAGCGTACTATGCTGAGTGCATTCAAATCCCAGATCGGACACACACTGGGTGCTTCGGGGATCAGCAGCCTTATTCGAGGGGTGATGGCCATGAAGGCGGGAGTTTTTCCGCCCACCCTCAATTACAGGCATCCTGACCCGGAAATCAATCCGGAAAAATCAGGTCTTATCATCTCCCCTGAGCCGCTGGATTGGAAGAGACGCAACGGTGAACCCAGAAGGCTTGAAGTAAACGCTTTTGGTTTTGGCGGTTCCAATTATGTGGTGCAGGTGGAACAAGACATGGATCAAGTGGATACGGTCATGGTCTCACATAAAACGCAAAAGGTGCCGGCTCATATGGCATCAGCTCATACGGTGTCGGCCCATACGATGTCTGCTGATACGGTGCCGGCTCATACGGTGTCGGTCCATACGGTGTCGGCTCATACGGCATCGGCTAATGAAAATGTAAAACTTCCGACCATTGCCCTTGTCTTTCCCGGACAGGGGGCACAATATGGCGGTATGGGACAAGAGCTCTATCACTCCTTTCCCGTCATTAGGGAATGGATGGATCGGGCTGCGGCTTTGGCAGACTTTGATCTTCTTGACCTGATGTTCCATGATCGGGAACAAAACCTTCAGAAAACCCGATGGCAGCAGCCTGCCATGTTTGCCATGGAAAATGCCATTGCCCAATATCTCAACGTCCTCGGCATTCGCCCGGTAGCCATGGCTGGCCACAGTCTGGGTGAATTGACCGCCTTGTGCCTGGCTGGCGTCTATTCCCCTGAAGACGGGTTTCGAATAGTGAACAAGCGGGCGGTCTGCATGGATAAAGCCGCTGCCTCTAATATCGATCCCGGTGTCATGGCAGCCACGGACGCACCCCTGACTCTTCTGAAAGAGATGCTCCGGGACTTCAATGATATCCACATCGGCAATATCAACTCGCCTCGCCAGATTGTTTTAAGCGGCAATACGGGAGAGATGAGGGAATTTTGCAAAAAATTGAAGGGAATGGGTCACAGATCCACCCTCCTGCGTGTCAGTATGGCTTTCCACTCTCCTGCCATGAAGGTCATCCATGATGAACTTGCAGCCTACATTGCCGCCATTGAATTTCATTCCCCTCAGATTCCGGTCATTTCAAACACGACCCGGATGCCGTATCCGTCAGACCCGGATGAGATCAAAAAAATCCTCATGACTCATCTGGAATCCACCGTGCATTGGATGGATAATGTCCAGACTCTTTGGAATACCTACGGGGCAAGACTTTTTGTTGAGGTTGGGCCGGGTGATGTGTTGAGCAATCTCATCGCAGACACGCTTCCCGGATCATCCTGTATCCATACATGTCTTGAGTCCTCAGAGAGTATGAGCTTCAAGTCTGCACTTGACCAACTCGCTACTCAAGGTCATCTTAAAGTTGCAGTAGAACCAGAGACCAGTCTTCTTCCTGCATTAAAAGTTGAAGTAGAACCAAAGGTTGTTATTCTTCCTGAATCTCAAAAGGCTCCTGAACCTCTGCGGATCATACCTGCATCAGCCTCACGGCTGCAAAAAAACCTGCCCCTGCATCCGGATGCAAATCCCATGGAACAGATCATTCAAAGAGAAATCAACCGGTTCGTGATGGAGAACTCCGGTCAGTTTCTTAAATCCAACATTTTGGAAGCCATTCGCCAGGAACTTAACCCGAAATTCAAGGAAGGCGACCTGTCAAGTGTTATCAAATCCATGTTCACAGGGGGTGAGTCTCACTTGGTTGAACCTTACCTGGTTAAGCCTCCAAAGGGCCAACAACAGATCACTCCTGTATCTGTTGAACCCTCCGGGTCTGCTACTGGGGCTGAAGATCTCATGGAACGCCTGATTCAAATCATTATGGATGCTACAGGGTATAACAGAGACGAGATCCAGCCCGACATGGATCTTAGAAAGGATCTTTCCATTCGATCCAGCCGTCTGCCCATCATTATGGACGCAGCAGAACAGCAATTCAATATCACCATAGAACTGGAGGATTTTATAGATGTCCGTACCGTAAAGGACATTGCCCTGGGTATCTCCAGAATAAGTGCCCGACAAAAAAACAACAGACTGCAAGAGACCGCAGATGCCTTTGATCCGGACAGACTCCAAGAGGCTGCTGAGGACTTTGACCCGGACAAACTCCAAGAGACCGCAAAAGCCTTTGATCCGGACACCCTGCCGGATGAACGCCTAAAATCCTCAAAGGATAAGGATGTGGTAAATTTAAACCGCCTCGTATTCGAGCATGTCGCAATAGAGTTGGACGCTGTAATTCCCATGGAATTGAATCAGGGCGAATCCGTCCTTTTTCTCTCTTCAGACTCGTCAGATTCTTCTGGCTCTTCTGGCTGGGATGACAAGATCGCCGATCAGGCAGGGGGTCTCTTCCAAAAAGAATACGGGGTTACCCCGTTTCCAATGGGATTCATGCAGGAAAGTCCGGATTCCGGCAAAGCAGGTCACGACATCCGAACCGAAAATGGAACATTGCGGGCTGCAGATAAAATTCGAAGCATGTTTCCTGTTTCAGGGATGGTCATCACCCTTGGCCGGGAAGTGTCAATCAAATCAAGCAGCATAACGGATATTTCGCAGCTTCTTAAAGGATTCTTTCTCCTCCTGAAGACATTTCTTGAATCACCGGCTAAAAAATTTATCCTGTTGATTTATCCAGGGGAGGATACTGATACGCCTGTTCAATTGCTGGTACAAGGAATGCTCGGGTTGTTCTTAAGTGCTGCCCAGGAATACCCATCCATCCAATTTAGGACAATAGCAGTGGAGAAAGATACCGACCTTGAAAAAGCCATGCACCATGCTCTGGATAGAGGATGTAAACTGGTGGAGATGATTCATCAGGAAGGAAAGCTGATCACTTCAGAGGGACGGTTAGCCCCATCGGTTTTCAGGGATTCCTCCGGTCTGAATCTAAATTCCGGAGATGTTATTGTCATGTCCGGGGGTGCAACAGGGATCAGCTCCCACCTTGCCCGCTCTCTTGCCCCTTTCATGCCACGTCTTGTCTTTTTGGGGAGGACTATTCTTGAGTCTGCCGCTATCAAGTCGAAGGCGTCCGAGATTACCCAGACCCTTGCCGATTTACACGCATCAGGGATTGAGGCTACATACCATACCTGCGATGTGACCGACCCACAAGCCGTTCAGGCGACCATGGGAGAGGTGATCCGCCGTTACGGCAAAATAGACGGGATCATTCACAGTGCTGGTCTCCTCAGGGACGGTTTCTTAAGCGATATGACCCTGGATGATTTTTCCATAGTCACGGATGTCAAATTCCTTGGAGCCTGGAACCTATACTCAGCAGCCAAAAATGCCGGCTTGAAGTTTTTTGCAGGTCTTTCCTCAGCAGCCGCAATACAGGGAAATCCCGGACAGGCAAATTATGCTGCTGCCAACAGGATGATGTCTGCATTGCTAAAACATCTGAGCCGAGAAAACAGCTCCATCCGATTTAAGGCATTTATGCTTCCCCCTGTTGAGGGGGCTGGCATGGCTGATGACCCGGAAATCCAGGCTTTGCTGAAGCAAAAAGGTGTCGCGTATATTCATGTGAATGAGCTTGCAGGACTTTTCTGCCGAGAACTCTTTGTCGCCCCGGCAGACGACAATTGGGTCATGTTTATGAAAAAACTGCCATCTGTGAAGACGGTAATGCTCAATGACAGAACCCGTCCCAAACCCCTTGGAGAACTGGATTCCGGTCTTATGTCCTTTAACCCCGGGGACTTTCCCATGATCGAAAAGGTTTTATCCCTGGATATTTGTCACGAAAAACTGGAAGCTTTCCGATCCTTCTCTCTTGAAAAGGATCTCTGGATCACGGATCACAGGCCTTTCAAGTTCATCAAGCATCCCATTGTCTCAGCCACCATGGTTCTGGAGACATTCATGGAAGCTGCCCGGATACTGTATCCCCACCTTCAGGTACGAGGCGTTCGCAAAATCCGGCTCATGGACATGATTGAATGCCGACCCGGGGTTCCACGACCGGCAAGGATTTCCTGTCGCAGGATCAACAACAGCCTTGAAGAGGTATTGTGCGATATGTCCCTGTCAGCACAGGAGATATCCCCTGCCGGAAGATTGACGGAACACTTTGCACTGCAATGCAGCGGTCAGGTGATCCTTGATGGCGGAGGAGAAACTATCAAGCAGGGATTTCTGGATTTTCCCATCCGGTCGGACGAACTCAGGACAAGACCTATGAATCGCAAAAAAGTGCTGAAATGGTACAAAGACCGCAGTGGTCTCGGCGGTCGATATCGCGTGATCGAGTTTCTTGACGGTACAGGCCCGGGGGTCATACGGGGCAGGACGATCTACCCTGAGACAAGTGATTTTGCAAATCTTCAGAACGTAAAATACCAATACTCCCCCTACCTTTTCGAGGCACTTTTGCAGTTGGTGTGCTGTCACATTGCTGTAACAGACCCATCAGAACCCCGATCCATGATTCCCCTGGAGATCGGGGAGATGAGGTGTTTCAGAAAAGTCCGGGTAGGGGAAAAGATAACACTGGAGGCCAGATTGCGAACACAGGACGATGAAGTTCTTACCTGGGACACAAGAGGACTTGATGATCAGGGCGAAACTCTGATGCAGATTTTCGGGTTGCAGATGAAATGGATTTCAGACTGATCCTGAAGCGGTCTGGCAGATGGCAGATCAAAATAGACAGGAGCGGATATGATAAAAGAGAATCAAAAAATTTTCGTTCGGACTGCAAATTTCCGTCATGGAAAAGGTACTGTCTTTTATGCATCGTTGCCCTGCGACTCAATGGTCGACCAACGTTTGGCAGGGCTTGGAACTAACGGGTCAAGCCAAAGGCATCATTTGGTCTCAGGACTGTTAGATCACCTTGCGGCATTGAAAAACCCGCTAAGGATGCCCAAGCCGTATGGCAATCAAGATGCTTTCCCCGTCCCTGCCGAACCGTTCATCCGGGTTGACCGGATCATCCGGATTATCCGGGGTCCTCTTGGCAAGCCCGAACTCTTTTTGGGAGAAGATCGACGCCCGGCAATCTCTTTTTGCCAGAGCGGTCAGACCGTCTGGGCAGCTATGTGTGGAGATGAACATGATATTGGCATTGATGTGGCAGAACCCCACGACTTCGAAGGCAAATACCCATTTTCCCGGGTTTTTAACCCACCAGAACTTCAGCACGCTTTAAAACTGTTGGGTCAGGATTTGAAAAAGGCGGCAGCCCTTCTCTGGTCTATCAAGGAAGCCGTTGCAAAAGCCATGGGATGTGCATTTCATCTCGTGGATCCGCGGCAGATGATGGTTTATCCGTCAATAGGTAGAACAACAGGGGGCACCACAGATGGAGCAACAGGGGGAGCAATCGATGGATCAACAGGAGGAGCAGCAAAGGAAAACGGCGAGTATGATTTTCCGGTGGGGTTATTGGAAAAAGCAGTCATGCGTTTTCCAATGGCTGCTGGCCGGGTCTTATGGGTACGTTCGGTTTTTCATGGGGAAATGTGGCTTTCCATTGCCCTGTTGAATTGGCAATCTCAAAGAGGGGAGAGTTATGACCCAAAACAGTGAATATGCAATTGAAGTGACGAACCTGACCAAGAGCTACAAGGATTTTCCGGCGGTTGATGATATATCGTTTACAGTCAGGAAAGGTGAGGTTTTCGCCCTGCTGGGTCCCAACGGTGCAGGTAAAACCACGACTGTAGAGATCATAAATACTATCAGAAAGCCCACGTCCGGCAAAGTAACCCTTCTTGGAATGGACGTTACTAAAAAGAAGTATAAAATCATCCCCCGTATTGGTGTGCTTCCGCAAGGGTTCAGCTCCTTTGATCGGATAACTGTTAAAGAAACCTTGCAGTATTACTCGCGGCTTTTCCGCAACAAAAATACCGATATCAATGGGCTGATAGAGCTTGTTAACCTCAAAGACAAAGTTAAGGAACAATACAAAAACCTCTCTGGAGGATTGCAACAACGCCTTGGAATCGCTGTTGCCCTAGTGAACGACCCCGAAGTCGTGTTCCTGGACGAACCCACAACCGGTCTCGACCCCAGGGCTCGGCGCGAGGTGTGGAAAGTTCTCCTGGATCTTAAGGAAAAGGGAAAGACCATATTCCTTACTACACACTACATGGAGGAAGCAGAGCTTCTTGCAGACACGGTTGCAATTATCGCAAAAGGGAAGATCAAAACTATGGGGTCACCTGGAGAACTCATCGAAAACAATGCAAATTACATGGTCGCCATGCTCAAGTCTGTGGATGAAAATGTTTTTGAAATCGTCAGAAAGATGGGACTTTCGCCGGCATATGACAGCCGCGGGCACATCAATGTCAGACTTACACACACGGACGATGTCCGAAAGATGCTCAACACAATCAAGAAAAGCGGAGCGTCATTTAGCGGTATAGACGTCCGCAAGCCCAATTTAGAAGAGGTCTTCCTGAAACTGACCGATGAAACATTTCAGGAAGGCTCTATAGGTATAACGTAACGGTCATGCTCTGTGAGCACAATGAAACATGAAAGTTGTAGAGACGCAAGATCTTGCGTCTCTACGGGGTATCCATCAGTTTGTATCCCCAGACTTTCATATAAAAGGAGGCAGAATGAATCTGCACATCATCCATGCAAATATAATTTGGGCAAACATCATCGTGAGCATCAAGAGCTTCTATCGCGAGAAAACGGTAGTGTTTTTCAGACTTGCCTTCCCGGTCATCCTGATACTTGTTTTTGGCACTATTTTCATGGAAAGAGATAATGAAATCTTTGACTTAAGTGTTCAGGATCTGGATCAAACAACATCATCCGAACAACTGGTGGAGTCCATCCATCTAAGCAAAAGATTTAAAATCACAAAGGTCTCTCCTGCTGCCGATGCCCAAACGTATGCCAAGATCAATAAGCTCAATCTTATTGTCATTATTCCCAAAGATTTTGAAATGTCTCTGATGCAGAAAATGGAATCCAACAACTCCGACACACCCGTCAACAACACCAACACCTTTGGTACACCCGTCAACATCACCAACACCTTTGGCACACCCGTCAACCTTACCAAGTTATATGACCCCAGTTCCTTTGGGGTGACAACCAAGATAGGGGTGCTGGATATGGTGCTGGCAGGGATAAACCAGGAAATGTCCGGTAAACCGCCGCTCATTGTATCGAAACCTTTATCCATACTTAAAAAGAAATATCGGTTCATCGAGTTCTTTGTCCCCGGGATCATTGCCATGGCAGTAATGACAGCAAGTCTTTTCGGTGCGGTGAACGTAAATGCCGAACTCCGACAAAAAGGCGTCATCAGAAAGCTTTGTACCACTCCCATCACCCGTATTGACTGGATTCTGTCAAATGTCTTCTACCAGTTCATCCTTGCGGTTCTGTCCACAGTGGTGATGTTGCTGGTGAGCTATGTCGTGTTTGACGTCAACCTTGAGATCAATGGCTGGCTTGTGGTGTTTGTTGCCCTTGACGTATTTTCATTTGTGGGTCTCGGCATGATTCTTACCCGTGTTGCCAAGGAGGCGGAAAGTGCTGCTGCCTCGGCAGATGCCCTTATGTTTCCGATGATGTTTCTCTCAGGAACATTTTTCCCTGTCGAGATGATGCCTGAATTTCTTCAGAAATTTGCCAAGGTTCTGCCGCTTTATTATGTGAACGAGGGACTCAGGGCAGCCATGGTATCTGTGGATCACACGGCTGCCCTGAAATGTGCCCTTATAATCGGTGCTTTTGCCGCTGTGGTGTTCGTTCTTGGCATCATGATAACCACAATGGACGGAGAGAC
>JADGBO010000049.1:9453-17865 GCA_015231465.1 Desulfamplus sp.
ATACAACATGATTTTCAATGCACGGGACAAGATCACCCGAGGGCTGCTTTCATTGGCAAGGAATCCTTTGCCTTTTAATCTCTACTTTCGGCACCATTTTCCATTGCCCTCGGTCATCCTGATAGAGAACACAAACTGCTGCAACGCACGCTGTGTGATGTGCCCCCGTGAGAAGCTGACCCGAAAACCAGGCTTCATGGATTTTGAATTATTTGAGAAAATTATCAGAGAAGTGTCCGAAACAAGACGAAAACCTATCGTGCATCTGCACGGGTTTGGAGAGCCGTTGCTGGATAAATTGCTGCCAGAACGGATCAAGCTTGCAAAAGCCTTGGGCATAAAGCACACCTATCTGGTTACCAATGCATCGCTGTTATTCCCCGAGACAGCAAAAAAAATCATTGATGCAGGACTGGATGAGATGAAAATCAGTTTTTACGGCACTGATGATGAATCTTACCGCCGCACAATGAGAGGGCTGGATTTTTCGGTGTCGTTGAGCAATGTCAGGGAATTTGTGAAACTACGGAAGTCAATGAACAAAAAGAGACCAAAACTGATCCTTCAATACCTGCCCCAAAAAACCAATGGAGCTGCGACAAAAGAATTTAAATCCATGTGGAGATCTGCCCTGGATAAAAGGATGGGTGACTGCCTTAATATCAGTTCTCCAGACAATTTTGGAGGCGGAAGGGCTTACAATCCTGTCGGGGAAAAAATAGCGTCGGTCTGTTTTTATCCCTGGTCAGCCCTGTCCGTGCTCTGGAATGGCAAGGCAGTGACCTGCTGCATGGATTACAATGGGGATCAGGAAGTGGGGAATGTGAACTTGCACAGTGTAAAGGAAATCTGGAACGGATCAGAAATGTCCGACATCAGAAAAAACTTCGGCAGGCTTGACTATGGCGGATTTCCAACCTGTCAGTACTGTGACTGGGTTCACAGGCAATAAGGGCAATGCTGTTGTCTTAAGTTTTGTGGTTTACCTTTATCTGAATCAGGATAAACAGGATGCACAGGATAAAGCAGGATAAAACAGATTTTTTTCATCCTGTACATCTTTTAATCCTGAGCATCCTGATTCAGACAAAGATCCGACCTTACACATCAGGGCTTAAATCAACAACTTTGGGCGATAAGGGGAGGTGTGAGATGAAAAAAAAGATATTCTTTATATGTGGTTCCATGAATCAGACCACCCAGATGCATCAGATCGCAGAGCATCTTGGGGAGTATGATCATGCGTTCTCACCCTTCTACGTCCACGGGTTTGACGAGTTTCTCAGAAAACTCGGAATGATCGAATTCACCATTGCAGGAAATAAACTTTCCAACCGTTGCCTGGACTATCTTCATGCCCAGGGTCTGCCCATAGACGAAAAAGGAAAAAAAGGAGCAAAAGGGAAAAAAGGGGCGATAGGAAAAAAAGAAGCAATAGGAAAAGAAGGAAAAAAAGAAAAAGGAAAAAAAGAAGAACAAGAAGGAAATCGACCCTACGACCTGATAGTGACCTGCTCAGATGTCTATTTGCAGAAGAACATCAGAGGCAACCGGATTGTGCTGGTTCAAGAAGGGATTACAGACCCGGAATCTTTCATGTTCCATCTTGTCAACCGATTCCGATTCCTTCCGCTCTGGTTTGCGGGCAATTCATTGACCGGTCTCAGTGATGCATACGAGGTGTTCTGTGTTGCAAGCCAAGGATATCGGGACTTTTTTATAAAAAAAGGGGTTTGTCCTGAAAAAATAGTTGTCACCGGAATACCCAATTTCGACAATTGCCAGCAATATAGCAGCAACACCTTTCCCTACAGGAACTACGTGCTGGCATGTACGTCTGTACTGAGAGAGACCCTTCAGTTCGAAGACCGCAAAGCCTTTATCCAAAAAGCCGTTGAGATCGCAGGTTCACGGCAGCTTATCTTCAAGCTTCACCCGAGCGAAAAAGTCAGGCGTGCCACCCTGGAAATAAACAAGTATGCACCCGGAGCCATGGTGTTTTCTTGCGGCAACGCAGAAGAGATGATCGCAAACTGTGATGTTCTGATTACCCGGTTTTCATCGACCGCCCTGGTCGGACTTGCACTGGGCAAAGAGACCCACTCAGACTTCAATATGGAAGAGATGCGTCGATTGACGCCTGTGCAGAACGGTTCGGCTGCACTGAATATCGCCAGTGTCTGCCGCCGGCTTCTTGAAAGGAAGGCTTTATGTTGAATCAATTCATTGATAAAGGGATAAAGGAGGACACATGTTAAATCAATTCATTGATATTGCCACTCAAAAATTACGTGCCAAACGTATGGAATATTTTGGAAAGCACCCGGACGTATATACAAAAGCATATGCATATACCCGGTCAAATCTGGTAAAGGCATTGGGATATTATCCGTATTATCCAAAAATTGAAAAAGCCAATGCCACTGAAGTAACCATTGACGGAAAACAGATAACCATGCTGGGGTCGAATAATTATCTTGGACTCACCAATCACCCCAAAGTCATTGAAGCAGGTGTGAAAGCGTTACAAGAATATGGTTCTGGATTGACCGGCAGCCGTTTGCTGAACGGGAATATCCTTTTGCACGATCAATTGGAAGAAGAGCTGGCTGACTTTGTTGGCATGAAAAACGCACTGGTGTTTTCCACCGGATTTGGTACAAATTTAGGAACTATCTCTACGATCTGCGGTCCTGATGATTTGGTTTTCAGTGATGAATATAACCATGCCTCCATTGTAGATGGTATCCGTTTTTCAGGTGCACGAAAATGTAAATACAGACACAACGACATGCAGGATCTGGAAGAAAAGCTGGCCTTTGCAGATCCCAAATACGCCAGGTTCATTGTGACAGATGGAATCTTCAGCATGGAAGGGGATATTGCAAAATTAGATGAACTGGTCACCTTGTCTAAAAAATATCCGTCACGACTGATGGTTGATGATGCACACTCTTTTGGGGTTTTAGGCCCCAATGGCGATGGAACTGCCGCACATTTCGGTGTCACCGAAGATATGGATCTTATTATGGGGACATTCAGCAAATCACTGGGGTGTGTCGGCGGATTTATTGCCGGTGAAAAAATGGTCATCGAATATTTAAAGCATCATTGCCGTACAATGATCTTTACGGCAGCCCTGCCGCCTTCCAATGTGGCCTCAGTTATGGCTGCATTAGGAATTATCAAGGCAGAACCGGAACGCCGTGAACGTGTGATGGAAAATGCCCAGTTTATGCGGAACGGTCTAAAATCATTGGGGTTTGATGTTGGTGAAAGTACCACCCCAATCATTCCCATCGTTATCGGTAAAGATCTGAAGACCTTTCAGGTATGGAAAGAGCTTATGGATGCGGGTGTTTACACAAATCCCATTATTTCACCGGCAGTCCCTCAAGGCAGAGCACTGTTGCGTACCAGCTACATGGCAACACACACACGTAAACAACTTGAATTTTGTCTTGATGTGTTTGAAAAAGTCGGCAAAAAAGCCCGTATTATCAGTTGATATGTTTGAAAAAGTCGGCAGAAAAGCCCGTATTATCAGTTGAACCTAAATGATTGAACTTAAATGACTTTTTCAAAAATCCGCACAGTGAATGCCAGATTTTGGTTAAAAGGAAAGACTGTGAAACATAAGAGGGCATCATCAAGAGTTGTATTGATTACCGGTGCATCTTCCGGTATCGGTAAATGTACGGCAGACTATCTCACCACAAAAGGATATACGGTGTATGGCACATCCCGCCATCCTGAATCCTGTCCGGAAATAAAAAATGGTTTCATGATAAAAATGGATGTCCGTGATACTGCCTCTGTTAAAGAAGCAATTGCACATATTATCGAAAAAGAGGGACGCATTGATGTGCTTGTAAACAATGCGGGATTTGGTATCGGCGGTGCCATTGAAGACACATCTACGGAGATGGTAAAGTCTCTGTTTGATACCAATTTTTTTGGCATCTGCCGTGTCTTGCAGGAAGTGCTGCCGGTCATGAAGCAACAGGCCGAAGGACTCATCATCAACATGAGTTCCATTGGGGGGATCATCGGACTTCCCTTTCAGGGGATATACTCTGCATCCAAATTTGCGGTGGAAGGACTCTCAGAAGCACTGTATAAAGAGTTATTCTCGACAGTCATAAAAGTAGTACTGATTGAGCCTGGGGATTTTAAAACTGAATTTACCGCAAACCGCCAAAACATTATGACGGAAATTAATGCAGATGATTTCCAGCGATCTTTGAATGTCATTGAACACGATGAACAAAACGGTCAACCGCCGCTGAAAATTGCCTGTCTCATCGAAAAGATCATCAATGACCCCAAACCCCGGTTGCGTTATGCAGTGGGTGCCTTTGATCAGAAATTAGCTATATTTTTGAAGAAGATATTACCGAACCGATGGTTTGATCGGATAATTATGTCGTATTATAAACTTAGGAGTAGTTGAATGCCACAGCCTTCTGTTTACTCTCGTTTCGCGAAGTCCGCATCTCACTTTTGTGGTCGTCCAAGGACATTCATGCTAGCGGTTGCAGTAATCGTAGTATGGATCGTTACCGGACCAATCTTTGGATACAGTGACACCTGGCAACTCGTGATAAACACAGGAACTACCATAATTACGTTTCTGATGGTCTTTCTGATCCAGAACACGCAGAATAGAGACACTCAAGCAATTCAAATCAAACTCGACGAATTGATCAGATCAACGCAAGGGGCGCACAACGCCCTTCTGGATTTGGAAGAACTGGAAGAAGAATCATTGGACGATTTTCGCCGCAAGTACCAATCCCTTGCCGAGGCCGCTCGAAATGCTCAGGATGGCGACAAAAAAGATACAGGCTCCCCTGAGTGTTAATGGCCATCTATAATGACCCACATTCGGTCAATAATTTTGACCCACTAAAATCATAAATTTCTGAAGAAAAACTAAATTTAGACAAAGAGCTTGGTTTTGATTTAGACTCCTCTTTTGACTATTCTATGATGAGGGGGAGAAGAGATGAAAAGGTGGGACATGATCCATAAAATAAAGATGCTGCATGACAATGGCAATGGTCTTTCAATGAGACAGATTAGAGATGAACTGGGTATTTCGAAAAATACCGTAAAAAAATATCTGAGAATGGACGAAGAGTCTATTTGTAACTATTTGAAAAATAAGGAGAGGGACAAGAAGCTTGATAAATACAAGGAGTGGATACTGCATCTGCTACAAAAGTTCCCCAAGTTGACAGCCGTAAAGATTAAACGAAAAATGAAAGAAAAGTTCCCTGAGTTTGAAATGTCAGACAGAAGTTTTCGCAGGTATGTGGGAAGGTTGAAGTCAGAAAACCCTGTAAAACAGGTGCGGTATTATGAACCTGTGATTGATATGGTTCCTGGCGTTCAATGTCAGGTTGATCCCGGAGAACTGCGTAATGTAATGATAGATGGGAAGCCAGTTTCAGTCTATTTTGTTGTGTTTGTTCTTTCATATTCAAGGCTTATCTATGTTGCGACTTCCTTTACTCCCATCAACACAGAGATCTTTATCCGGATGCATGACGAGGCTTTCAGGTATTTTGGAGGCGTTCCAGAGGAGTGTGTTTATGATCAGACCAAACTGGTTGTGATCCATGAAGAGTTCCGTGAAGTCCAATATAATGCAGCCTTTTATCAATATGCTACATCTGTAGGTTATGATTTGAGGATATGTGAAGGGTATGACCCTGAGAGTAAAGGCAAGGTGGAAGCGGGTGTAAAATATGTTAAAAACGACTTCTTTTATGGCGAGGAGTTCACCTCCCGTTCTGATCTTAACCAGAGCTTGTCGTCGTGGATAGATAATGTCGCAAATTGCCGTACTCATGGGACAACACAACAGGTTCCAGTGGCAGTTTTTGAAGAGCTGGAACGGCAAGCTCTCAAAGCGTATCTGAAGCCGACTCTTGCCAATAAAAATGTCAGTGGAGAGACAAGAACGGTTGACAAGACCTCGCTGATCTCATGGAAATGCAACAAATATTCAGTTCCGCAGATCTATCAGTCTGGTTCTGTTCTGGTTAACAGCCGTGAAAACACCCTATTCATTTATGATATCGCTTCCGGCAGGCAAATAGCCACCCACAAGATATGTATGGAAAAAGGGCAAATTGTTAAGAATAACAACCATTACCGGGATTATCAGAAAAAAATCACCGACCATGAAAACGACATCTATGCCATTCTGGGAGAGGAGATAGGAGTGCCTATTTGCAGCATTATCAAGCAGACGATGCCCAAAATCTATAAAGACCAACTTGTCGGTCTGAAAGCCATCTTGAACCGGCAGCAGGATCAGGTGGCGGTTATACAAGCACTATCAGGGTTGACGGACAGGCCCCGATTAAAGGTCTCCTTCATCAGGGATTACCTGGATGGACATCTCCTTGCCCCGGAGCATGAGAAGACTCAAGTAAAGGGAGATATGCACCACAATGCCAATGCGGATCTGGCGGGATATGGGGATATTCGAGCAACCAACAGAGAAGGGATGGAGGATGACTGTCATGCCATCATTTGAAAAGCTTGCTGCCAAGTACAAAGCCCTGCGTCTCAATTCCACAGCCGAATCCCTGACCGATATCGTCAGGATGGCAGAGGAAAATGATATCTCTTATTTTCAGTTTGCCGATATGCTTGTCACCCATGAGCTATCGTCAAGGGATGATAAGCGTATCCTGCAAAACATGAAACGGGCAACCTTTCCTATCCTGAAACACTTAGAAGAGTTCGATTACCGCTTAGAGAATTTTAAAGAGTAGATGGCACTTTTTTTTGTTTTCAGATTCAGGTCTACCAGGAGCATGGTCTTCACCGATGCCGGTGTTCTTTGCTGCCCCGGAGGCGTTGAGCCAGGGTTTATGGATGTGTTGCCCTTTTGTCAGGGGCGTTCCAGTTCCAGGGGCGTTCCCCCTGGCTGTATAGATGCCGCCCTTTCAGGGCTTGTTTCGATGGACAGATGCCTCAATGGCAGGAAGATCCGCGGTAAATTCCTCCAGTGTAGGGCTTAAAATCGCATTTTTAAGAAGCTGTTTCAGTACCTTTCGATCTTCGATTCGGTAGATGTGATTCAAGATATCTCTATGAATGGAGGTGAATTTTACGGAAAGTGCTTCCGTTAACATTTCCTGGGCCTCTTGAAGAGTAGCACACCTGCAAAATACCCTATACTAACCTCACCCCCCGGCCCCCTCTCCTTGAAAGGAGAGGGGGAGAATTACGTTGATGGGATGGCTTTTTGAATCAGTTTTTTCAGGTTCTCTCTGGTGCAGGATTCATTGGTTATCGGTGAATGTCATAAATTATAAGCAAGCAATCACTTCATCTACCAACTCTGACATTTCTGGTGGATTGGCCATTTCAATACCAGAAGAGGAATGTTTATGGTTTACAAAATTCAGTTTTGGTTTATGTGCGGCATTGTCGTATCGAAAAATAAGGTTTTCATCTCTATCGTGGTATTGATAGGCATAACTTAATTTCTCTATACCGTATTTGCTTCCGATGTACTCTCTTATAATCAAACAGGATCCATCAACTAAAACTATCTCAGCTTTGATAACAGCTTGTTTCCCTGCCCTTAGTTCTTCTTGAAATATTATTGACTCTGCAAATCCATAGGTGTCAAGACGTTCGATATCATGCCTAAAAGATGCAAGATAGTCACTAATCGACATATTCAATCCCTTTTAAAATTGCCAATCTTTCACGCATGCGAGAATAAAGTTTTGCTTCCCCTGCCCATTCTACATATTCAACGTCTTTTCCTTCTAATTTTTCTGCCGTCCAATCTCTCAAAAAAGTTTCTGAAGGAATTCCATATTTTTTTTCAAAAAAATCTAATCTTTTTTTTCCTAATTGCAAAGCATACCCAATTCGATTTTCCTCAGCTTGTATGGCTTCACAGAAAACAGCTTTGGTCGATGCATGGTCAGATTTAATTTTAATTTCAGCCATTTATTCCTCCTAAGTTTGTCGGTGTCTAAAAATTCGGTAGAAGTGACCCGCCTTACGCCTTAGGCTAACCTCACCCCCCGGCCCCCTCTCCTTGAAAGGAGAGGGGGAGAATTACGTTGATGGGATTGCTTTTTGAATCAGTTTTTTCAGGTTCTCTCTGGTGCAGGATTCATTGGTTATCCGAAGGGTACGGATACCCCGCCTGGCAAAAACAGCATCCCGATCTACATCATAGCCTTTTGATTGAACCGATGAGGGTGTCCGGGTCATGGTCTTCACCGATGCCGGTGTTCTTTGCTGCCCCGGAGGCGTTGAGCCAGGGTTTATGGATGTGTTGCCCTTTTGTCAGGGGCGTTCCATTTCCAGGGGCGTTCCCCCTGGCTGTATAGATGCCGCCCTTTCAGGGCTTGTTTCGATGGACAGATG
>JADGBO010000004.1:0-4641 GCA_015231465.1 Desulfamplus sp.
CCGTAGGGGCCACATAGGCAGATGTTGCAATGTGAGGGTAATGGTTCTCAAAGATGTAAATAGGCATGACGGCTCCTTTTCTGGATAAATGGCAGACTCATCTGCCACAACGAAACATGAAAGCTGAAAGCTGATAACTGATGCTGATAACTGATGCTGATAGCTGATGCTGATAACTGATGCTGATAGCTGATGCTGATAACTGAAAGCTGATAACTGATGCTGATAGCTGATGCTGATAACTGATGCTGATAGCTGATAACTGATAACTGAGTACTTATGGCTTAGGCAACAAGGGCATTATTCACAGGGAGACCGGCAATTTAATGGTGAATGCAGCACCTTTGCCTGGTTTTGATTCCACCGAGATATGTCCCTTGTGATCTTCGGTTATGATAAAATACGAGATGGAGAGTCCAAGACCCGTACCGCTCTTGTTCGTGGTGAAGAACGGTTCAAATATCTTTTTTCTCACTGCATCGCTCATTCCAGGTCCGTTGTCTCTTAGCTCAATACAGGCCATATCCCCGCCGGACAAGGTTTTTATGGCTATACCGATCTCCCTTTGTTCTCCATCGGGGTAGGCTTTTCTCTCCATGGCCTGGAGGGAGTTTTTTATGATGTTCACAATTACCTGCTGGATTTTTCCCGCCTGGCAGTGCAGCCTGGGCATATCCTCCTGGTAGCTGCGGTTTATTGTTACAGGATGCTCTTTGGGATTGGGTGCATTTATCTCGTAATCATTCAAAGCGATCTTCACGGATTTATCCATGAGTCTGCATATATCCTGCTCGGTGGCCTCCCCCTGATTTTTCCGGCTGAAACTTAGCATGTCGTCCACAATCCTTGCAGCCCTGGTGCCTGACTGCTGGACAGCCTCAAGCATTCTCAATATCCCCCTTTTTTCCATGTAACTCCTCATGGCCCCAAGGGATATGTTGCACTCTCCGGCAGCTTCATTGTTAGCCGGCATATCTTTGAGAATTCGGTTTTGTATCACCTGGACGTTCTGGATAATGGCCGAGAGGGGGTTGTTGATCTCGTGGGCCATGCCTGCTGCAATGCCTCCCATGGAGAGCATCTTCTCGGAATGGATCATCATTTCGTCCATTTTGACGATTTCGGTGACATCGTCAACCCTTATCACGGCACCTTTACTATCGTTGAATTCAAAGGGATATATGGCAAAGTTGCAGATCATGAGTCTGCCTTTTATATAGACAGGGACTTTGCTCCTTTCAATATTTCGGTTCGCTTCCATGGACTCTGAAATGTTTTTCACAAGCATTGTGTAGAAGGGAAAAATTTCCGAAAACGGTTTCTGCCCGGGGTCATCCAGGGTAAAGCCGGAAAGTCTTCTCGCTTCCATGTTCATGTCCGTTATTCTGATCCCTTTGTCAACGCTTATGAGGGCAGAGGAGATTGCATTTATGATCCTTGACAGGTATGCACGTCCCCTCTCGATCTCCCTTGAAGCTTCTGCATTTTTTTTAATCTGGCCCTTAAGCTCCTGGTTGCTGACCCTCAGCTCCAGGGTTCGTTCTTCCACAATTCTTTCCAGCCCTGTCTTGATTTGGTGAAGCTCCAGAAAGACCTTTACTTTACTTATGAGAATGGATTTGTTGAGGGGTTTGAAAATAAAATCCACCGCTCCGGTGCCGTAGCCTTTTAGTTCCTTGGTGCTGTCCCGGTCTATGGCTGTGACAAAGATGATTGGTATCCTTCCTGTATCTTCATCGTATTTCAGGATTTCGGCCACCTCATAGCCGTCCATCTCCGGCATCTGGACATCAAGAATTATCAGGGCAAAGTCATGCTCCAGGACCAGGGCAAGGGCCTCGTTCCCGGATGATGCCCGGATAATGACGGCATCAAGGGTTCCCAGTATCTTTTCCAAAGCAAAGAGATTTTCCGGGATGTCATCCACAATGAGAATCTTAGGGGGTTCAAGCATGTTGTCCATCATTTTGTCTCCAGCAAATTTGTTAAGAAAGTGGGAATCCCATCCAGGTCCAGAACATGATCCACAAATCCTGTTTTGATGGCCGACATGGGCATATACTCTGCGTCCGATGTTGCGGGATTCTGGGCAATGGTCACGCCCCCTGCCGATTTTATCGTTTTGATTCCGCTGCTGCCGTCGAAGTTGGCACCGGTCATGATAACCCCTGCAAGGCCGGAACCAAAGACATCGGCAGCGGATTCAAACAAAACATCTATGGATGGCCGGCAGTAACATACAGGCATGTCAAGGGAGAGAGCCAGTCTCTGTTCATTTTCCACAAGAAGATGATAGCCCCCGGGGGCGATGTAGATATTTCCGGGCATGATCTCAAATTTATCCTGGGCTTCCCGGACCTGGAGTTGGCATCTTTTATCAAGGGATTTTATCAGGTATCCTCCGGATGTTTCATCGGCACTTCGATGCTGGACAATTATCAGGGGCACCGGAAATTTTATGCTGAACATGGGAAGTATCCTGTGAAGGGCCTTGAATCCACCTGCCGAGACACCCATCACGACAGCTTTTATTGAAGCTTTGCTTCCCGGGATAGTTCTGTCCGGCAGACCGGTATTTTCAAGGATTCCAATCTTCAACGTTTTTTTCCTGATAAATTTTTCTATCCTGATTAATCGGTATTGTTTTTTGGTAAATTTTTCGATCCTTATCGATATCTTTATAAACAGAGGCACAGGGGGAAAAATCCAGGGACTCTTTGGAGCCGAGGCATAGGAAACCGTTGTTTCTGAGGCTTCTCGTGAAAAGTTCCAGCACTTTATCCTGGAGTGTTTTATTGAAATATATAAGAACGTTTCTGCATATAATCATGTTCATCTCCCCGAAAAGATCGTCTGTTACAAGATTGTGATTGGCAAACACAATGTTTTTTTTCAGGGAGTTATCAAAAATAACCGAGTTGTAATCCCCGCGGTAGTAGCTGACAAAGGATTCTCTGCCCCCGGATTTCTGGTAGTTGGATGTATGGCACCTGATATCCTTGACAGGATATATCCCTTTTTGGGCAATTTCAAGGACATTGTCGTTGAAATCCGTGGCGTATATTATGCATTTGTCATAAATATCCTCCTCTTTGAGCAGTATGGCCAGGGAGTAAAGTTCTTCACCTGTGGAGATGCCGGCAACCCATATTTTGATGAAGGGATAGGTTTTGAGATATGGAACGACATTTTTTCTTATGGAGAGGAAAAACAAGGGATCCCTGAACATCTCGGTTACATTGACCGAGAGGTTGTGAAGAAAGAGGGTGAAGAACTCCTCGTCATAGATGATGAGGGGTATCATTTCCGAAAGACGCTGCAAACCTGCCTCTTCAAGATTTTTTTTAAGCCGCCGCTTCATTGATGCCGCTGCGTAGTTGCTGAAATCGTAGCCGTATTTTAGTTCAATGGCCTTAAATATCAATGCTGTTTCAATATCCTGGTTGTCCATATTAACCACCATGGCGGCATTAGTGCCGCAATCGAAGCGATGAAAGTCCCGGGAGCCTTAAAATATGGGGACTTTCATATAAAAATTCTTTGTGATTCCAGGCATCATGATCTCCCGTTACTGTAAAGCCATACCCTGAGAAGGGTCATAAGCTTTGACGTATCCAAGGGCTTGGAGAGATAGTCGTTGGCACCGCACCGAATGCATTCGTCACGGTCCGAGGCCATGGCCTTGGCGGTCAGGGCAATTATGGGGATATCCGCCAATTTTCCCATTTTTCTTATCTGTCTTATGGCCTCATATCCATCCATGACCGGCATCATTATATCCATTAGAACAATATCCGGGGTTTCGTCCCTGTCGCTTAATTCCTGGAGGGTTTTAATGGCTTTTTCTCCGTTGTTTGCAATGGTTACGGTCATTCCCCTGGATTTCAGGTATTTATTGAGGGCAAAGGCATTGCGCATGTCATCATCCACCACCATGACATGTTTTTCCGCAAGAGGGGATTTCTGCTCCCGAATCCTTTTAATCATTTTTTTCTGTTTTTCCGGCATTTCACTCTCCACTCTGTGGAGAAACAGTGCGGTTTCATCAATGAGACGCTCCATGGAGACAGCATTTTTAAGAACTATACTGGTTGAGTACTCCTCCAGTCTTGCTGTCTCCTGGGCTGTCAGATCACGTCCCGTGAATATGATTACCGGAATTTTTTCAAGTCCCTTTTCCCGGTGTATGGTATCAAGGATTTCAAAACCCGATATATCAGGTAGTCCCAGATCCAGAATCATGCAGTCAAAGTGCCGATCCCGAAGAAGAGCCACTGCTTCCTGACCGGTCATGGCCGGTGTCACCCTGATATCGTTTGTGGCCATGAGTTTTAAAATGGTCCTTTGAAGCTCCTCGTTGTCTTCCACAACGAGAAGATGTTTGACATCGTTGGAGAGTATATTCTCAATTTTTCCAAGGGCATTTTTAAGATCATCGGTGGAGACCGGCTTGGTAAGATAGCCCACGGCCCCTTTTTCCAGGCCCTTTCTGCTCTGGTCGTAGCCCGACATTATGTGAACCGGAATATGGCGGGTTTCCGGGTTGGTTTTCAGTTCATTCATCACTGACCATCCATCAATGCCTGGAAGTTTCAGATCCAGTATCACAGCAGCCGGTTTCTGTTCCATAACACATTTGAT
>JADGBO010000004.1:4740-38036 GCA_015231465.1 Desulfamplus sp.
GCCCTCCTCACCAGTCCCGGCAACCATGGGTGTGTAACCGTTCCTGGAAAAAAACTTTGAGAGAACTTCGGCAAATTCGGGATCATCCTCTATGATCAGTACTCTCCTTCCATGGACGGTACTGTCTGTCTTATCTATCCCTGGGATGGCATTTATATCACCTCTGGAGATGGCGTTTATATCACCTCTGGAGATGGCGTTTATATCACCTCTGGAGATGGCATTTTTTTCTCCTGCGGGGATGGCATTTATCCCACCTCTGGAGATGGCATTTTGTTCTCCCCCGGGGATGGCATTTTGTTCTCCTCCTGGGATGACATTTTTTTCAATGGATGCCCCGGGGTAATGGCGGGAATTATCCATGCTATTTTTTGCCATCCCATTATTTACTGTCTCCGGTCCGTGCCCTGTATTTTTTATATCTTGCGTAGTATTGACAATTCTGTTTTCCGGCAACCCTTGCCGGGGTACAAGATGTTCCGGAATATAGAGGGTAAAGGTGGAGCCTTCACCAGGTCTGCTTTCAACCCGGATCTCCCCTCCAAGGAGATGGGCAAGCTCCCTGGATATGGAGAGTCCCAGGCCGGTGCCGTCATGCTTTCTGCGAATGGAGCCGTCAACCTGCTTGAATGCCTCAAAAATGGCCTGCTGTTTATCCTCGGGAATGCCCTCCCCGGTATCCCGCACCGAGATGGCAACGGAACTCTCCCTCTTCAATAGCCTCTTCTCCCCTGATACAAGGCCCTCCCCTGATACAAGGCCCTCCTTTGATGGCGGCCCGCTGGCGGCCATAAGTATGACATCATCATCGGGCCTTGCAATGTGAAGGGATACGTTTCCCTTTTCGGTGAATTTAACGGCATTGCCCATGAGGTTCCTGATTATCTGCTCTAAGCGATGGATGTCCGAGGTTATCTCCCCGGGCAGGGAGTTATCCATGTAGATGAAGAAATCAAGATTCTTTTCCCTTGCCATGTGCATGAATTCAGTCTTGACATGCTCCCCCACATCCTTCAATGGAAAAGTTGTAATGTCAAGCTCAATGCGATTTGCTTCGATTTTGGACAGATCAAGTATGTCATTTATCAGATGGAGCAGATTCCTGCCGCTTCTGTATATGGATGCCGCGGATTCGATCTGATCTTCGGTAAGGTTCTTTTCGTCATTCTCGGCAAGCATGTCGGCCAGGATCAGAAGGCTGTTGAGGGGAGTTCTGAGTTCATGGGACATGTTGGCCAGAAACTCTGATTTGTACCTGGTCTCCAGTTCAAGCTGACGGGCCTTCTCCTCAATCTCCTTCTGCTTCTGATGCAAGATCATGTTGGTTTTTTCTATATCTCTCTTCTGGGCCTGGAGTATCTCGCTTTTTTCTTCCAGCTCTTCGTTGCTGGCCTGGAGTTCCTCCTGCTGGGCCTGGAGCTTCTCTTCCGAGGCCTTCAGGATCATGGTCTGCTCCTCCAACTCTTCATTGGTGGCCCTCAGCTCCTCCTGCTGGGCCTTCAGCTCCTCGGCCTGTTCCCTGGTCTGTTCCAGAAGGGCAGACAGTTTTTCATTGAAGAGGGCACCGTTAAGGGATATAGCCACAATCTCGGCCCCCCGCTCAAGAAACTCCATCTCAATATCGGTAAAGGGGGCTGCCGCTCCCAGTTCCATCACCCCTTTGACATCCCCTTCATATACGATGGGCATCACAACTATGTGAACCGGGGCAGTATATCCCAGGGATGATTCGATGCGCATGTAGTCGTCAGGCACATCCGTAAAGATAAGGGGCTTCTTTTCCAGGGCTGCCTGGCCCGCAAGCCCCTGGCCCGGCCTGAAGCTATTGCTTGATCCCTTGCGGATTCTGAAGGCATAGGAGGCCAACAGTTTGAATTGATCCCCCATGTTATCTTTGACAAAAAAAGTTCCTACCCTGGCCCCGGCATAACCGGCAATGAACTCCATGGCTTTCCGGGTTATAACCGCGATGTCATGCTCCCTGGTGATCAGGCTGCCGAGTTCGGCCTGGCCGTTCTTGAGCCAGTTCTGATTCTGTTTTGTCCTGTCCGCACTCTCAAGGGTCTCCATCACCTTGTTCAGGGAGAGGGCAAGCTCATCTTTATCTCCCTCCTCTGGTATTCGGAGCGAGAAGTCGGAATGGTCTATGGCATACTGGAGCTTTGCAAAGAGGCTGTCAAAACGCTTGAGGTTCTCCCGTAGCTTTTTATTTAAAAGATTGCGTTCCCGCTCCTTCTCCCGTATCTGTTCCATCATATCTGCGAACCCATTGACCAGCATGCCCACTTCATCAATGCGGGGGGAGCGTGTTATGGGTACGTAATAATTGTTGTCCCGGGCAATTTTTCCGGACAGACCGGCAAGGAGGATTATGGGTCTATTTATGCGGGTGATACTTACCGTAACAGCGGTAATTATAAGTATTGCAATCACTATGAATGAGCCCACCATCCGTTTGTTTGCCATGGATACTGCCCTGTTTATAAAGACTTCAGTATAAAAAAGTTCAAAGTTGCCCACCTCTTTATTCTCGAATGGTATCACGCCGGTAATTTTTTTTATGTGGGAAGTGTCCGGTGGGATGGTGTAAGGGGTTTCCAAATGCTCCATGGCTATATCTCCATCACTCTCCTGGTAATGGAAAAGGGCATCTTTTTTTATTGTTCCGCTCACAAACAAGCCGTTTTCAAAAACGTTTACAGCCACAATAAGTTTGTTGTTCAGGACAATATGGTTTAATCTTTTTATGGCTTTATGGTTGAAATTCCAAAGGGGTTCGGCATATATCTGTTCTGCAAAATAGAGAGCATTGGAAAGGGATATGTTCTGGGATTCGGTGAGGTTTTTTCTGTTTATGCTGTTGAAGTACAATATGGAGATGACACTCACGGTGGTGACAACCAGCACAACCACAGAGGCCAGTTTGAAGGCAATTTTTCTTCTGATCTGATAAAGCATGGCCGCCGCCTTGTTTTTTTGTATATAGCGTTCCAGAGAATTGAATTGGTTATCATACTGTAGGGGCAGTCCCTTGCGGCTGCCCTTATTGCTCTTGCCCACTATACTTTCATGATTTTTTTTTAGTCAAGATATTTTACCGATTCAGGAGGTTTAAAGATGTCCGGCACAAAGAATTGCAGGGATATGTTAAAAAATGCAGTCCAACGTTTCGATCATCCCCCGGAACCTGACAGCAGACTGTTTAGGCCGACAAGTGTCATCGCCCTTTTTGCAAAGGGTGACAGCCCTGATTCCCCATGCCTGATCTTTATCGAAAAGGCAGACATTCCAGGATATCCCTGGAGAAATCAGATGGCCTTTCCAGGGGGAAACTGCGACCCCGAAGATCCAAGCCGTGAGGCCACGGCACTCAGGGAACTTGATGAGGAGATGCGCATTGCCCCCCGGGATGTGGAGCTTATCGGCTCCATCGGCCATTTCCAGACCATCAACAATAAGGATATCGAAGCATTTCTTGGAATTTGGAAGGAAATGGGAGATATTCTGTTTGACCCATGCGAGATTTCCAGGGTTTTCATGATCCCTTTAAGCCATCTCATGGCTGTGCATAAACAGAAGAACTTCATGCGTAGAAAACCTGGAATCTATGAACTTGTCTATCCATATGAGGATGTAGTCATATGGGGAGTGACCGCAAAAATAGTTCATCACCTTCTGGAAATTTTAATTTCGGAAATCAGCTCTTTTCATGTCGCCGGATCATACGGAAGGCCGTGCTGACAATTGTGAAAAACGAGAGGGCTACAAGGGATGACGGCACCCATATGTGACTTTCAAAATCACCGTTTTCAAGTGCAGCTTTCACTCCGATTAATCCAAAAATGAGGACCGTAAGCATGAAAGTGATTAGAATCCAGCATGACATTTCCGAGTCATACCAGGGTGTGATGGTTCGTCTGAAAAATGGATTGCTGTCTATTTTCATTTTTTTTAACTGATCTCCGAGGCTGCTGTTAAAAATGCTCCCAGGGTCGCTGTTTTTTTCCATATCAGGACTATTTTTCCTTTCAATGGCCTCTCCTTCCCGTCATTTTTTTTTGAGGTTTTAAGTCCCTGTTTTTATGTTGTTTTTTTTAAATATGCACAACATATAGATTTTTTTGTTGACACACAACTATATATTGACTATTTTCCCATTGTCTCACCGGATTGATTCAATCACTTTTTTCATTATAGATTATACGGGCAGCATATCAAGGTTATAATTTTTATCTCTTGAAAACCATCTGTTCCAAGGGCTTTGTGCCCTCTATTTTTTATGTCAAAATTATTCCGTAACGGTTAAAAAAATACAATTGATGATGGAAAATCGATAGTTGTCCATTATCCACTTTCCATATATAATGACTGTTTCACAAGGGGACCTCAATGTTCGAAAAGATAAAAAAACGCGACGGAAGAGTGGCTGATTTTGATTCATCCAAGATAAGTGATGCCATTGCCAAGGCAGGAAGGGCAACCGGAGAATTCGATGATCGTGAAGCCAGGAAAATGACTCTTAAGGTGCTTACCCTGGCAAGGGATATGCGCCTGGGAAAATGCCCCGAGGTAGAGGAAATCCAGGATATTGTGGAGCGTGTTCTGCTGGATTCTCCCTTCTATAAAACCGCCAAGGCATACATCATCTACAGGGAGCAGCACAACCAGATACGTAACATAACCATCCGTGAGCATGTGGAACTCATGGACAGCTATATCAGGAAAATGGATTGGAAGGTAAAGGAGAATAGTAACATGAGTTACTCTCTCCAGGGTCTCAATAACTTCATCTCATCGGATGTAACCGCCGAATACTGGCTTAACTGCATATATCCCCCCCTTGTCAGGGATGCCCATAACCGAGGTGACATACATATACATGACCTGAGCCTTCTGTCGGTGTACTGCGTGGGATGGGATCTCCAGGATATTCTCATGGAGGGTTTCAAAGGCGTGGCAGGCAAGGTTGAGAGTGCTCCTCCCCGTCACTTCAGGACAGCTCTTGGTCAGATGGTCAATTTTTTCTACACCCTCCAGGGCGAGGCCGCAGGGGCCCAGGCCATGTCCAACTTCGACACCCTTCTTGCCCCATTTGTAAGGGAGGACAATCTTGGGTACAAGGATGTGAAGCAGGCCCTCCAGGAGTTTGTGTTTAATATCAATATTCCCACCAGGGTGGGTTTCCAGACACCTTTTACCAACATAACCATGGATCTTGATGTGCCTTCGATTTTAAAGGATTCACCGGTTGTAATAGGAGGAGAGTACCGTAAAACCACCTATGCCGATTACCAGAAGGAGATGGACATGATCAACTCGGCCTTTGCCGAGGTCATGATGGAGGGGGATGCCAAGGGCAGGGTCTTTACATTTCCCATTCCCACGTACAATATCACCGCGGAATTCAACTGGGACAATCCCAATCTTCACAACATATGGAAAATGACCGGAAAATACGGAATTCCCTATTTTTCAAATTTTGTCAACTCGGACATGTCCCCGGATGACGCAAGGTCAATGTGCTGCCGGCTCCGCCTTGACAACCGGGAACTGAAAAAAAGGGGCGGCGGACTTTTCGGGGCAAATCCCCTGACCGGCTCCATTGGGGTTGTCACTCTGAACCTGCCCAGAATAGGCTATCTTGCCCGCACAGAAGATGACTTCATGAACCGTCTTGATGAACTTATAAAAATTTCAGTGGACTCCCTTGTGATCAAACGCAAGGTTCTGGAGAGATTCACAGCCGGTAACCTCTACCCCTATTCCAAATTCTATTTGAGAAACATCAAGGAGAGTACAGGGTGCTACTGGCGGAACCACTTTTCAACCATCGGCATCCTCGGCATGCAGGAGGCATGCATCAATTTCATGGGAGAAGGTATAGCATCGGCCCCAGGGCATGATTTTGCAGTGAAGGTTATGGATCATATCAGGGATGCCATAGAGAAGATTCAGGAAGCTACCGGTGAGATATTCAACCTTGAAGCCACGCCTGCCGAAGGCACAACCTATCGTTTTGCCATGATGGACAAGGGCAGGTATTCGGATATAATCTGTGCCAATGAAGAGGAGTACAAAAATGGGTGCGATCCCTTTTACACCAACTCCACCCATCTGCCGGTCAATTACACCGACGATCCCTTTGAGGCCCTGGAGCTTCAGGATCAGCTCCAGACAAGATATACCGGGGGGACGGTTCTGCATCTTTTCCTTGGGGAGCAGGTGTGTGATACATCCGTCGTCAAAAATATGGTGAGAAAGGTGGCGGGCAATTACAAGCTTCCCTATTTTACTTTGACCCCCACCTTCAGTGTCTGCCCCTCCCATGGTTACCTTTCCGGAGAGCATCCTTCATGTGGGAAGTGCGGAGCTGAAACCGAGGTCTATTCCAGGGTTGTCGGCTATCTTAGGCCTGTGCAGCAGTGGAATAACGGCAAGCGTACCGAATTTTGCATGAGAAAGACCTTTAAAGCAGCTTAGAATTTGTCAATTATGTTCATAGGCGGATTCCAGAAAAATACACTCATCGACTTTCCAGGAGAAATTGCATCCCTGGTCTTTACCCAGGGGTGCAATTTTCGCTGTCCTTACTGCCACAACCCCCTCCTTGTTCCCATGGCCACTCCCGGGCATAAAAATCAGGTGTTGTCCAAATATCCGGTGTTATCCCAGGATCGGGAGCTGTCCAAAGAACCGGTGTCGTCCCAGGATCGGGAGCTGTCCAAAGAACCGGTGTCGTCCCAGAATCGTTTTTTGCCCAAAGAGCGGTGTTTGCATCTGGAACCGGTGGATGAGCAGGAGATATTATCTTTCCTTAAAAAAAGAAGGGGCCTTATTGACGGGGTTGCCATAACCGGCGGGGAACCCACATTGCAGGAAGATATAGATGATTTTTGCTTCAAAGTTAAGAATCTTGGGTTCAAGGTCAAGTTAGATACAAACGGAAGCCGCCCCCATGTAATTGCAAATCTCCTTAAACGAAAACTGGTGGATTTTGTCGCGATGGATGTGAAAAGCGGAATAGAAGGATACAGATACCTTGGCCCTGGCAATCTGAACATCTCGGAAATAACCCGAAGCATAGGGCTTATCATTGATCTTGCTCCGTCCCATGAATTTCGCACGACATGTGTCAGGCCCTTTGTAACCCCTTCCACCATGGATGAGATACTTGACATGATCCAGGGTGCATCCTCCTATGTTCTTCAGCACTTCTCACCCAATGCCGAGATTCTGGATCCGGACTTTTTTAAAAACAACTCCCAGGGGTACCTTCAAAAAAGCTCCCAGGAGTACCTTAAAAACAGCTCCCAGGGGTATCTTAAAAACACCTCCCAGGGGTATCTTAAAAACAGCTTTCAGGGGTATCCCCGGGATCATGGTTCCATCCAATTATGCATCGAAGAAGAGATAGATATTTTTCAAGGGATGGCACGGCAGCGGGGAGTTCCATGTACTGTCAGGTGAGAATTCACTCTTTTTCCCAGATCTCCCAGAATGTTCTGTATAAGGGCACATGCAGCAATGGAGGCCGTCTCTGCCCTTAATATGCGAGGCCCCAATGAGAATGACGAGAACCCCCTCTCCACTGCAACCGAAGTCTCTTCCTTTGTAAATCCCCCCTCGGGGCCTATCATTGCAATGATCTTGACCCAGGGAACGGCTCCATGGTTGGAGCAATGTTTTTCTTTTAGTATATCTATGGGATATTCCGAGGTTTCGGAAAAAATAATTTTTTCGTCATATCTGTCTGATAATGTCATTAATTCGTTAAATGAACACGGGGGATGAATTTCAGGGAGCAGGCTTCTTCCGCACTGTTTCATGGACTCCCTGGCAATCCGTTCCCACCTTTCCAGCCTGGCTTTATCTTTTTCAGGTACTGGAGAGGGGACAGATCTCTTTGCAAAAAAAGGATGCCACTCCACAATTCCCAGCTCCGTGAGATGACGCAGTATAGTATCCATTTTTTTATCCTTGAGTACTCCCTGGGCCATTGTAATATGGACAGGTGATTCAGCTTCCATTGTTGCAGTGCCAAGGATGGCAAGGTCAGCTTCACCCTTTGATACATTCTCAATTCGGGCAAGATAATGGTTTCCTCTGCCGTCGGCAAGCTGTACCTCATCGCCTTTGGAAAGCCTTAAGACATTTATCATGTGTCTTGCTTCATTGCCCTTGATGGATATCCGGCTCCCCACTGTCGCGGTTATGTCGATATGAAATCTATGCATAAATGGAAAATAGCATATTTGGGGCAAAAGTCAAAGCTCTTGACACGCTGTAAACCCTTTGATATTTTCCATTCAATTGTTTTGCATAAACTCACCAAAAATTAATGACATCATGGATATCATTCAGGCATCTGAACAAACAGAAGAGGGTATAGGGGGCATTATATGACTGCTGCAAAAGAAAACGGCAAACCGGAAAAGATGGAATCGGCTGATTTTGAAGATTACGATCTTGACTTTGGAGATGATGTTATCGACATTGACGATATGCCTGTTGCAGCAGGCGGGGACGTGGCCGACTTTCAAGATGACCTGACCGGATCGGATGAGGATATTGACTTTTCAGATGAAGTTATGGATATTGATGATTCTTCATCGGAAAATGACGGTGAGATGGATCTGGACTTCAGCGATGACGGCATAGATTTTGATGAAAACGATGTCACTTTTGAAGCCTTGCCTGGAGAGCCGGATGAAGATAACGAGGTTGAGGTTGAGGGTACCATTGATTTTGATTCAAGTTCCATTGCTCCTGATGCAAACTCCCCTGGAGATGAAGATGCCCTGATTGACCTTGACGAAGAATCCTTTGAAGATTCCGAGGTCACTTTTGATATGGAAACCGATTCCCAGGTTGATGATACGGTATCCCGAAAAGATATCCCCGATGAAGATATCCCTGACGAAGATATCCCTGACGAAGATATCCCTGACGAAGATATCCCTGACGAAGATATCCCTGACGAAGATATCCCTGGTGAAGCTCACCATAGTGAAGATATCTATGATGATGATGTCATTGATTTGACCGATGTGGTTGAATACCCTGAACCATCTTCAAATTTAGATAAAACAGAGGACGGAAGTGCCGTTGCAGCCGCGGCCTCGGAAACTTTGACCCAATCAAAAACAGGGGATCATGCACCTCTGGCGGCCTACTCCCATGAAAATATGGGCAATCTGTTTAATCTCAATATTGAAAAAATGGTGGAAAAGATGATTGAAGAGAGGTATGGTGAGGAACTTGATGCTCTGTTTTTGAGGTCACTTGAAAAGATACTTGACCGAAAGGTCAATATGCTTAAAAAAAAAATATTGACCAATGTGGAAGATGATGCAGATTAGCCTGTGGTTTTGTTTTTATACTTTTTCCGGCTTAGGAACTGATTTTTAATAACTTGTCCATTCATCTCATCCCCAGCCACCTCTTACAGGCTTGCCATGGGAGCTTGGGTAAGTTAATTAAACCCAATTACTACTTAATTGTGAAGGTAAATCGCGGCCGGAATGGAGATTTGTACGGCAAATCATTTGAAGATGCAGTGCGTAATCTCTTATCTGGCAAATCATTTGAAGATGCAGTGCGTAATCTCTTATCTGGCAAATCATTTGAAGATGCAGTGTGTGATATCTTCCTGCCTTAGGGCAGCAGAATCGAAAAGACAAGCTGATGCAGGGCTCTGCTTTAACTCGGGGGATGATGCTCATCCCCTTTTTTCATTAATTGGGATACCCCCCATGTCTTAGGAGTTTACCTATGAGTTCCGAGTCTCTTGAAAAAGGATATGAACCATCCGGAATTGAAGAGAAATGGTACAGTTACTGGCTGGAAAAAGGTTTTTTTTCAGCAAAGGAGAAAAGTGACCGTAAAGCCTATTCCATTGTGATTCCTCCGCCCAATGTCACCGGAGTTCTTCACATGGGACACGCTTTGAACATTACCATCCAGGATATTCTTTGCCGTTACAGACGGCTTTGCGGAGACAATGTTTTATGGATGCCGGGAACGGATCATGCCGGCATTGCAACCCAGAATGTTGTGGAGAAACATCTTGCACTCGAAGGTATCACCAGGGATCACCTGGGAAGGGACAAATTTGTTGAGGAAGTATGGTCCTGGAAAAATAATTACGGCGGAGCCATCATCAACCAGCAGAAACGTCTTGGAGCTTCCTGCGACTGGGATCGGGAGCGGTTTACCATGGACCAGGGACTATCCGATGCCGTAAGAAAGGTATTTGTCCGGCTGTACCGGGACGGGCTTATATACCAGGGGCAGTACATCATCAACTGGTGTCCGAGATGCCGCACCGCCCTTGCGGATCTGGAGGTGGAACATGAAGAGGAGCAGGGTTTCCTTTATCATATTCGCTACCCCTTTGAAAAGAGTACAACCGGCAAAGACGGTCTGGTGGTGGCCACCACCAGACCCGAGACCCTTTTCGGCGATACGGCCGTGGCAATCAATCCCGGTGATGAACGCTATCTTAAACTTACCGAGACCCGGGTGAGGCTCCCCCTCACCAACAGACTCATTCCAATTATCAAGGATGAGTATGTGGATATGTCATTCGGCACCGGTGTACTCAAGGTTACGCCTGCCCACGATTCCAATGACTTTAACCTTGGAGAGACCCATGGACTGGAGCGCATCAAGGTCATAGATGATGACGGCATAATGACCGATCAGGCAGGGGAGCTTTTCACGGGGCTTGAACGCTTTGAGTGCAGGAAAAAGGCCTTGCAGGAACTTGAAGCCCTTGGACTCATTGTGAAAACAGAACCCTTGAAGCATAATGTGGGACACTGCTACAGGTGCAAGGCCGTTGTGGAACCCTCTCTTTCCAAACAGTGGTTTGTAAAGGCCGCTCCCCTGGCCAAAGTAGCTTCCGATGCGGTGAGAAATGGCGAGACACGTATAATTCCGCAAACTTGGGAAAAAACATATTTTGACTGGTTGGACAACATTCAGGACTGGTGTATCTCCCGTCAGATATGGTGGGGCCATAGAATTCCTGTATGGAAATGCATGGAGTGCGACCAGATCATGGTTGAAGAGGAAGACCCCGCATCCTGTTCCCTTTGTGCCTCCACAGACATTGTCCAGGAGAGTGATGTGCTTGACACATGGTTCAGCAGTGCCCTCTGGCCCTTTTCCACAATGGGATGGCCCGATGATACCGATCTTCTCAAAACCTTTTACCCCACAAGTGCCCTTGTTACAGGCTTTGATATCCTTTTCTTCTGGGTTGCCCGCATGATGATGATGGGTACCCGCTTCATGGGAGCTGTGCCTTTCCGGGATGTCTATATCCATGCCCTGGTCCGGGACGAACATGGCAAGAAAATGAGTAAATCCAAGGGTAATGTCATTGACCCCTTGAAGGTGATAGATAACTACGGAGCAGATGCCTTTAGGTTCACCCTGGCAGTTTTTGCAGCCCAGGGCAGGGATGTGAGGATGTCCGAGGGCAGGGTGGAAGGTTATCGCCATTTTGTCAACAAGCTCTGGAATGCTTCACGTTTTGCCCTTATGCACTCCCTACCCACTTCTCCGGATATGCCTTTGGAAACCCTTTTCTCCATGACCGACAGGTGGATACTCTCAAGAAATCGTTCCACCCTTGCCGCCGTTGCCGGGGGTATTGAGAACTATAGATTCAATGAAGCTGCCGGAGCCGTTTATCATTTTGTCTGGCACGAATTCTGCGACTGGTACCTTGAAGCCTCAAAACCAGCCCTTTACGGCAAGGAGGGGGATGTGCGGTGTGATACGGCAAAATGGGTACTGGCAAAGGTACTCAGGGATATCCTCGTCATGCTCCATCCTTTTATGCCCTTTGTAACCGAAGAGTTATGGCAGGCCCTTCCCATGGTTCAAGGCTCCATCATGGAGGCACGCTATCCAGGCAGGGAAGATAAACCATCAATGGAAAATCAAGGTGTGGAAAATCAGGAACTGACAGATACGTCATTGATGGAAAATCAAGGTGTGGAAAATCAGGGACTGACAGATACGTCATTGATGGAAAATCAAGGTGTGGAAAATCAGGAACTGACAAATACGTCATTGATGGAGAATAAGCCGATTGGGGAGGACGTAACCGAACATGGCGATATCCATGGGCAGATGACATTTGTGTTTGATCTTGTATCCGCCATCCGTAACATAAGGGCCGAGATGAATATCCAGCCCTCAATGCAGCTCAATGTGTTCATGGAGACGGCAGATGAAAAGGAGCGGAGCCTTATACAGGAAAACAGCTCCCTTGTCAGAAACCTTTCAAGGCTGGACTCCCTCCTAATTGCCCATCAAGGCAGGGAAGATATACCATCCACTTCCGCCACGACCGTGGTTTGCGGCACCACCATTCATCTGTCATTGAAGGGGGTTATAGATTTCGACAAAGAGGAGCAGAGGCTTGGGAAGGAGATTGGAAAGGTGACAAAGGAGCTTGTCTCCCTGTGCCGGCGACTCAGCAATGAGAGTTTTCTTGAGAAGGCACCTGAAGATGTCGTGGAGAATGTCAAGGCACAGCAGAAGATGCTCCAGGAAAAGAGTGATACCCTAAACAGTCATCTGGAGCGGATCAGGAATATGAGGGGATGACCCTGGCAGGGAGGTCAGTCTGTTTCTGCCACTCTTCTTGGATTGATACATGGCCTGGTCTGCACGTTTCACAAAGGTTATTACCGTGTCTTCTTCTTTGAACTGGGTAACTCCAAGGCTGATGGTACAGGACTCCTTTACCGGCGTTTTTCCATTTACCGGCATGGGATTGAATGTCTCCTGGGAAAAAGATTTTCTGATGCGGTCGCCCACGATGCATGCCTGGTCCAATTTTGTTTCCGGCAGAATGACGGTAAACTCCTCTCCGCCGTATCTGTAAGCCGAATCCATGGCTCTCAGGCAGGAACCCACAATTTTGGCAACGGCCATGAGTACATTGTCTCCCTCAAGGTGGCCGTAGGTGTCATTGAATTTTTTAAAGTGATCAATGTCAAAGAGTATTATTGAAAGGGGTGATTTATAGCGAAGGCAGCGTTCTATCTCGGCCTTGAGCTGCTGATAAAAATAGCGCTGGTTGTAAAGACCTGTCAGGCCATCGGTCACGGCAAGCTCTTCCAGCTTTTTTATGGCTTCGGCATGTTGTTTTTTCAGGGTTATCTCCCTCAGCACCCGTTTTATTCTCAGGTTAAGCTCTTCAAAACGGAATGGTTTGAATATGAAATCACTGGCCCCGGCATTCACAGCCTCCTCATAGGAGTGATCTGCAATGTAGCCGGTCATTACAATCACCTCAACCGTGGGATATAACGTTCTGATTGTTCTTGTAAGCTCCAGACCTGACATGCCATGCATTGATATGTCTGTGAGGACTATGTCCGGCTGGTAATATTTTAAAAGCCCCAGGGCCTCTTCACCGCTGGAGGATGAGATTGTGGAGTATCCGGAAAGTTCAAGGAACTCTTCTGCGGTACTCCTTATTGCATCATCGTCATCAACAATCAAAATTGATGAATTCATTGATTATCCTTAAAAATTTTATGTAACGGCCATGGCAGGCCCATCTGCGACAACGAAGCATGAAAGCCGCGTAGGTGACTACTGACAGCTTTCATATAAAAATATAACATCCTTCATATCAACTCAAAATTAGTTTACACTTTTTTTTGTTTGTCTGAATCACGGATTGCCTCAGATTACACGGATGAAACGGGTTTTCCAATCTGTGAAATCTTGTAATCCGTGATTCAGACATTGGTACAATCAAAAAAGTGTAAACCGGTGTACAATCAAAAAAGTGTAAACCGGTAAATGAAAGATGCCAAAAAATATTTAAAAAGTTTATAGATATCTCTGTAAACTGTCAACGTTTTGTTTGAGGTGAATTTGACTGTTAAAAAGAAAAATATAAGAAATTTCAGTATCATTGCCCACATTGATCATGGCAAGTCAACACTGTCGGATCGTCTTATACAGCTTACAGGAATTATCTCGGACAGGGATTTCAAGGATCAGATACTTGACTCCATGGATATTGAGCGGGAGAGGGGAATAACCATAAAGAGCCAGACTGTCACCCTGCCCTATACTTCCGGGGACGGTCAGGAGTATCTTCTCAACCTCATTGATACCCCGGGCCATGTGGATTTTTCCTACGAGGTCTCCAGGGCCCTGGCCTCCTGTGAAGGGGCTTTTATCCTTGTGGATGCCAGCCAGGGGGTGGAGGCCCAGACCCTTGCCAATATGTACATGGCCATGGAGCATGATCTGGAGGTCGTTCCCGTCATCAATAAAATTGATCTTCCGTCTGCCGAGATAGGGTGGGCCAGGGATCAGATCCGTGAAGACCTGGGACTTGACGGCTCCCAGGCCCTTCTCGTCTCCGCCAAGACCGGCCAGGGTGTGGAACAGGTGTTCGAAGCTGCCGTAAGGCACATTCCTCCGCCCCGGGGAGATTCCAACGCTCCCCTTAAAGCACTGATTTTTGATTCCCATTATGACCCCTACCGGGGAACCATTGTTCATGTCAGGGTTTTTGAGGGAAACTTGAAGCGTGGAGATCGTATCCTGTTCATGTCCAATGGGGTTTCCTACAAGGTTGAGGAGCTGGGGCTTTTCCAGATTGTGAGAAAACCCATGGAGAGCCTTGAAGCAGGCCAGGTAGGCTATCTCATTGCCGGAATTAAAATGATAAGCGATGTCAGGTGCGGGGATACCGTGACCCTGGAATCCAAACCATGTGACTCTCCCATGCCGGGCTTCAGGGAGCCCAACCCCGTGGTTTTTTCATCCATGTATCCGGTTGCCGCAGATGATTACGGGGAACTTTCCGAAGCCCTGGAAAAACTCAAGCTCAACGATGCCTCCCTGATCTTTGAAAAGGATACATCCGCAGCCCTGGGTTTTGGATATCGCTGCGGATTTCTCGGACTTCTCCACCTGGAGGTGGTCCAGGAACGCCTTGAGCGGGAGTATGACATTTCCCTTATTCTGACATCCCCTTCGGTGCGCTACGAGATAACCCGAAGTGACGGTACAGTGGAGATCATAGACAATCCATCACTATATCCGGATCCTGCCGAGATAGAGAAGACAAGGGAGCCTTTTATCAGGGCATCCATCATTATTCCCGACAGGTACATGGGGGCTGTCATGAAAGTGTGTCTGGAGCATCGGGGGGTCAGCACCAACTATCAGTACCTTACCAGCAGCCGCATTGAAATGAAGTTTGAACTTCCCCTGGCCGAGGTGGTTTATGAGTTCTACGACCGGTTGAAAAGTGTCACCCAGGGTTATGGATCCTTTGACTATGAGATTGCCGGATACATGGATACGGATCTTGTCAAGCTTGATTTTCTGGTGAATGGTGAGCGTGTGGATGCCCTTTCCCAGCTTGTACACAGGGACAAGGCCGTTGATAGGGCACGCAATGCCTGTGTCAAGCTCAAGGAGGAGATACCGAGGCAGATGTTCAAGATTGCAATCCAGGGAGCCATAGGCGGAAAGGTCATCTCCAGGGAGACAGTATCTGCCTATCGAAAGGATGTTACAGCCAAATGTTACGGCGGGGACATATCAAGGAAGAGAAAGCTTCTTGAAAAGCAGAAAAAAGGGAAAAAAAGAATGAAGATGGTTGGAAATGTGGAGATTCCCCAGTCTGCATTTCTATCTGTTCTAAAGTCAGGCAAAGAGTGAGTTGTTAAAGGTTCACGCCTGGAAGACAAAGGTGGGGGTAATGATTTGAAAAATAAATTAAATAAAATACTTGAGCAGACAAACGCTACACTGATAAACGGTCTGATCTGCTGCATTGGTGTCATTTGCCTGTTTGCTGCACTGTTCACTGAAAATCACAACGGTAGAAATATTTTGTTGAGCATCGGATGTTCATTGATTGCCAGCTCTGTTGTTTCATATCTTACCTCGAAGTATCTGGTGCGGATGAACCGAATCAAAAACATTGTCGAACATTGGGGGCTTGAAGCCATATATGAGACAAGACAAAAGATGAATCAAAGCACTGATGCGGCCTTTGAGTCTCTTGAAAACCATCTTGATATTATCGCCTGGGGATTGAAGTCCTTTCGAGATGCCAAGGATAGGGTTATCAGAGAAAAAGTGAAACGTGGTCTCAAAATTCGATTTATCACACACCATCCGGACTCGGAGAACGTCAAAAAGCGTGAAATTGATGAGAGAGAAGCTCCCGGACAGATCAGACAGACAATTCTCCACCTGCAAAAATGGATTGAAGACCTTCAAAAGATAGCTCCAAAGCCTGGGAATATTCAGGTGAAATACTATGACAGTTTGCCTGAAGATTTTTATTTCAGAGTAGATGATCAAGTCTTTATCGGCCCTTACCTTTACGGGATATCAAGTCAACAAACCATTTCCTATGAGTTCAAGGCCCCTGCCCATGGAGCAATGTATTACATGGATTATTTTGAAAAACTTTGGAATGATCCAGAGTTCTGCATAAAGCCTTAGCAATGGGTACAATAACCCCGCAAACGCTATATATTAAAGCCATCAGCACTCTCAGACACAGATACTCCCCCCATGGCGGCCTGCCGCCACAATCTAAGAGATGAAAGTCCTTGAACCATGGGGACTTTCATATAACCCCCATGCCCTGGCGGGCACAACGAACGATGAAAGTCCAGGGAGCCTTAAAATATGGGGACTTTCATATAAAACGGTCATGGCAGACTCATCTGCCACAACGAACAATGAAAGTCCCGGGAGTCTTAAAATATGGGGATTTTTATATAAAAACAGCTTCAGGCCGAATAAGAGCAGAACAACAAGGATTGTATTAAAGGGTTGTATCAAATCAATCAATCAATCAATCAATCAATCAATCAATCAATCAATCAATCAATCAATCAATTGATCGCATAACCCTGTAATAAATATCTTCAATCAGCAACTCACAGCCAATTGAGTCTATTGTTATTGAGTGACCTGTTTCATTGCATGATGAATATATCCACTGACCATCCCCTGCCCGTTTATATTTTTCTATCCAGCATGAATGCTGTGAAACAAGAATATAGTCTCTAAGGGAACTAATGAACTGATAATGTTTGAATTTATCTCCCCTGTCATATGCTTCTGTGGAGTCTGAAAGAATCTCAATAATAACCAAAGGATTCAGAATGGTTTCAACTCCCTTGATATTTTCAATCTCAATATCTCCGCAAACCACTAAGATGTCTGGATAGGTATATTTTTCGAGCTGCTTTATCTTGACTCTCATATCATTTGAAAATACATCACACTGGCTATTTAAAAGCGTATTACCCAAAACTCTGTTGATATTGTGCTGGATACGGTTATGCTTAACACTTGCTCCAGTCATGGCAAATATTTCACCATCAAAGTACTCATGCTTAATTTCCGAGTTTTTTTCAAATTCAAGATATTGAGCCGATGTAATTATGACTTTTTCTTGCGGTTGAGCATTCATTAGTTTTTCTTTTCAGAGTTGTTTAGGAATTGATTTTTAATAACTTGCCCATTAATCTCATCCCCAGCCACCTATTACAGGCTTGCCATGGGAGCCCGGGTAAGTTAATTAAACCCAATTACTTAAAAATTAAAAGGCTCTAAATTAGAAGCATACATCCTCACTGATGCCCGCTTTTTCTGTGGAGTTTTTAACTGTTGCAGGCTGTGTCCTATGTGAACCTTATGGCAAAGATAGTCTGAAAGATTGACGATGGGATACCCTGGGGAGGCCCCGATGGTCTCTTATCGGGTTATCCGATATGCGACCACAATACTTTCCGACGGTGAGAATGGAGTGAGGCTGTCCTTTAATACTTCTGCGATCACAAGTTCGTTGTAGCCGTCATTATCAAAGTCTGCAATGACGAAGTCCGTTATCCTTCCTTTATGGACCGGGGTCGTCCATTGGGGAGAGAATGCCGATCCTGTCCAGTAAGCTGATGTGACAAAGCCCTTGCCAAGGCTCCTTACCTTGCTTAAAATCCCGAGGGCTGCATCCTGATTGGAAGCATATAAAATTTCCATCATGCCGTCATCGTCAATGTCGGCGGACACTGTTCTCAATGGAAAAAATTGTATTGGATTTGTATCGGCCGGCATATCTTTGGGCAGATTGAATCTGTTCAAGGAACCCCCGGAGCTTTTGGCATCCCTCCATATTTCCTTGCCGGAGGCACTGATAAGTGTCAGGTAATCTGACCTGTCATAGGCAATAAAAGCGGGCCTGTACTCCCCTGGAATGTCATAAATGGCTGCTCCCATGATATTGACAATCCCTGGACCCAGGAGCTGATCCCCCGGAGTGTAGTCGCTGCCACTCCAGATCATTTTATATATTGGAGCCGAGTGTATGGCATCGGCACCCCGCTTCTGGTTCTGCCCCAGAAGGATATTGCCATGGAGCTGGCTCTTTGCAACCCTGAAGTACCAGTTTTTTTTCCGGACCAGGGGTGAGTAGTCCCTTCCGTTGTACTCAAGTACAAATGAACTCAGGAAACTGTTTTCCGGTGCAAGGCTTGTGATAAAAATTTCTGCGATTCCGTTGCCGTTTATATCCCCGGTGTCAACCCCGATAAATGTCGAGACTTTGTTATTTGCAGCTTCTGCAATTTTTACAAAACGGCTGTTCACAAATTGATATATAAAGACAGAATGGTCGGAAATGATAACGGTCTCCATTCTGCCGTCCCCGGTGACATCTCCCACGGCAATGCCGTTTATCAGATGATTGAAAACAGGGCTTTTCCAAACTGAACGGCCGCTGCCTCCGGCACTGTCAACCTGGGTGAAGGCTGTGTTCGGCAGCAGTTGATCATCCCGGTCACTCCGGTCCTGGCCCTGGGATATGAATACTGGGTTGAGGTTTTCCTGACCCCTGGTGGAGGGGCTGCCATGGGATTGGGAGATGGAACCCGGGGCTTGTGCAATGGATTGATGCTGGAAGGGTGCAGATTGATGTTGGAAAGGGGTGGATTGATGGCCGGAAGGTGCAGATTGATGTTGGAAAGGGGTGGATTGATGGCCGGAAGGTGTGGATTGATGTTCAAATGTATTTTGTGATGCACCCCCGCCTTGTGTGGAAAGGTCTCCGGAAGTGAGGGTTACGGAGGCTCTATGGAAAATGGTCTCATTTATTGTGGTGGCAAACTGATTGATGGCCGGAATCACCCCGCCGGGATCCCCGGCCTGCTGATAAAACGGAATGGGTTCATGTTTTCCGGAGATATCCACAAGTTTGGAATCAATGCTGGTGCTGCTTCCTATGATGGTGACACTGCCATGGATTACAAAGTCGGCCTGGAGTTCTCCCCCGGCAAGAAGGGCGAGGCTCTCGCCGGAAAAGCCCTTTATGCCGGCTGTAACCTTGTTTACCATCTCCTTCTCTAAGACTTTGACCCTGCCGCTCCATGAAAGGCGTGAGTTGAGCATATCCTGGATGCCCCCTTTGAGAAAGTCAAAATCCTGGGCTGTGTTTATCTCAAAGGGCAGCACTGCAATGGTCAACGGATTCTGTTCTTTGGCTGCCGCCCCGGGGATAAAAAGAATAAGGATGGGAAGAACTATTGCCGTTAATACCGTAGCCATCAACTTGGGGAATTTCAAAAATTTCTTTTTTTCCAATGGTCGCTCCTGATTCTAACAAGTTGTCGTAAGTAGATTATCATAAACAAACATGGCTGACGTTCAGTCACCCACTGAGATAAAAATTTGTATTTATAAGAATGGCGTAAAACCCCTATCCCTTTAGGGTAGAGGTAGTTCACTTAGGAATTGATTTTTAATAACCCCCATGGCGGCACTACCGCCACAATCGAAATGATGAAAGTCCTTGAACGACGGGGACTTTCATATAAACTTGCCCATTCACCTCACCCCACAAACCCCTCTCCATGACTGGAGAGGTGGAGTTTGGGTAAGTTAATTAAACCCTATTACTTAACAGGATAAAGGTATTTCAATTAAGAAAACAATAGTGATTCCTGCCTTTAAAGTCAATCTTTTGTTGGGGATATGTGATTGTTGTATGTTTTACATGCACCTTTCCGCCTCATGGAAAAATGATTCAATGATATTGACTCTTTAACGATAATCAATCATTATCTATGCCCATATCAATTGAATTGCAGGGGCAGTTCCTTGGGTCTGCCCTTAAGAATTGATTTGCTAAAATGGAACTATCGCAAATGACAGGAAAACCGGAATGGGAGAGATCAGGGTGAAAATGGATGGAGTGTTGAATATGGGAGTTTGTCTAAGGAGGATATATCTGATTTTTTTTGCGGCACTGTTTATGTTTAAATTGCTTTTTGCCGACACCTTTTTCAATGCTGCATTTGCCGGCGATGGAAATTCCGTTGTAAGGGTTGCAGTCTTTCCTTTTGATGTGGCAGCCCATGGGGATATGAAGTTTATAGGTCAGGGAATGGGAAAGATGCTATGCAGCCGAATAGCTTCCCAGGGACTGATTGATGTCCAATGTTTTGACCTTCCGCCCGGGAATTACAATATTGATCTTGATGCTCCGTCACCGGAAAAAATCGCCTTGATACCTGAACTCCAGGGAGTTGATTTTTTTGTGACCGGAACCGTCACCATTGTCGGAGAGAGTATAAGCAGTGATGCCCGATTGATCTCCAATCTTCCTGTTTTAAAATCTTCCACCCCATCCCGCATTGAATATTTTGCTGAAAGCGGAACAGGAGTCGGGGATATCATGCGTCATGCCTCGGTGATCTCCGGGAAGATAAAAGTCTCTCTTTTGCAAGACCCGAGCCCTCCGGCCCCGCCTGGTGACACCGGTGTTCTTGATATAGGGGCAGTGGATAAAGGGGGTATGGAGACGGGACCCATTGACCCCGGCTCGATTAGAACGGGACCCATTGACCCAGGCTCGATTAGAACGGGACCCATTGATCCTGGTTCGGTTAGAACGGGACCCATTGATCCTGGTTCGGTTAGAACAGGATCCATTAAACCCTGGCATATTGATCCTGCCGGCACCGGGATCTTCCAAAGCAGGAGCCTTGATATGGCTGCACGGGGCATGGCAGTTGCGGACATTGATGCCAGCGGAGTTCTGGATATCGTACTCATGGATGACCGTAAAATACGGTTTTTTATTTTTCAGCAAAACCGGCTGATTATGAAGGGGGAGTACATGGCTCCGAGATATATTGAAAATATCGCCCTGGATACCTTTGATTCCAATGGCAATGGAAGGTCTGAAATATGGGTTTCCGCCGTGGGCAGAAACAACAGGGTCAGATCATATGTCCTGGAGTGGGACGGCATCCAATTCAAGCCGTTGGTCAAGGATGGAGATTTTTACGTAAGGGTTCTCCCCTTTGATGGAAAAAAGATGCCGGCCGGCCAAAAGAGGGGCATTGATAATATATTCATGGGCTCTGTAATGGCCGTTGGCCTTGATGGAAAAAGTGTTGTGGGAAAAGAAAAATTGTTTCCTGCCCCTTTCCGGATATTCGGCACTGCCCGGGGAAAATTTCATGGAACAGGATCAGAAAACCTTTTATGGTTTGATGAATACGGTTTTTTGCTTATGGGAAGGGAAAACCGAGAAACAATCTGGAAAAGTCAGGCTTCACTGGGCTCCACAGCCGTATTCCTGGAGCAGGGCAGGGGGGCTAACGAACTTAAGGAGAAGATATACATCAGCCAGCGGCTCTGCCTTGAAGATATTGATGGAGACGGCATTGACGAAATTATCACCTTCAGCAATTCCGATATGGCAAGGGGTTTTCTTGCAGGGTACAGAAAATTCAACACCGGAAATATCGAAATTTTTCAATGGACCCCCGGCGGGTTGGAAAGTTTGGCCCGGGGCAATCCCGTGAACGGCTATATTGCGGATATAGCGGTGAAGGATATGAACGGTGATTCATCCATGGATATTGTCTATTGTGTTGTGACAAGTGTGGGAACTTTACCCCCCAGGTACCATACAAAGATTTTTGTCGAAAAGATGACAAATTGAAAATTAACGCCGTTTATTTGATAAAACGCTTGACAATTTTAAGATCGACTGTATAAAAAAGACGATTATTATAGACTTCCAGAATAATATTTCAGCAAATCCATTCTTAAGGGCAGCCACAAGGGACTGCCCCTACAGTACGATTGCTAATTTCATTGTCTGGAAAACTATAATTAAATTTTGGGCACTCCCTCAAACCCTTTGACTATATGTTGTGCAGGCCTCGGCTTAGATGAGCTTGTTACACACCGTTCCAGGGGATTCCATTCCAATGGATTCATAGAGACCGATTATTAAAAGGATTTGGGATCACCAAATTTTGTATGCCCCAGCCTGATGTTGTATTGATTTATCCCCGAAAATTGGCATCCTTCACGACAATTTTACACTTTCTTAAGGTCAAGTGCTGCTTTTAATGGGCTGTCCCCAAAAAAGTGTAAACTACTTTTGAGGGAATACGAAGTTTGTCCGAGCTAAGGAGATACAGTTGAAGGCTGTGTGTATAGTGTGAGGAGGAATGTTAATCATTAAAAGTTAAGGAAAAGGAGAAAAAGATGAAAAAAGTTGTACTTAGTCTGTTTGCGTGCTGTTTTGTGGCAGCCATGGCTTTACCGGTCCATGCCCTTGAAGTTGATTTCAACGGTGAGTTCTATGTTGAAGGAATTTTTAATTCCAGTGAGAATATGCTTGAGGCTGATGCTTCAAGCAGCTATCGTCAGATGCGTCTGAGGGTTCAGACAACTTTTAAAATCAGCGACAATTTGAGCCTTATCACCCGTTTCGATGCCCTTGAGAAGGTTTTGAGTTCCAATGATTCGTCATTTGATACAGACGATGACGGTTCAGGATGGGACAGCGATGTTGATGATGACAATATAGATTTTGACCGGGCATACCTTTCATACATAAGTCCCATCGGCCTTTTTGATATTGGAAGAATGAAGGGTGTAACCTGGGGAACATCCTTTTGCGATGACGAATCTGATACCGACAGGATCAGATATGTCCTTCCCGTTCCCATGGGAGAAGGCAAGCTCTACATCGCCGCTGTTGCCGAAAAGGTAACGGAAAACGATATGGGAACCCAGTTCAGCTCCAAGGACAATGACAAGTATTACCTTGGGTTTGTTTACAGGACAGACGACTATTCAGCCGGACTTCTCTCGGCATTCTATAATTTTAAGAGATTCCAGGATCCAGGACAATCCTTTGCCGTGGCAGATTTGACCAGATCCTACAAGGCCAATTCCAACTCTTCGGATTACAGGGATTTTCTCAGAAACAGCGACATGGCTGATGAGTTTGCGGCCTATGCAGCCTGGTATGGGGCAAATGCCGTTACCGCCGGAACAGCCAAGGCATATGCCGATGCCGCAGCAGCCTATATGGCCGCCGGTGATGCAGCCTCGGCAGGGGCCGCAGCCCAGCAGGCAGGGGCCTATGCTGCACAAATTGACGAAGACTGGGCCAACGATGCCAGCCCATCTTCTTTGAGGGCCATTTCAGGAAGGGGACCCACAACGGAAGCCAAGGTATATCTTCTTGCCCCTTATTTCCAGGGCACCTTCGGTAATCTCAGCCTTGAGGCAGAGCTGGATTATGTTTTTGGAACATCCACGTATGCTGTGCCTGGAGTCAAGGACAGAGATATTGAGGCCTTTGCCTATTTTGCAGAAGCTCAATATGATTTCGGCGGGTTCAACGTCCAGGCAGGTTTTGCCCACTCCCAGGGAGATGCTGACTACACAGATGACGATATAAGCTCCATGGGCTATGTGGCCCCGGGAGTTGACTGGGCAAAAATGTTTATTCTCAGCTCCATTGACCACGGGATGAGTACAACCCTTGGCAACGGAGTGGGAAACCACGTGGGCAATGGCTTTGCATCACCTTCCACAGCCATGTGTGACGGTTATCAGATGTTTTATGCAGGGCTTGATTATGTCTTGACCGATACCATAACCATTGGAGTACTTGGAGCCATATCCAAGGCCGACGATCTTCCCCAGGGACCAGGTTATGATGACGACCAGGGCATAGAGTATAATGCCAAATTTACCTGGAACCTCACCGACAACCTGACCTATTCAGCCATAGGAGCATATCTTGACGGCGGTGACTACTGGAAGACCCGTGCCAGCGGCGGAGTTGTGGATCCCTCGGTGGATCCCGAAGTTTATGCACTCTACCATAACATTACATTGACATTCTAAAACCGGCATAACAGCCATCCGCATTACCGCCGCAATCGAAGTATGATTTTGGCATCTAAAACCTTGAAGGGCAACCAATATGGTTGCCCTTCATTATTTTTTATACCTGCCATGTCACTCCGCCGTCATAATCGAACTATAGTTCTCCAGATAATTAAGTAATTGGGTTTAATTAACTTACCCAGGCTCCCATGGCAAGCCTGTAATAGGTGGCTGGGGATGAGATGAATGGGCAAGTTATTAAAAATCAATTCCTAAATTGGTTATGGTACTGTAGGGGCAGTCCCTTGCGGCTGCCCTTAAGAGTTGATTTGTTGAAATATTATTCTGGAAGTCTATATCTTACCTATTAATGCTTTTTATTAAAGGCAAAGAATCTCCAATGCCCCGGATATAAGGCCTGTACATATCTTCAATCATGGGCGGCGGCACCATGAACTCCCCTGGAGTAACAACTCTTGTCGGATAGAAGAGTCTGAAAGTTTTTCCTCCCATGATGTCCAACGCGGCAGCAAAACGGTCATCCCTGTACTCCTTGTGGAGTATGGCAAAATTTCCATGCCACTGTGCAACGGTTTTGCCCTCCACCATTAGATCATCCACGGCACTGCTGCCCAAAAGGGAAGGATCCTCCAACTCCATACATGCCGGAAGCATATCCACCACAATGGCATGGGGAAGCCTCTCATCCGCCTGGAAGGAGAGTTCCACAAGCACTCGCATGCCCATGGAAAAGGAACCATCCGGCATGATCTCTTCACCGGACATATTGAGATACCTGCGCCGGACAGAGACTCCGCTGGTCACAGGGTCGGGTTTCTGATCCGGATATCCGTTCATGACAACGTCAATGAAAAGGGGTATATCACCCAGGTTTGTGATGGAAAAATCACGGACGGAAGTGCCCCGGGCCATGACAGTGCGGAAACCCTTCCCCTCCTCAATCATGCTCCCGGGGGCATTTACCCGGGCCCGCCAAAATCCTCCCTCCTGTTTCATGGCAGAATAACCGGCCATGACAAGGGAATTCCTCTCCTGGGTACTCAGCCACTGCCGTGTTCCGAGAAGATGGTTCACATGCATTAGAAACTCACCCCTTCCTGGAAAATCAGGCACATGGGTGGAGAGAAGATAAAAGGCAAGGGCGGCATCTCTTAGGTCACTGCCGTAATCGCCGTAGTATCTGCCCTTTCTGCCCTGGGTTTTCAAATTGTTTTGAGCCAGGGCAAGGGCATTTTCCAGGGCTTCCAGGGCAAGTGGGGCATCCCCGGCAAGGTAGAGTGCGATGCCGGCCTGTACAGCTCCCAGGGGGGTCTGGAACCCATCTTTCATGGAGAGATAGAGGGATCTTGCATCCCCCAGGGTAAGGCTCTGAACCCGGGCCAGAACCATGGCGGCATAGGCCCTTGCCGATGCGGTATAGTGGGATCCTGTAGTGTACAGGGGAGGCTTTACGGTTCCAGGTCTTCTGACATATATAAGAAGTCGATCCAGGGCCCTTGAAAGGGAGTCCCGGGGCACACCGTAACCCGCTTCCCGGGCATTGAGCAGAAAATCGGTGACATAGGCCGTAAGCCAGTAGTCCTCGGGACCATCTGCACTCCAAAGGCCGAAGCCTCCTCCGGACTTCTGCTTTTCCAGGAGCCTCTGGATGCCCAGGGAGACCCTCTCCAAGCGTTCTCCGTCATCCATGGAAGTTATGCCCAGGGTTCTGAAATCCCCGGAAGATAGAATCACATGGGGAAACACCGCACTTGCTGTCTGCTCCAGACACCCATGGGGATAGCCGTTGAGAAAACGGATGTGGTCGGCAATATTCATCGAAGGCAGGGATCCCATGGCAGCCTGGACCACCATGGTATCATCCATGACTCCTGCCAGGGCCTCCGGGGGCATGGAAAACTCCTCCCCGGGACCAAGCTGTTTTCTCCAGGATTGGGTAACAGCCGGATAGGGAGGCCTTGTCTCAATGAACCATTTTTTGATGAGAACACTCCCCGGGGTATCTTTCCCAATAACACTCCCCGGGGTATCCTCCCCAAACACACTCCCCGGAGTATCCTCCCCAATCACACTCCCCGGGGCATTCTCACCAATCACACTCCCCGGGGCATTCTCACCAATCACACTCCCCGGGGTATCCTCCCCAATCACACTCCCCGGGGTATCTTTCATAATAGCACTCCCTTGGGTATCCGGGACACCATCAGCTCCATTTTTCACAATGCCCTCAATCCTGCAGGTGATGACGGATCTCCCCACCCCTTTTTCCGCTATTACCGGTATGGACAGATCAACCCTCCGGCCCGGTTCCATGGAGAGTTGATGAGAGGCGGGACCCAGGGCCCTGACAGGGGGTGTCATCTCCACATGGATATCCATATTCTGGGATATGCCGCTCAAATTGGCCACCTCCAGCATGACCTGGGTGCGATCCCCCATGGAGAGGAACCTGGGCATGGCAATCTGGACCACAACAGGGGCGGCAACGGTAACCTCCTGGTCCGCCGAACCAAAGGAGCCCGGGCCGTGGGCAACGGCCATGAAACGCAGGGAACCGTTAAAATCAGGAATTTTAAGGGAGAAAAGGGCAGTTCCGTCCCCATCCACAGGAAGGGCTTCCCGATGGATGGAGACAATCTGCACATCGGTGGAGGGCCGATCCCCGCCCCGGGAGAGCCTCGGGGCATCCCCCCCGAATCTATGGGCGGCCCAGGCCCCTTGACCCGGCTCAATGAGTTTCTGGTAAAGATCATGGATCTCCACCCCATATCTCCGGGGCTGGAAAAAGTACTCCCAGGGAGAAGGGGTGGCAAAGCCCGTCAGGTTCAATATGCCAACATCCACCGCGGCCAGGGTTACCCATATGGACTCCCCGGGAGTTTCCCGGGGCATCTTTACCCTTACCGGAACCTCAATGAAACGGTCAGGCTCTATTTTATGGGGAAGATCAATTTCCAGGGATATTTTTCTGTCGCTTCTGTCCAGGGGAAGATGAATAAGTCCCACGGCCCTTTTGGGCAGAGCCTGGATACGGGCCTCCCCGGGCCTGACAATAAGTGCGGATATGTATATGTCATGGCGGCTCCAGGATGGGTCCACATGAAGATCAAAGGTCCCACCTCCGGGGGGTATGGTAACAGGTCTGGTCACAAGATTGGTGTCTGCCTCCACAAAGAGGTAACCACTGCCCCCTTCCGGAGCCCTAAGAAGTACCTTTGCCGTATCACCGGGGCTATAGGATTTCTTGTCCAGAATTATCTCCACCCGATCAGGACGGCCGCTCCCCCGGGCAGTGCCCCGGGACTCTCCGTCTGCCCCGGGGTACCACCCTGCCTCTATGGCATAACTGGTTACAAGGCCGGTAACGGGATGGGTCAACTCCAGCCGATAGCCCCCCCAGTTCACAGGTATCTCTAAAAGGGCCGGGGCATCCCGGGGGATGTCAACGGTAAACTTGTCCACTGGATAGAAGTTGCGGGAGTACCGCCACTGCCAGGAGTCGTTGGTGTACTCCCAGTAGTAATCCCGCTGCTCCCGTATAACCACGGCCCTGACTCCGTCAACCCCCACACTCCCTCCGTTTTGATCCACGGCCATCACCTGGAATCCGGCCACCGAGTCCCCGGGGACCTGGTCACCATCGCCCCTGGCAAGGCTCCTTATGGCCACCAGGGATTCCGCCGGCCACACCTGCCAGGTTCGGGTTCTAACCACGGGTCTCCCACCGGATTCGTAAAGGCTTACATTGGATGTTAGCCAGGCAGGAGAGGAGATGTTGTTCCACTGGTTTCCAAGCCTGATGGTTCCCCTTCCGTCACCGTCCAGGAGCAGGGAGTCGGTTTTGAAATGCCTGTCAAAGGTCTCGGAGGCATTGCCGAAGATATAACCGGGCCAGGTTTCGGGAAAAAGCTCCCGGGCAGGTTTCAGATAGATATCCGCATCTGCCCTGCTGCCCGATGCCGGGGCTCCGTAAAGAAAATCTCCTTTCAGGGAGATGGTGAGATCGTTGTCTATGCCCAGGATATCCCCCTGGCCCGGGGGATTGTCCAAGTCCAGCTTCATCCTTTCGGGAAGGAATTCAGCCACGGTGAAAAGATAGGGTTTCAGGGGCTGCCCCGCATACTCAAACTCCACCCGCCAGGTTCCGGTCAATGCATCCCCGGGAAGAAGATAGCTATGGGTATGGTAGTTCATGGTGCGGCCTCTCCAGGAGAACTGATGAACCATGCGGCCGTCTGGTCTGTATATCATTGCCTTTACCGGCAGGGCTCCGGCCATGAGTCCGTCATGCCTGCGTAAAAGGCCGTCCATAACCACGGTCTCCCCTGGTCTGTATATGTCCCTGGGCCCGTAAACAAACATATCCACAGGTCTCATGGGCTCTGCCGCTGCCCTGAATTCGGAGAGATCCATGGCAGGAACATCCATGGGCAGAAGGGAGATATGACGGCCATGACGGCCAATTATGTAATGGATATCCTTGAAAGCTCCCTCCATGTATGCAACACCATTTTCATGGCTCAGGGTTTTTGCCGTGCATCGCCCCTTTTTGTCATACACCTCGACGGATGCTCCGGCCATGGGCAGTGCCGTGTCAAGGTACTGGACCTCCACCTGGAGGGCATTGGAGTACTTTCGCACATGGAGCCCCACATTGCTGATGGAGAACCAGGTGCTGCTGTACTGGTAGTCGTACACTCCCGCACCCCGGAGTACGGCCACATAGATTCCCGGCTCCTCCAACTCGGCAATGTTTGTAATGGGGATCTTTGCCTCGGTGCGTATATCCTTTTTTATATTAAGGTCCCACCGGCCCGAATAGACCAGATCCGCGTACCTGTTAAGCTCCTGGCCCATGTAGTAGGCAATGTTATGCTGTCTGCCCATCTCCTGGAAAAAATCGTTGTAAAATCGCTCTTTTATCCTGAAAAAATCAATGTCTGCCCGGGATATGTTCACACTGCTCACCGGGATGCCCCGGCCCAGGGCCCAGGGCAGTATGAATCCCCTGGAGCCGAACATTATCATGTTCTGGACCGGCCTTGTTTTTACATTGAAACTTACGGCACGGTCCAGGGCAGCACCGGAAAGGGCCTTGAGACCCTTGTGAATTTTAATTGTGTAACCGGTATCCGGTTCAATGTTGGAAAAATAGACCACCAGGGGGTCATCCGAGACAACCCATCCCCCTTCCACGGCAGAACCATCTTCGGTAAATATGGAGAGAAAGCTCTCTATCCTGCGGCCGGCATCTATGGGTTGGGAAAAGGTGACGGCAAGGGCATTCTCTCCACCTATGCTCTGCTGGGACGCAAAATGGGCAACAAACTCATCCTGTCCGGGATGGGCAACAATCTCATCCTGTCCGGAATGGGCAACAATCTCATCCTGCCCGGGAACGGTTTCATCCAGGGCGGAGATTATCCGGGGATGAGCTGCCTGCCCAAGGGAGAAGAGCCCAATAAAAAGAGACAAGGCAAGTACCCTGGATATTGAACAGCTTTCTCCGAAAAAAAACATTTTTTTTCCCATGAACCCCTCCTTTATGTTGTGGATTTAAGCATTTAAATATAGAATTTATATGAAAGTCCCCATATTTTAAGTAAGGGCGTATTGCAATACGCCCCTACTTCGATTGTGGCGGTGGGCCGCCATGGCCGTTTATATGAAAGTCGTCCGTAGGGGCGATTAATGAATCACCCCTGCTTTCTTAAGGATGTCCGATTTGGGTGACACTTGGAAATGATAACGGAATTTCCGTCAAAAGATCAAGGTATTTTGCATAAAAGCACAACGCCTCTGCCCTTTCTCCCGGTTGCCGTTTATAACCTCATTGCGGTAAAATAAAAAATTAGGCCTTGATCATTGTTTCGGTCGGCAACGTAGGGGCGAACCTGTGTGTTCGCCCTTCGCCAGGGCAGACACACAGGTCTGCCCCTACAAGATGGAGACACTGGCCGAAAAGATGATCAAGCCCCAAAATTATCGGCCATAACCATCATTTAGGCCAAGATTGTAGGGGCGGGTACCATACCCGCCCTGTTTTGGGGGCAGATATGGAATCTGCCCCTATGAATTGGACCAAACGATGATCAAGCCCACAAATTATCAGATATGGATTAATTATGAACAATTTTTCCCTACACTCTCCCTTCCAGCCCACAGGGGATCAGCCAGGTGCCATAAAATCCCTTGTCCAGGGTGTTCTGGACGGAGAAAAACATCAGGTTCTTCTTGGTGTGACCGGTTCAGGAAAGACTTTTACAATGGCCAATGTCATTGCCGGAACAGGAAAGCCTTCCCTTGTAATCGCCCCCAACAAAACCCTTGCAGCCCAGCTTTACAATGAGTTTAAAGCACTTTTTCCGGAAAATGCCGTTGAGTATTTTGTCAGTTATTATGACTATTACCAGCCCGAAGCGTATATCCCATCCAGCGATACTTATATTCAGAAGGATTCAGCCGTCAACGAGATGATAGACAAGATGCGGCACTCGGCCACCCGTTCGGCCCTGGCAAGGGAAGATGTTATCGTGGTTTCAAGCGTATCGTGTATTTACGGTCTCGGGGCTCCTGAGGAGTATCTTGCCCTCAGGGTGGAGGTCTCCCTGGATATGGAAAAATCCCGGGAGAATCTCATCGCCGATCTTGTGGAGATACAGTATGAGAGAAACGACGTTGATTTTCACAGGGGCACATTCAGGGTTCGGGGGGACAGGATAGAGATTTTCCCGGCCTATGAGGAGAACAGAGCCCTTCGCATAGATTTTTTCGGGGATACCATTGAGAGCATCAGTGAAATAGATCCCCTTAAAGGAGATGTGCTGAACTCCCTCAAAGCTACAGCGGTCTATCCGGCATCCCATTATGTAACTGTCAAGGAGACGAGAAAGAGGGCGGTGGAGGCCATCATGGAGGAGCTTAGGGAACGTCTCGAATTTTTATATGAAGACAAACGCCTGCTTGAAGCCCAGCGCCTTGATGAACGTACCCGTTACGATCTGGAGATGATCAATGAGATGGGATACTGCAGCGGCATTGAAAATTACTCCAGGCACCTCACAGGCAGGGCCCCGGGGGAGCCTCCTCCAACCCTGCTGGACTATTTTCCGGATGATCTTTTGATATTTTTTGACGAAAGCCATATCTCGGTGCCCCAGATCGGAGCCATGTACAAAGGTGATCGCTCCAGGAAAGAGACCCTGGTGGAACACGGCTTCCGCCTTCCCTCGGCGCTTGATAACCGCCCCCTTACCTTTGACGAGTTCCGCCGTAAAGTTGGCCAGGCAATATATGTGTCGGCCACACCGGCTGAATATGAGATGGAGATGGCCGGAACCTCCGTTGTGGAGCAGATTGTAAGACCCACAGGTCTTCTGGATCCAGTAATTGAGGTTAGGGATGCAAGGCATCAGGTGGATGATCTCCATGAAGAGATATTGAAACGGACCAATGCCCATGAAAGGGTGCTTGTGACAACCCTGACGAAACGCATGGCCGAGGATCTTGCAGAATATTTTGCCGATCTATCCATAAAGGTCAAGTATCTCCATTCAGACATAGGCACTGTGGAGCGCATTGATATTATCCAGGATCTGAGAAAAGGGGTATTCGATGTTCTAATAGGCATAAATCTTCTCCGGGAGGGGCTTGACATTCCGGAGGTATCCCTGGTTGCCATTCTTGATGCGGATAAGGAGGGATTTCTGCGATCATTCAGATCCCTGATCCAGACCTTTGGACGGGCAGCAAGAAACGCTTCGGGAAAGGTGATTCTCTATGCCGACAAAATTACCAAATCCATGGCAAGGGCCATGGAAGAGACTGACCGGAGAAGGGAGATTCAAAAGGCTTATAACATAAGACACGGCATCACGCCGGCCACGATTATAAAGGAAATCAGCTCCTTTGACTACTCCATGCATAAAGAGCCTTCAAAGGGAGATAATCTTCTGGATATTCGCGTTGAAGAGGCCCTTGCTGCCTATGGAGCAGGAGCCTCATCACCTGAAAACGATAAAGGGATTCCTTCCCGCCGGGCCGGCAAAGCTCTTGAAATGGTAATAGCTGATCTGGAGAGTGAGATGAAGAGGGCCGCAGAAGAGTTGAGATTTGAAGAAGCGGCCCGTTTAAGGGACAAGATCAAGGAGCTTAAAACGTCATGATGTCGTTAAATAACTGAATGTCTTCACCCGGCGGGGTACTTATCAGTGGGAGCTATTGGCCGATGTTTTCGCTGTAACCTACGATTTACCTTGAGAAAATAATCATCCCCATGTATTTTATATGGGTTTTTTAGATAATAAATGGCATTCAAAATATGACGGGGATGAGCAAATGGGCATACATGAGCGAAAACAGAGGGAAAAGGAGATGCGCCGAAAACAGATCATGGAGGCTGCAAAAAAGGTCTTTTCGGCCAAAGGGTTCAACAGGGCAACAATGGAAGAGATCGCCGGAGAAGCGGAGTTGAGTCCCGGCACCATCTATCTCTATTTTAAAAATAAGGAGGAGCTGCACACATCCCTTTCCATTGATCTGCTGGGATATATAACTTCGTTGATGAAAAAGATTATAAACATCAAAAGCATTGATGCCGAAGAGAAAATGAAAAAACTCAAAGAGACTTTCATCGACGTTTATGAATATGACTCCATGGTACTGATAAATCTCTTCCATCTCCAGTCCGGGGAGACATTGCAGAATCTTTCCGAAGAGGTTCTGGAACGACTGAAAGAGACCTCGGCCAATGCCGTAAGTGCCATTACCTCCATTGTAAAGGAAGGTATTGACAATGGTATTTTCGTGGAGAAACATCCGGTGGCCCTTGCCGATATCATATGGGCCACCTATTCGGGGGTGGTCCTGTGGGTGGACAGCAAACGTCTTTTGAATAATGAAAAGGATTTTGTTCGGCAAACCCTGGAAACTGCCTTTGAGATCATGCTCAATGGATTCAAGGTCAAAGAGTGAACAACACTACTGCTTGACATAAGGGTTATCTCGTATTAAACAATGTTCCTTGAAATAAATGATTTATAGACTTCTTAAGG